>JABICI010000128.1 GCA_018652335.1 Flavobacteriales bacterium
CAATCGAATTTAAAACAAATTAGCCTTTTTTCTATATCTATAGTAAAAGACTATGCCATTTAAGAAAGGAACAAGCGGAAACCCTATAGGAAGACCTAAAGGTTCAGTAAGTACTACTACAAAGCTCATTAGAGAGCATATAAGCAACGCTATTGACGGAAATAAGATAAAGGAGATGCTTGATAAGATAGACTCTCCTACAGAGTATATCAATGCAATAACAAAGCTTCTTCCCTATTCTATTGGAAAAGTAAAAGCTTATGAAGAGATAATAGAGTCAGAGCCAATGGATATTAAAATTACATTTGTAGACTCAAAGGGTGAAGAAATTGAAGAATTAATTGATTTTAAATGATATATTCACTGTTAATTTTGATCATTAATATCTATAATTATTAACAACTCTTAGATACTTTTTGTTGCTAATTTTCTTTATTAAAACCTATAAATATTCATTAAGTATTAATAATCAAGCTTTTAGATTACTAACTTTACTTTCTGTATCGGAAAGTAAACCCCTCACCTACCCTTATCTAGAAAATCTTGAAGAAAAACATGCCCCTCATGGGTATCTTTCTTTTGCATCTGCTATCACCAGTTCAATACTATATTTTACAACAGAATTATACATTATTGCTTTTAGCTTTGGAATCTTAGCTGTAATATTTGGTGCAATTGGATTGAAAAAGAAACCTAAAGCTTTAGCAATTGTAGGATTAATCTTAGGACTTTTAGAGGTTATAATTCCTGTATTTATTCTATTAGCTCTTTTATTTATTATTGACCAAGTTAATTAATCTTAACCTTAAAAGCTTTTTTCTTTTTTTTAATAATAAACTTGTTAGCAATTACTAACTTTTATTTATTTTTGCAATGTGAATTTTACAAGTAGACAAATTGAGATATTAGATGCTTCAAAATCATTGATTGGAGAAAAAGGTATACAAACTCTTACAATCAAAAATCTTGCCAAAAAAATGTTGTTTTCTGAGCCAGCTCTTTATAGACATTTTAAAGATAAGACTGAAATAATAAAAGCACTTCTATTATATCATCGAGAAATAGTGGAACTAGGCGTAAAGAAAATTATTGAATCAAATAATAATGCAGTTTGTAAATTTCAAGAAATTTTGAAGTTTAAATTTAAGCACATTGAAAATAATCCAGAGCTCGTAATGATTATATTTTCTGAAACTTCATTTCAATATGATTCTGTATTATCTGCATGCGTTAGTAGTGCACTTGAAGAAAGAGTAGAAAAAATAAATTCTCTTATAAAAAGCGGTCAACATGAAGGGTGCATTAGAAATGACATAGATTCAAAACAGATCGCTACAATCATTCTTGGTGGTATAAGAACCACAATTTTATCATGGAAGCTATCAAATTTTAAATCAAGCTTACAAATGGATGGTGAAAAATTATGGTTAACATTTGAAACATTAATAAAAAAATAAAAATATGAATATTCGAAAAATATTAATTATCATATCTAGTGTCGTTCTACTTGTTCTTTTTGTAGTAGTTTCTTCACTGAGCTATAATGCAGGGAAAAATTATGGCGTATCAAATGCAGAGGCAATTAGAACAGCTAATGCAAGATCTTCTGAAACACATGAACAACAGATAAAGTCAGTACTTGTTTCAAAAGTAAATAATTCATTAGTTAAAAATAATATTAGTAGTTCAGGAAGAGTTGTCACCTCTAATAATATTACAATTTTATCTGAAGTACAAGGAGTATTAATTGGAAATAATAAGTTTAAAAAGGGTAGTGAAATAAATAAGGGTGAAATAATTTTTAAAGTGGAAAATAATGACCTTTTACTTTTAATAAATTCTAAAAAAAGCAGGTTTATGAGCTTAATATCTTCTAATCTTGCTGATATTAAACTTGATTTTAAAAGTGAATACGAAAAATGGAACGATTTCTTTAATGCTATTACTATGGATAATAACTTACCACTTTTTCCAAAAACTAACTCATCCAAAGAAAAAAACTATATTATTTCTAGATCAATATTAGCAGAGTACCTTTCTATTAAATCAGATGAAGAAAAATTAAAAAAATATGCAGTTCTTGCTCCATTTGATGGAATAATCACAAAATCATATACAGATATTGGAGGCAATGTTAATCCAGGTAGTCCTGTTGTTGATTTTATTCGTAAAGGTAACATGGAAATTGAGTTAACAGTAAATGCTTCAGAGTTAAAGTTTATAAATATCGGGGATAAAGTTGAATTCATTGAAAATGGACAACTATTTTTTGGAAAGATTATTAGGAAAGGTAGCTTTGTAAATCAAAACACACAGAATATATCTATATTCTCAACAATAAATGCGGATGCAATTACAGTTTATGATGGAATGTACTTAGATGCTCGCATAAAGACGAGGGGGACTCCAAATGTATTTAAGCTAGCAAGAAGAGCTGTTTTTGATGAAAATAAAGTATTTGTTTTAGATTCTAAAGATAAGCTTAGAATTAAAAAAGTTAATATTATCGCAACAGAGGCAAATGAAGTCATTGTAGATAATCTTCCAAATAACATAAAAGTTGTCATTGAGCCACTTGTAAATGTTTCGAAAGGGACTAAAGTAAAAGCAATTATTAAATAATATGAAAAAGCTAATCGCATATTTTATTAAGTACCCTATTTACTCAAATGCAATTATTATACTTACAGCAATTGCTGGTATTTTGAGTTTATCGTTGATGCCAAAATCATTTTTTCCTGAACTTTCACCAAATAAAATATATGTCAATGTATCTTATCCAGGGGCATCTCCAGAAGAAATTGAAGAGGGTATAACAACTAGAATTGAAGAGTCATTAAATGGTATTGAGGGAATTGAAAATATTACCTCAACATCATCCGAGAATATATCAAATGTAACTGTAGAGATTTATGAAGGATTTAACATTGATGAGATTCTACAAAATGTAAAAAATTCTGTTGATGCAATTTATTCTTTTCCTCAAGGAGCGGAAAAACCAAATATTCAAAAGCAAAACAGTAGAGGAATGGGTGGAATGGGTAATATAGTAGGATTCTACTGCCTAACTGGCCCCAATGATTTATGGCAATTAAAAGAAAAAGCAGACAAGATTGAGCAAGATCTTCTAAATGATGATGAAATAAGCCAGATACAAGTTATAGGTTATGCTCCCATTATAATTTCTGTAGAGATAGATGAGTCTGCTTTAATTAGACATAATATTAATTTTGATTTGATAAGCACTGCAATTAAGTTAAGCAATATAGATATTTCTGGCGGAAGCATAAAAACATCTAAAGATGAAATAATTATAAGATCAAATAATAGAAATACTTCAACATATGGTGTTGAAAATATTGTTGTTTTCTCAAATAGAAATGGAGATATTGTCAGACTAAAAGATTTAGCAAAAGTATCTTTGGTTTTTTCTGACATTGCTGTTAAATCATATGTCAATGGAGATAGAGCCATTAATTTTATAATAAAAAAGACACCAGATGAAGACATTAAAAAGATAGCAAATGTTCTTGAAGAATATATTGAAATATTCAATTCAGAAAATCCTGACTTCGAAATAGTAACACTTTTCCAATTTGCAGATATGCTTGATGAGAGAATTAAAACATTAAGTGACAACCTATTACTTGGTTTATTTCTTGTATCAATAGTTTTAGGGCTATTTTTATCTTTTAGACTTTCTTTATGGGTAGCATTTGGGATTCCCTTTTCATTTATTGGAATGATTTCTATTGGTCTAATATATGGTATGACTATAAATATGATTTCTCTATTTGGAATGATTTTAGTTGTGGGTATTTTAGTAGATGATGGTATTGTTATTGCAGAGAATATATATTCTCACTTTGAAAGAGGCAAGACACCTATGCAAGCTGCACTAGATGGAACAATGGAAGTGATAACACCAGTATTTACTTCTGTTCTTACAACTGTCTTTGTTTTTTCTACACTTTTGTTTGTTGGAGGACAAATGGAAATGATGCAGGAAATGGCATTTAGTGTAATTGCTGCTTTATTATTTTCTCTAATAGAGGCATTTTTAATTCTTCCTTCTCATTTAGCGTCAAAAGAGGTTCTTCAAAAAGATAAGAATACAAAATATAGTAAGTTTAAGCAACAAGTAGAGAAAAAAGTGATGCAATTAAGAGACTGGTACACTAATATAAATATAAATTTTGTTGAAAATTATAGAAAGCATGTATGGACACCAGTTTTAATGATGGTTCTTGTAATAATTTTATTGGCAACAGGAATAATTCGCTGGACATTCTTTCCCTCAGTCCCATTTAATGAAGTCAAAATTGAATTTTCATACAAACCTGGAGAAAGAGAATTTAGAACTGAAAATTTTTTATGGTACTTAGATACAATTATTAGTAATTATAATAAAGAGTTAATTGAAGAATATAATGATACAATTTTTACAGATGTATCATTGACTGTAGGTTTTACAGAAAACCTGGGTATATCAGGCTCACATGTTGGTGGAGTTCGGGTAGCAGTAAAGGAAAATGAATTAATCTCAACAATAGAAATATCAAATGAACTTAAAAGAAGGATACATCCTGATTCAATCGCTGTGATGGAAAAAATATCAGTTGGTGGGGTTCAGCAATTTGGCAAGGCAGTTTCAATCTCTCTTCAATCCGAAGATGACAAAGAGTTAAAAGATGCGGTTAATTGGCTTAAAAGTGGAATAAGTTCCATTAACATGGTAAAAGAGGTTATTGATAATGGTGGAATTGGTAATAGAGAAATTCATATTGATTTAAAAGAAAAAGCATATGCTTTAGGATTGAATGAAGCTACAGTAATGAAACAAATTCGCCAAGGATTCTTTGGAGAAGAAGCACAGCGACTAATTCTTGGAAGAGATGAAATTAAGATTTGGCTAAGATATCCTGAAAATGACAGAAATAGTATAGAGGATTTAAACAAAGTGAAAATTAAGACTTTGAATGGTGCCATGTATCCTCTTGAGGAGATAGCTAATTACGAGTTTAAAAGAGGAAGAGTTAAAATAAATCACATAAACGGAACTAAAGAAATTAGAGTTGATGCGACACTATTTAATGCTGAATTTTCAGGAGATGTTAATGAACAAATAGAACGAGATTACCTTAGTGTATTAGCAAATAACTATCCGAACGTTCAATATAAAATTATGGGACAAGCGGAAAAAGCAGCTGATAGTGGAAAAAGACTTGGTATTGCTTTCTTAATTAGTATCATACTCATAACAATTACAATATCCCTTAATTTTAAATCATTCTATCAAGCAAGAATAATTTTAATGGTAGTTCCTTTAGGTATATTTTCTGCAATATTAGGTCATGGTATTATTGGAAAACCATTTTCAATTATGAGTGTATGGGGTGTTGTAGCTTTAATTGGTATCTTAGTTAATGATGCAATCGTTATGCTTGATAAATATAATAGAAATCTAAAGATAGGAATGACTATGAAAGAAGCTGTAATTAATGCTGGAAAAAATAGATTCAGACCGATAATCTTAACAACAATCACAACTTTTGTTGGTTTGGCTCCTCTAATTCTAGAAAAAAGTTTTCAAGCTCAATTTTTAGTGCCTATGGCAATATCAGTAGCTTTTGGTGTTCTTTTTAGCACCATTATATTACTACTTTACTTTCCATCTCTTATACTTTATTTTAATGATTTAAGAAGAGCAAGATGGTGGCTTTGGATAGGAGGAAAAGTCCCACCTACAAGAATGCAAGTTGAACCTTACACAAAGTTAAACAAAAGAGAAATTGAAATAGAAAATTAATGAAAAAATACATTGCTATATTATTACTAATTCCAAATATACTATTTGCTCAAAATGATTTAAGTCTATTGCAAGCAATAGAAATTGGCATGTGGTCTAATTTCGATATTCAAATTAGTTCTAGAAATCAAGATATAAATAGAGTTAATAATAATTGGGCAAGTGCCGGAGCACTTCCTACATTAAATATAGGAGTTAAAAGAGAAGAGGCATTATCTGACCAATCTAATAATCCAGCATCATTTATTCAAGAAAAACTACGTTCTACTTCGTATAACGGTAATGCAAATGTAAGTTGGACGCTTTTTAATGGTTTTGCAATTAGAGCTAACAAGAAAAAACTAGATAATCTTCAAAAGATTAGTGATAATAATGCTAGCTTAACAATAGAAAATACAATTCAGGGAATAATTTTACAATATTACAATTGCATATTACAAAAAGATAGATTAGAGTTACTACAAAAAGTTGTTAAT
Organism: Flavobacteriales bacterium; assembly: GCA_018652335.1. Classification (GTDB taxonomy): domain Bacteria; phylum Bacteroidota; class Bacteroidia; order Flavobacteriales; family BACL11. Next base: position 6,286 of record JABICI010000128.1, read on the forward strand.
TTATCAAAGAACAGATTAGATTATGAACAAACAAAGTATGATATTGGTGTAACTAATAAGATTGATCTTCTTCAAATTGAGAATGCAATGTTAACAGACAGCTCAAATATAATTTTACAAGAATTAAATTTTAAAAATGCTGTTAAAAATCTAAATTTAACAATTGGAAGAGATATTAATTCTAGATGGAATTTCATTGACAAAATAGACACAACTATTCAGATCTTTAATTACAAGGAACTAGCCAGAAATACACTCTCTGATAATACTAATATAAAAAATCAATACTACAACATTCAACTTTCAAAGCAAGACATCAAACTTACTCTTGCTCCTTTCTACCCTATAATTTCTATCAATTCAGGAGCAAGTTTTAACGAGAGTACATATGATATTGGAAACCTTTCAAGCACAATAGACAATACAGGGGAAAACATTAATTATTTTGCTAACTTTTCTATAAACTTCAGAATATTTGATGGTGGGAAATTATACAGAAATTTAAGATCAGTTAAAATTCAAAAACAAATTTTCGAACTAGAACTAGAAAAAATCAAAAAAGAAGTTTTGTACCAATTATCAGTTAATAATGATAAATATAATAGTAGGATTAATGCATATAGTTTAAATCAAAAAGCTTTTAAAATTGCTGAAGAGAACTTTAAACTTGCAACAGAAAAAAAGAATAGAGGTGTTATAAATTCATTTATGCTTAGAGATATTGAAATTGCTTATATAACTTCAGGAATAAATGCTCAGCAGTCAGCGTACAATCTAATGGAAAGCAAGTTATCTTTACTTAAGATATCTGGAAATATTACAAGAGACTTTAATATGCTAAAAAATGATTAAAAGCACCTTGCATGAATAGCTCTGTATTTTTTACAATATCACTTCCACTAATTGTATCAGATTCTAGCACTCTATTATAAGCTTCAGAGAAAGCATAGCTTTCACTATTTCTTATTAACCCATAGCCTTTAGGAAATGCATAAGGTACAAATCCAATTGAGTTTCGACTAAAAATATTTGCTCCAAATATATATTCTTTGTAAGAGATTTTTAACTGACTTAAAATTGTTGGTGTCACATCAATTTGTGAACTTAAAGTATCGCATGTTTTACCAACATATTTATCATTTAACACTTCCCCAAACCAAAGCATTGGTATTCTAAATTTCTCTTTTTGAGCTACTCTTCTATTAATAGGAGTTTTATGACTATGATCTGCTAAAATTACAAACAATGTATTTTCATACCAAACTTCATTTTTAACACTTTTAATAAAATCACCTAAACATTTATCAGTATAGGCTACAGAATTAACATACTTATCCTGCTTACTATTAAAAGAAAGTTTATGTTCTGCAGGGAAATCATATGGAGAATGAGAACTTATTGTAAACAATGAAGAAAAGAATGGTTGAGGCAATAAACTTAACTCTTTTTTAAATTGCGAAAACATATATTCATCATGAACTCCTAGCCTACCTGATTTTAAACTTGAATAGTTATTTTCATCTTTTACAAGATCAAAAGATTGTGAAAGTAAGAATCCTTTTATATTTCCATATGTTAGTTGTCCACCAAAAAAGAAAGATGAATTATAGCCTAATGAATCTAACGATTTATTAAGACAGGGAAGTTTTCTTGACTTATCAGTTTGATTAATAATTGAAGCATATGGAAAAACAGGGAATGAAGAGAAGATTGAAGTCATTGCCTGATCAGAAGTCCATCCATTTGAATAAAAATTTGTAAATGATAAGCCTTGATTACACAGCTGACTGAAATTAGGTGTAATACCTTTAAGACCACCAAAACTCTCGATATTATCAGCAGACCAACTTTCAAGTAAAATAAAGATAATATTTGGCTTGCTATTTGTCAAAACAGATGAGGTATCATAATTATTCTCATGCATACTATTAATGAAATTAATTGCTTCAGCATTAGAATATTTCTCATATGGATTTCCTTTAAGATTATTCTTGCTTTTCAATATACTTTGAAAGAA
>JABICI010000050.1 GCA_018652335.1 Flavobacteriales bacterium
AAATCGAATTAATGAAAAATATAGTGATTTAAATGCTTTTTCAGCAAAGATAGCAACGAGCTTCATGGCTATGGAAAGGGAAAATATCACTCGATCATCACAAAATGAAAATTTGATCTCAAGTGATATTAATGAAATAGGTGATATTTTTGAAACATATGTTGATTTAATAGAAAAAATTTCTGACGAAAGTATTGAGGATATAATAAATTCAAATAACAATAAGCTTGAATCTATTTCAACTGATAATATCAGTGATTTTTTAGAAATGTATGGGCAGTTAATTGATGCTCAAATGGACATGTATAAAGATCTTAATAAGGGAGACATCAATGCAATTCAAGCATATCGAAAAGTTATTGAAGAAAGCATAAATTTTGCTAAAAAAATTAACGAGTATGATGATAATATAGATTCTGATGACTTTGAAAAAATAGAAGAAATTAAAGATAAATACTTTAAAATATTATCTATTTTGTCTGAGTGATTTTTTGAGATTAATTTTTATTTTTAAATAGTCTGCTTTTGCCTTTTTTAGATTTGCCACCTACTTTACTTCCATCTTTATATAATACTAATCTCCATTTAGATTTCTTCTTTGTATCTTTTTTTTCAAAAGATTCATCATATTCTGGACAATCTAAAGATACCTTACCGTTAAAAACTTTCTTTTGTGAGCGACAGGAACTGATTACTAAAACACTTAACAATAGTATAATGATATATTTAGTTACTGGAAGTTTCATAAGGTAAAAATACTATTATTTTTAGCCATATATTATGAAGAAGAAAAAAAAGTCAAAAAAAGCTAGAACATCAAGCTTAACAAATTCAAAATTATTTGATTTAATATTAAATATTTTTAAAGAAAAGAAGAGCAAATTAAATTACAAACAGATAAGCAAACAACTCGAAATTAAAGATATGGTCGTTAAAATTCAGATTATTGATGTCATGAAAGAAATGGCTGAATCTGGTATAATTGAAGAGGTGCAGAGGGGAGCTTATCGGATAATTGAAAAATCAAACAAAATTATCTGTGTAATTAAAAACACAAATAATCAAGGGGCTTTCGCAAGTATTGACAAAGACAATGAAGTATTTATTGATAAAAAATCAAGTCAATTTGTATTAGCAGGAGATGAAGTAGAGGTTAATTTATTTCCAAAAAGAAAAAAGAGACAAGAGGGGGAAGTTGTAAATGTTATTAAAAGAAAAAAATTAGACTTTGTTGGAGAAATAGATAACGCATCAACAAACTTTTTTCTAATTCCAGATGATAGAAGAGTTTCTTTTGATATTTTTTTACCTCCAAAATCTATAAAAAAAGAGTATTTAAATAAAAAAGTACTTGTTCGAGTTGAAGGCTGGGATAAAAAATTTAAAAACCCTATTGGTAAGGTGGTTAAAGTTATAGGCAATATTGAAGATCATAATACCGAAATTAATTCAATATTGATGGATTATGGTTTTGCACCAGAATTTCCAAAGAAAGTAGAAGAAGCTGCAAATAAAATAACTCATAATATATCAAATAAAGAAATCGAAAAAAGATTAGATATACGTACTACAACTACTTTTACTATTGACCCAAAAGATGCAAAAGACTTTGATGATGCATTATCTGTAAGAAAACTAAAAAATAACAACTGGGAAGTTGGAGTTCATATTGCAGACGTCTCACATTATGTTGAAGAGGGCAGTATAATTGATATGGAAGCAATTAATAGAGCAACATCAGTATATTTAGTAGACAGGGTAATACCAATGCTTCCTGAAGTGCTTTCAAATGATATTTGCTCCCTTAAACCTAATGTAGATAGGCTAGCTTATTCAGTTTTTTTTGAAATTAATGAAAAAGCAGAGGTCATTAATTATAAAATAGAAAAAACAGTAATACACTCTGATGTTAGACTTACGTATGAATCAGCACAAGAGATCATCAATAGTAAAAAAGGTTCATTAGTAACTGAACTACTTTTACTTGATAAGCTATCTAAAATACTTAGAAGAAAAAGACAAGAAAATGGTTCAATTAACTTTGAAAGTAGTGAGGTTAAATTTATTTTAGATGATGATAATATGCCAATTGATGTGTTTTTCAAAGAAAGCTTATCAACTAATCATTTAATCGAAGAGTTTATGTTACTTGCAAACAGAACAGTTGCAAAACACATTGGTTTTCCAAAAAAAAATGCAAAACCTTTTGTTTACAGAGTACACGATTTACCAGATAAAGAAAGAATTTCTACGCTTAATGAAATTGTCAAAAAATTTGGACATAATATTGAAAATAATAATCCGAAAATTCTTTCTAAATCACTAAATTATCTTTTAAATAAGGTGAAGGGGGAGCCAGAGCAACAAATGGTAGAAACTTTAACAATACGTTCAATGGCTAAAGCGGTATATACAACATTAAATATTGGTCACTATGGACTAGCATTTGATTATTACTCACACTTTACATCACCAATAAGAAGGTATCCAGACTTAATAGTTCATAGAATGCTTGATCAATACATTAACAAAAAACCAAAAGAGAATATTGATTTAGAGAAAATATGTAAACATTGCTCTGAAAAAGAGAAGATTGCCTCTCAAGCTGAAAGAGATTCAATTAAGTACATGCAAGTAAAATTTCTTAAAAATAAAGTAGGAAAAGTATACGATGGTATTATATCAGGAGTAACAGAATGGGGATTATATGTTGAAATTACAGCTAATAAATGTGAAGGACTTGTTAAAATTAGTAGTATAAAAAACGATCATTATATCTATAACGAAAAAACATACTCTATCACTGGTTATAGAACAAAAAAATCTTACCAATTAGGAGAAAAAGTTAGAATAAAAATCCAAAGAGCTGATTTAGAGAAAAAGCAAATGGATTTTATTCTAGTCTAAATTATTCTATAATTAATTGTCTTGTTTCATCAAAATTAGAGCCTACAAAATTGATCTGGTAAATACCTTTTGACAATTCAGAAATATTTACATATTCTTTGTCTGCTACTTCAGCCTCAAAAACTAATTTGCCTGTAATATCAAATATCTTCATTTGAGAGTTCTCAATTAAGTTTGAAATATAAATATTATCTGAAGCTGGATTTGGATAAATATTAACTCTATCAGGCCCATTTAACTCCATTCCAATATTTGTTGCAGTAATACATTCAGAGCTTAAGCCATTATTAATTGCCTCATTTATTGTTGTAGAAGATGCATTGTCCACGCGATTTGTATTATCGATTAACATACCTACAATATGTATTTTAGATTGATCCCAAGATGGGTCTAAAGTAAACTCAAAACAAACGGTTTCAGTATCACCATTCACAAAAGCAGAGGATGTTAAAGGGGCTCCAGTAAAAGATGGGGCTACCCCTCTTGCTACGTGTCTGTAAATCATTTGAGATGCAGGCACGGTAGATTGTAATGTTGACCAATCTGTTCCATCCACATCGATTAATGTGCTTCCTCCACTATAAGAATTAGATTGGTTATAAGAAGAGCCAAAACCAGTTACAGAATCTTCTACAAGAACACAAACGAATTTAAAATTTCCTGTTGCAGGGATTGTAAATCCTGCTGTTAAATTAACTGTTAATATATTGCCGTTTAATTCTGCACCATTCTCGATAATAGCTTTTGGTTGAACAACAATTCGCTGTAAGAAATCTTGTTTAAAATCTCCTGGATCAATATCTGGGCCTCTGTCCACAATTCCACTCGGATATCCAGAAATTAGAGAGGCCATTCCGTTATCATAATCAGCATCAGTCATAGGGTCTCCATTATGTACAGCAATACCTTGCCAAAATCCTTCGTAATCATGATCCATCCAATTTAAAGCCACCGCTCCTCTTGGACACCATCCACACCAAGTTCCTGTTGCTTCTTCTCCAACAACTAATTTGCCAGGTGCTGGAGTAATAGCATTTATTTGAATTGACATGTCGTCGTCACTTGGATCATCATCTGGCCCTAATCCATTTACATTGTAAACAGTAGCTGTTCCTATGTTTGTGCCACTAACTAATGTAATGGGAGTTGTAAAATTAACTTGATAGACATCAACAGTAGATAAATTAACTCCAGTAATATTCTCAGTCACAGTTACACCATTATAATCAAAGTCAACATCAAAAGATGTAATATTAGATATGCCTAAATTTCTTACATCTACAGATGGAATTCTTGATTGTGTATTTAAACCGGTAATTGGAGCAACCGATATCACTTGTGCATTTAAATTCTCTAAAACTGGAGCTGTATAAGACCAGCAAACATCATCAACATAAAATTGATGTCCTGTTATAGGATATAAATCTAAAGATGCTATCTTATTAATTGTGTTTGTAAAGCT
>JABICI010000078.1 GCA_018652335.1 Flavobacteriales bacterium
CAGTCAGATTCATTTGTTATTTATTTTTCTACATAATAATAATTCATATATTAAATATATGAATTATTTATTATATGTAAAACTATTTAGACAAATCAATCTTCATCGTTTAACAAAGTTTGCGAAATATCTTCAAATGATGTCTCATCGTCTATTTTATTATTCATCATGAGACTATCGTCAGAAGGCGTTTCTTTCTTAGCTTCATTTAAATAAGCAGCAAATTCATCCTCTAAAGAAACATCATCTTCAATATTAGCTTGTTCTCTAATTATATTTTTTTGCATGGATTTTATGAATCTATCCTCTAAAGTCTCATGATCAACTGCATCAGAAGCAATCTCTCTAAGAGAAACAACAGGATTTTTATCATTGTCTCTTTCGACTTCAATTGGCATACCATTAGAGATTTCTCGTGAACGTTGGGCTGCTGCTACAACTAGATCAAATCTATTTGGTATCTTTTTAATACAATCTTCAACTGTTACACGTGCCATAAATAAACTCCATTTTTATAAGTGTTGTAATAAAGAATTAATTAAAAAAAATCAATTTATTATTTAAATTCTGATAACAATTCTAATTCTTGTTGGTCCAATTGCTCTAAAATTTCTGCCACACTACTTTTTAATATTGGATGAATCCAATTTTTTTCTATTTCATACAAAGGTTGCATAACAAATCTTCTTAAGTGTGCTCTTGGATGAGGAAGAATAATGTCATTACTTTTGTGTATCTTAGAAGAATAATCTATTAAATCTAGGTCAATTATACGCGCCTCATTTATATTTTTTCTTATTCTACCAAATTTTTTTTCAATATCATGTAATGAGTTAAGAACGTCAAGTTCATTTAAAGTCGTGCTTGCTACTAAGACACTATTAAAGAATTTAGGTTGATCACTTTTTGGAATAGGATCAGAACGATACCAACTTGATTGTTTTTCAACAATAATTGACATAGATTTCAATGATTTAATTGCTTCTTGGCAAATTTCTACTGGATGAAGTCCATTTTTTGAGTATAAATTTCCACCAATAGCAATTATTATTTTCTTGTAGCTCATTATATATATAAAACTATCTCTTGGATTCTGAGGAGGTTTAATTATTATTTTTTAAAAGTCTATGCTTTTCTCTATCCCAATCTCGTTTTTTAATGACTTCTCTTTTATCTACTTTTTTCTTACCTTCAGCAATACCAAGAGAAATTTTTGCCAAACCTTTTTGATTAAAAAAAAGACTTAGTGGTACAACGGTACATCCATCCTTTTTAATTTGCCCTAAAATTTTATTTTTTTCTTTTTTATGTATTAATAATCTTCTTACACGTTTAGGTTCGTGATTTTGACCTGATGCAGCAGAACTATATTCAGGAATATTAGAATTTATTAAAACAACATGACCATATTCTTCAGTTGCGTATGACTCAGCAATGCTAGCTCTACCAAGCCTTAAGCTTTTAACTTCACTTCCTAATAATACAATTCCAGCCTCAATTGTATCCACAATAGAGTAATCAAATTTAGCTCTTCTATTTTCTGCAATTCTACCGTGAGATATGCCTTTTGAAACAGTTTTTTTCATTACAGGTTACTATTTAAATCATACCTGTTTGTTTAAGAGCATTTTTAACCTTCAACTTACTATCTTCTTCAATTTCTACTATAGGTAATCTTGCATCGGATGAACAAATTCCTAATAAAGAAGCAGCATATTTCAATGGGCCTGGACTTGTTTCACAAAAAAGAGCGTCATGTAAAGGCATTAATTTTTTATTAATTTCTTGAGCAGTATTTATGTCACCTTGCCTCCAGGCGTTATGCATACGCGATAATAATTTAGGTGCAATATTGGCTGTTACAGAAATACACCCATGACCACCAGCAGCTAGATAAGCCAAAGCTGTTCCATCTTCTCCTGACAATTGAATAAAATCATCACTAATAACATTTTGTAACCTTGTGGGCCTAGTTAAGTCAGCGGTTGCATCCTTTACTCCAACAATAAATTGATCTTGAGCTAATTTTGCCATTGTTTCATCAGTCATTTGAATAACTGAACGACCGGGAATATCATATATTATAATAGGTTTAGAGGTATGTTTAATTAATTCATTATAATGTGCTAAAAGGCCAGATTGAGTTGGTTTATTATAATAAGGTGTCACAACTAATAAACCATCAGCACCTGCAGAACATGCATGCTTAACAAAATCAACAGCTTCAGAAGTTGAGTTTGAGCCTGCACCCGCAATAACAGGAACTCTTCCATTTGATTGCTCAATACAAACTTCAATTAATTTTTTATGTTCATCGTGAGATAATGTTGGAGATTCTCCCGTAGTTCCAACGGGAACTAATCCATGTGTTCCATTGTTGATTTGAAAATCAATAAGTTCTCTGTAAGATGAATAATCAACTTTATTATCCTTAAAAGGCGTTAAAAGAGCCGTGTACGAACTATGAAAAAGCATAAAATTCTCCAATATAAATAACGTTTGTATATCATAGACATCTCATTTAAAATTAACAAGGTTAACTATAAAGATTATTTTAGGATTTAATTAATTATGGAAAATAATGTATCGTTAGAAACAATATTAAATGCCGCTAAAAGGTTAAAAGGGAAAATAGTAAAAACTCCCTTATTAAGATCTGACTACATCGACAAAAATTTCAATACTAAATTATTTTTAAAAGCAGAAAACCTTCAAACAGGGGGTGCATTTAAATTTAGAGGAGCAATGAACACTATTTTACAATTATCAAAGGAAGAAAAACAAGTTGTAGCTTGGTCAAGTGGAAATCATGC
>JABICI010000111.1 GCA_018652335.1 Flavobacteriales bacterium
ACTACATCTAATGCAAAAGGAGTTAATCGAACTTCAATATATCTAGCGGCTGCTGCTCTATCTCCTGTTGAGATATTTCCCCAGTTTCCCTGCATATCAAGCAGTAGGTTCTTCTGACCAATTTGAACCATTGCATCTCCAATTGATGCGTCTCCATGAGGGTGATACTTCATTGTATGTCCAATTACATTTGCTACTTTGTGGTATCTTCCATCATCAATTTCCTTAAGTGAATGCAGAATTCTTCTTTGAACTGGTTTTAAACCATCTTTTATGTGTGGGACAGCTCTTTCTAGAATAACATATGAAGCATAATCTAAAAACCAATTTTTATACATACCTGAAACAGGTATAACATTACCTTCTTTATTATCTATAAAATTTTGATCTTCTTGTTGCATATTTTAACTAATTTCTATGATGTCCTCTTCTACTCTAAGATTATTAATGATAAAATTTTGTCGATCTTTTGTGTTTTTCCCCATATAATAATCTAGTAAATCTTTAATTTTGTCATCCTTGCCTAGAATAACTGGTTCTAATCTCATGTCATCTCCAATAAAATGTTTAAACTCATTTGGAGAAATCTCACCTAGTCCTTTAAATCTTGTTATTTCAGCTGATTTTCCAATTTTAATAAGAGCATTTTTTCTCTCATTTTCGTCATAACAATAAATTGTTTTAGATTTATTTCTGACTCTAAAAAGGGGTGTTTCAAGTATAAAAATATGCCCTTCTTTAACTAATTCCGGAAAAAATTGTAGGAAAAATGTTAAAAGTAGAAGCCTTATGTGCATTCCATCGACATCAGCATCTGTAGCTATAACAATTTTGTTATATCTTAAATCATCAATACCTTCCTCGATATTGAGTGCTGCTTGCAGTAAATTAAATTCTTCATTTTCATACACAACTTTTTTGGTAAGTTCATGTGAATTTAATGGTTTACCTCTAAGACTAAATACTGCTTGAGTTTGAATATCTCTTGTTTTTGTTATTGAACCAGATGCTGAATCTCCTTCAGTGATAAAAAGTGTTGAATTAACCCTGTTTTCTTTGTTGTGATCATTGTAATGTATTCTACAATCTCTAAGTTTTTTATTATGAAGGCTAGCCTTCTTGGCACGCTCTTTAGCTAACTTTTTAACACCATCCATTGCTTTTCTTTCAAACTCAGCTAATTTGATTTTTTTCTCAATAGCATCAGCTGTTTCAGAGTTTTTATGTAAATAGTTATCTAAATATCTCTTTAAAAAATCTTGAATAAAAGTTAGAACAGTTGTGCCGTTTGGTTCCATTTCAGTTGAGCCTAACTTAGTCTTTGTTTGTGATTCAAAAATTGGTTCAATAACTTTAATACTAATTGCGGCATTTATTGATTGCCTAATGTCTACTGCATCATAATTTTTACCAAAAAAATCTCTAACAGTTTTAACTAGTGCCTGTCTAAATGCTCCTTGATGTGTACCTCCTTGCACTGTATGTTGACCGTTAACGAAAGAATAGTATTGTTCTGAATATTGATTTTTACAGTGAGTTATTGCAACCTCAATATCATTTCCTCTTAAATGAATAATTGGATATAATATTTCTGTATCTATTCTTTGTTCTAATAAGTCGAAAAGTCCATTTTCAGAATAAAACTTTTCACCATTGTAAATTATTGTTAAACCAGGATTTAGGTAACAATAATTCCACATCATCTTTTCTACATACTCGTTTATAAATCTATATTTACCAAAAAGTTCTTCATCAGGAACAAATGTTGTTTTCGTTCCTCTTCTACCAGAATTTTCTTGAATTGGGTTTTCGTTTATAATTATACCTTTTTCAAATTCTACAAGTTTAGATTTTTTATCACGAATAGATTTAATTTCAAAATATGAGGATAAAGCATTTGCAGCTTTCGTTCCGACACCATTTAATCCTACAGATTTTTTAAATACTTTAGAATCATATTTTGCTCCAGTATTAATTTTTGAAACACAATCTACAACTTTTCCTAAAGGGATTCCTCTACCAAAATCACGAACTGATACTTTATTATTTCGTATAGTTACTTCTATTGTTTTTCCATTTCCCATAACAAACTCATCTATTGAGTTGTCTAAAACCTCTTTTAGTAAAATATATACGCCATCATCCGGAGAAGAGCCATTTCCCATTTTACCAATATACATTCCAGGTCTAAGACGGATATGCTCTTTCCAATCTAGAGATCTAATGCTATCTTCGTTATAATTTTCTGTAGCCATTAATTGAAATTAGATAAATTCAAAATAGTTAACAAATTTATAATTCTTAAAGTTTGATATCAAACTGAATGCTACTCGTTATTAACAAGGTTTTCAACTAATTTATATGTTTCTAACTTTCTTGTAAAGAAATTAAGAATCTACACATTGAATCTGAAGTGCATAATATCGCCATCTTTAACAATGTAATCTTTTCCTTCTACAGAAAGCTTTCCATTATCGCGACAAGCTTGCTCGGATCCTAATTTTATAAAATTATTGTAGCTGATTACTTCAGCTCTTATGAATCCTTTTTCGAAATCAGTATGAATAACAGCTGCAGCTTGTGGAGCTTTAGTTCCTCTAGTAATTGTCCAGGCTCTTACTTCTTTCTCTCCAGCTGTAAAGTAAGTCTCTAGATTTAAGAGTTTATACGTAGATTGTATAAGGTAATGCACACCTGGCTTATCTAATTTTAATTCATCTAAAAACATTTTTTGTTCTTCAATATCAGTAAGTTCAGCAATTTCTGATTCTATTGCTGTTGCAATTAATAAAACTTCAGCATTTTCGTCCTTAACTGCATCCCTTACTGCTTTGACATGCTTGTTTTCATCATTTAAGCTGTTTTCATCAACATTACATAAATATAAAACAGGCTTTAAGGTAATTAGATGTAAATCTAAAATAATTTTTAATTCTTCATCATTTGTGCTAAGACTTCTAGCTGGCTGGCCAGTTTCTAGATGACTTATGTATCTGTTGGTTGTATCAATAATTTTCTGAGCAACTTTATCTCCTGATTTTGCAGTTCTGATATTTTTATCTCTTAATTTTTCAAGTGTTTCTAAGTCTTTTAATTGTAGTTCAATATCAATTGTTTCTTTATCT
>JABICI010000095.1 GCA_018652335.1 Flavobacteriales bacterium
AAGTACAATATACTCAAATGGTGCAAGAGGTTCAATAAAGCTATTGTGTTTTATAATTCTTGCAGAACTTTCGGTAATGACATATTCTTTACCAGAAATAAAAAAGAGTATTAATATAAAAATAGGAATAAAAGCCCATTTAAGATATTTTTTATTTAGGGTAAAATCAATTGCATTTTTAAAAGTAATCGGAGAAATCTTTTTTATTTTTTGATTAATACTGGCTAGAATTAGATGATTTTCTTCATCTGATATTTCTGACAGCTCAAGAAGATTTAATAATTTATCATCGATTTCTGTAAAATGATCTCCTACAATTTTGGCGGCCTCATTATAATTTATTCTATTACCTATTTTAAAAATGTTGAGAATTGGTATAACTATTAGTTTGATAAAGACAATAATATTTATAACAATATAAGTCCAAAATAATATTGTTCTGCCTAACACTCCAAATGCAAAAAAATATTCAATTGACGTTAAGAGTATAAAAAATATTAAAAGAATAGCAACTACGTATATACTACCTTTAATTAGTTGGTTGTAATAGTACTTTTTAATAAAACTATTAAGTTGCTCAAATATTATTTTAATTTTTACATCATTCATCAACGCAAAAATACAATTTAATAACTTTCCTATTACAGTTATATGATAAAGCGTATCTTTGAATCCCAAAAAAAAAGTATGTCAGAAGTTAGAGTAAGATTTGCCCCAAGTCCAACAGGACCACTTCACATTGGAGGTGTTAGAACAGCACTTTACAATTACCTTTTTGCTCGAAAGCATGGCGGAAAGATGATTTTACGTATTGAAGATACAGATCAGAAAAGATTTGTTAAAGGTGCTGAAGATTACTTGATAGAATCACTAAAATGGTGCGGAATTGAAATTGATGAATCTATTATTAGTGGTGGTAAATTTGGACCTTACAAGCAGTCTGAAAGAAAAGAAATTTATAAGCCGTATGCTGAACAATTGGTAAATGATGGTTTTGCATATTATGCTTTTGATAATTCAGATGATCTCACTTTAATGAGAGAAAAAATGAAAGCTGCAGGAGTGCCTTCTCCTCAATATAATGCTATTACTAGAAATACAATGCAAAATTCTTTAGCGCTTTCTCAAGATGAGGTGGACAAAAAACTCAAATCAGGTACACCTTACGTAATTAGAATTAAAATGCCACGAAATGAAGAGATAAAAATTAATGATATCATTAGAGGCTGGGTAGTTGTAAATACCAATAATTTAGATGATAAAGTGATTTTTAAATCTGATGGCATGCCAACTTATCACTTAGCTAATGTTGTAGATGATTATTTAATGAAAATATCACATGTTATTAGAGGGGAAGAATGGCTACCATCTGCACCACTTCATGTATTACTATATAGATATTTAGGTTGGGAGAAGAGTATGCCCAAATTTTCTCATCTTCCATTAATATTGAAGCCAGATGGTAACGGTAAATTAAGTAAAAGGGATGGTGATCGTTTAGGTTTTCCTGTGTTTCCGATTCAATGGAAAAATCCTGACACTAATGAGCTAAGTTCTGGATACAGAGAAAGTGGATATATTTCAGAAGCTTTTATTAATATGTTATCATTTTTAGGTTGGAATCCAGGTACTACAAAAGAGATTTTTTCAATGAATGAATTGATTGATGCCTTTAGTTTAGATAGAGTTGGGAAAGCTGGTGCAAAGTTTGATTTTGATAAAACTAAATGGTTTAATCAGCAGTATTTAAGAGCAAAATCAAAAGAAAATTTAGCAGAAGATCTGCAAGTTATTTTAAAAGAAAATGGAATAAGTGTCAAAAATAATTATGTTGAAACTGTTTGTCATCAACTTAAGGAAAGAGCAACATTTGTTAAAGATATGTGGGATGAAGGTCAATATTATTTTATAGCTCCTACTAAATATGACGAAAAAACTATTCGAAAAAAATGGAATGATCAAACGCCAAAGTTTTTAATTGAGTTTAAAGAAAGATTAAAAATGATTTCTGATTTTAATTCAGAAAATATTGAAGTAGAATTTAAGAAATATTTAACTGAAAAAAATTTAGGAATGGGGAAATTATTGCCAGCTTTTAGAATTTCTCTAACAGGCTTATCGATGGGACCTTCTCTTTTTGATATTGCATCTCTAATAGGAAAAGAAGAAACAATTAATAGGATTGAAAAAGCAATAAAAATTTTAGCATAATGGCATTAATTACAGTTGAAGGGATTAGAGTATTTGCATATCATGGACATTTACCTCAAGAGGAGATTTTAGGAGGCCATTTCATAATTAATGTTTGGGTTGATGTTGATACACTAGCAGTTGAACAAACAGATGATTTAAATGATACTGTTGATTATGTAAGTATTATAGAAATTGTTAAATCACAAATGGCAATAAGGGCCAAAATGATTGAGGTCCCTGCTAAAAGAATTCTAGATGCAATTTTGAAACTTAATAAAGTTAAAAATGCAAAAGTAGAAGTTGAAAAAATACAGCCTCCTATTGATGCTTCTTTCGATAAAATTTCAGTTACACATCAAGGAGAGAATTAAGTTAAATAATATAACGCATTAATAGAATTTTTATTCTAAGTAGTTGGCAATATTTACTTTTTCTGAAATAATTGAATTAAGTTTTTGAATATTAACCCTACATTGCGACATAGCATCTCTGTCACGCAGAGTGACTGTGTTATCTTCAAGACTTTGATGATCAACTGTTATGCAATACGGAGTACCTATAGCATCTTGTCGTCTATATCTTTTTCCAATTGAATCCTTTTCTTCGTACTGACAGTTGAAATTAGATTGCAATTTTTTCATTATCTCTCTTGCTTTTTGTGGCATTCCATCTTTTTTTGTTAAAGGAAGTACTGCTGCTTTAATCGGAGCTAGAAACGAAGGTATTTTTAAAACTATCCTACTTTCTCCATTTTCTAGCTGTTCTTCTTTAAATGAACTACTTAGTATTGTTAAAAACATTCTATCAAGTCCTATTGAGGTTTCAATCACATAAGGAACATAGCTTTTTTCTATTTCAGAATCAAAGTACTGTAGTTTTTTCCCAGAATGTTTTTGATGTGCTTTTAGATCAAAATCTGTCCTTGAGTGAATACCTTCCAGTTCTTTAAAACCAAATGGGAATTTGAACTCAATGTCAGTAGCGGCACTTGCATAGTGAGCTAAGTTTTCATGATCATGAAAACGGTAATTTTCATCACCTAAATTTAAAGATGAATGCCACTTCATTCTTACATCTTTCCAATAATGATACCATTTTTCTTCTTCACCTGGTCGAATAAAAAATTGCATTTCCATTTGTTCAAATTCCCGCATTCGAAAAATAAATTGACGAGCAACAATCTCGTTCCTAAATGCTTTACCAATTTGAGCAATACCAAATGGGATTTTCATTCTCGCAGTTTTTTGAACAGTAAGAAAATTTACAAAAATTCCTTGAGCTGTTTCAGGTCTTAAGTATAAATCACTTGTTGCATCTGCT
>JABICI010000124.1 GCA_018652335.1 Flavobacteriales bacterium
CAACTAAAATTAGAGATTATCCATAAAGATAAATCTATAGATATTATTTCATTAAACCACACTTACAACGAAGCCCAAATTGATTGGTTTAAAGCGGGTTCTGCTCTAAATTTAATTAGAGAAGAAAACAGTAATTAAACCGCTGGAATATGACTTACAGGTACATTCAGAACAACTAATTTAGAAAATGAAAAAATATTATTTCATTTTCTTTTCTCTAATATGTAATGTTTTACATTCTCAATCTCCTGATTGTATTAATGCAGAACCTTTTTGCACAGGAACAACTGCAACATTTGCAGCCTCTACTAATACACAGGCACCTGTTGGACCAGATTATGACTGTTTATTTACTCAACCTAACCCCGCATTTTACTATCTACAAATAGACCAACCAGGAAATATTACAATTACGATACAAAGCACACCTCTAGTAGATATTGATTTTATTTGCTGGGGCCCTTTTACCGATCCTAATACTATGTGTGATAGTTTAACAGCTCCTTATGTTGAAGATTGTAGCTACTCTGCAGCATCAATAGAAAACTGTGAAATTACAAATGCCGTTACTGGAGAATTTTACATACTGCTTATCACAAATTTTTCAAATACAAATTGTAATATTGATTTTTCACAAACAGCCGGAAATGGCTCTACAGATTGCTGTATATTAGGTGATGCTGGAGATGACAATTTAAATCCTGGAGTTACTAAATGTAGTAGTGATTCATCTATATTACTTGAAAACCAATTATATGGAACACCAAGTTCTGGCGGAACATGGTATGATTCTAATTGGAATATAATTAGTAATATCTTTAATCCTAATGTAGCTACAAGTGGCACATACTCATACATTGTTTTAGGCTCTCCTCCTGCAGGGTCTACAACAACTTGTCCAGATGATACTGCATCACTTTTAATTAATGTAAATACAAATCCAATTATAACCTTTCCATCATTAGATGAAATGTGTGAAGATGATTCTCCACTTGCACTAAATATTGCTATTCCTGCAGGAGGAATTTATTCTGGAAATGGAGTTAATACAAATACTTTTACACCATCTGCTAGTATCATTGGTTTAAATAATATTGAATATAATCTAACAGATATAAATGGATGTTCCGCATCAGGTTCACAAATTATTAATGTGAATGAAAAACCATCTGTAAACTTAGGTTTAGACATACAGATTCCATGTAGAGATTCGTTTTCTATAATTCCAATAATCACTGGAGGTGAACAGCCTTACAATTATTCTTGGAGCAATGGGTCTAACAACCCTGAAACTACAGTTTCAGAAGGTCAGTTCATTCTTGTTTTGTCTGACATAAACGGCTGTATAGATTCAGATGACATTACAGTTACTCAAGATATTACTCCAACAGCAACAATCAGTGGAGGTGGCGAAATTTGTAATGATGGTTCATCTACAGAGATAAACTTCTCATTTAGTGGTCTATTACCTTGGAATCTAACCTATTCTAATGGAAGCGCCTCATCATCAGTCTATAACATCAATACTGAAAATTATATAGTAACAACATCTATTTCGGGACTATATAATATTATTCTTGCTGATGATCCAAATGCCTGTGAAGCTGATATTTTAGGAGAAGATGTAGGTATAATAGTTAATGAATTGCCAACACCAATAATACAACCACAATTTTATGAGATATCTCCTGGAGAAGAAGTTATTCTTAACACAGGAATCTATTCTTCTTATTATTGGTACAATGATAGTGATTCTCTAATATCTAGTAATGAATTCTTAGTTGTTGATTCGACTTTAATTTCATACGTAATCGTTGAATCTGAAGATGGCTGTTTTGGCACATCGTCTAATTCAATAATAAATTTCATTCCTAGAGTCGAGTTTTTCATACCAAATACATTCACTCCAAATGGAGATGAACATAATGATCTATTAACTACTATAGGAAATAACATTGATAGTTTTAGCATGTCAATAATTAACCGTTGGGGAGAAATCATTTTTTATACAGATAATATTAATAAATTTTGGGACGGAAAATTTAATGGATATCCTATTAAACAGGGAACTTACAGCTATAAAATAAATATTATAGGTAAAAATAAAAGACCATTTACAAAAACTGGTACAGTCAAAATTCTATTTTAAATCAAAATTGTCTAAAGGAGGGTATTTCTTTTAAGAAATTTAGTTTATTACTCTTATAATCTATAGAACAACACATATGTCGTATACCATTTGTTACAACTAGATATTTTACTTTCAATACTGAATTATATCTTGAAATTTGATAAAAAACATCTTGATTAATATTTACATTAGCTGATTTACATTCAACAATCATAATAGGTTGAGCCTCTCTGTTATACAGGACAATATCTGCACGTTTTTTCAAACTATTATAGGCTATTGTTTTTTCAATTCCCATTAAACTAAATGGGTAGCATTTAATATTTTTCAAGTAATGGATAAAGTTTTGACGTACCCACTCCTCCGGTGTTAAATTAACATACTTCATTCTTACTTCATCAAAAACTTGCACAGTTTGATTAACTAATTTAGTTTTGAAGTCAACTAAAGGCAAATTTAATGTGGGCAAATCCATAAAGCAAATAAAGTGAATTATAAAGAGATTTTAAACTCAATTTTAAATAAAGAATTGGAACCTGTGTATTTTTTAATGGGAGAAGAGTCTTATTATATTGATAAAATATCTGATATATTTTCAAAATCTGTATTATCAGATGAAGAACAAGCATTTAATCAAATCACACTATATGGCAAAGAAACCAGTGTCGGTCAGGTTATTTCTGAGTCTAAACAGTTTCCTATTGGTTCAGAAAAAAGAGTTGTTATTTTAAAAGAAGCTCAACACATTAAGAAAATTGAACTACTGGATGAATATATTAATGATCCTCAAAGAAGTACAATATTAGTAATATGCTACAGAGGTAAATCTATAGATAAAAGAAAAAAATTTGGAAAAAACTTGAAAAGTAAATGTGTTGTCTTTGAAAGTAAAAAAATATACGAGAATCAAATTCCAGATTGGATTAGTAACTATGTAAATGAAAATGGATATACGATTGAGATGACTGCAGCAAGAATTATCTCAGATTATTTAGGCACTGACTTGACCAAAATCACTAACGAATTAGGAAAATTATTTTTGTTAATTAAAAAGAATGAACAAATAACTACTAAATTAATTGAACACAATATTGGAATAAGTAAAGATTACAATATTTTTGAGTTGCAGAATGCTTTAGGCAAAAGAGATGTCTTGAAAGCTAATAGAATAATTAATTACTTTGCATCCAACGAAAAAAACTATCATATAGTGCCTATTATTACATCACTATTCTCATACTTTCAGAAAATAATATTATATCATTTTTCAGATGATAAAAGTGCTAAATCAATTTCAAATTTGTTAAAGATAAATCCATATTTTGTTTCTCAATATAATCAATCAGCAAAGAATTATAATAAAAAACAACTCTTCAACATATTTAAATATCTTAAAGAATATGATTTGAAGAGCAAAGGAGTAAATAATAAATCTACATCACAAAGCAACCTCCTAAAAGAGTTGATTTTTAAAATCCTACATGCTTAATAATACTCTAATGAAAAAGTTATATTTGCATCTATTTTTAAGACATGAAAAAAACACTACTTTTATTATTCATATTTACTAGCTTTTTTGCTTTTTCTCAATCAGGTAACATTAGAGGATTTGTCTATGACAAAGAAAGTGGTGAACCAATAATATTTTGTAATGTCTTTTTGGAGGGCACTACAATAGGTGCAGCTACAGATATAAATGGAATGTACAATATTTCAAAAGTCCAACCTGGAGATTATACTTTAACCGTAACATATCTTGGTTACGATACAACAAAAGTTGAAATTAAATTATCTCCTAGACAACTTCTAAGTCAAAACCTTCTAATTGGCGAATCGAGCATAAAATTAAACGAAGTAAAAATTTCAGCTGCTCGAGAAGAAATGAAAACTGAAGTTAAAGCTGCTGCAATAAAAATAAGTAAACAAGACTTAGAGATGATGCCTACTATTGGTGGCGAGCCTGACCTAGCTCAATATATGCAAGTAGTTCCTGGGGTGGTTTTTACAGGTGATCAAGGCGGTCAATTGTATATAAGAGGAGGCTCACCAATTCAAAACAAGGTACTTCTAGACGGTATGATTATCTACAGTCCATTTCACTCAATTGGTCTTTTCTCTGTATTTGATACTGATATAATAAGAAATACAGATGTATACACTGGAGGCTTTAATGCAGAATATGGTGGGAGAATTTCTTCAATAATGGATATTAAAACTATTGACGGCAACAAAAAGAATATTGGTGGTAAATTAACAGCAAATACCTTTGGAACAAAATTATTCTTAGAAGGACCTATAGGAAGCAAAGAAAATACATCATTTATTTTCTCAGGAAAAACATCATACCTTGACAAAAGTTCTGAACTATTCTATAAATATCCTATACTATCTTTTGATGAGAAAGGATTACCTTATTCTTACACTGATTTATATGGCAAAATCTCATCTAAAGGTAAAAATGGATCTAAAATTAGTGTCTTTGGTTTTAATTTTGCTGACAATGTTAATTATGAAGGAATATCTGAACTAGACTGGGATTCTAAAGGTGTTGGATCTGAATTTATACTGATACCAAGTGGTAATCCTGTTTTAATTGAAGGGAATTTTGCATGGTCAGCATACAACATATCATTAGAAGAACCTCTAAGAATAAGGCAAAGTGGTATTCAGGGATTCAACATGGGGTTTGATTTTACTTACTTTCAACCTAGAGGAAAACTTAAGTATGGTTTTGATATTCATGGATTTTCAACTAACTTTTTAACTTATAATTCTGTAAATTCAAAAATTGAACAAAATGAAAATACTTCTGAATTTTCAGCTTTCATAAATTATCAATTTAATAGCACAAGATGGATTATCGAGCCAGGATTTAGACTTCAAAAATATACAGTGGGTATATCGCCTGAACCAAGGTTAGGTTTTAAATTTATAATATCAGACAGAATGAGACTAAAAATGTCATCTGGCTATTATTCACAAAATATTTTAAGTACAACTTCTGACAGAGACGTGATTAACTTATTTACTGGAATCATTTCATCTCCTGAAGAGATTCCTAATCAAAAAGACGGTAACCCATACAAGCAAAAATTTCAGAAAGCTAGACACCTAATTACAGGAATTGAGTATGATGTAAATAATAAAATTGACTTTCAAATTGAAGGTTATATTAAAGATTTCACTCAACTAACAAATATTAATAGAGATATGACATCAAATAATGATGATGAATTTATTATTGAAAGTGGAGTCGCCAAAGGATTTGATGCACTTGCTAAATTCAAATCAAAAAAATTATATGTCTGGGCCGTATATTCTCTTGGATATGTAACACGAAATGATGGAAATAACACATATTATCCTCATTTTGACAGAAGACATAATATTAACCTTGTAACTTCATATAAATTTGGGAATAAAGAAGCTTGGAAAGCAGATTTTAGATGGAATCTCGGATCAGGATTCCCATTCACGCAAACACAGGGTTTTTATGAGAATTTAACTTTTTCAGATGGAATAAATACTGATTATACAAGCGTAAATGGCGAGTTAGGTATTGAATATGCTGATTTAAATTTAGGTAGACTTCCTTATTATCATAGGCTTGATGCATCTATTTCGAAGAAAACAAAAATTAGCAAAAATATGAATCTTGATGTTACAGTTTCAGTTACTAATGCATACAATAGAGAAAATATATTTTACTTCAATAGAATTAAATATGAAAGAGTCAATCAACTGCCAATTATGCCTAGTTTAGGAGCAAGTCTTACTTTCTAAAATTACAGTAGTTAAAAATTTTAATATTTGTATAAACAAGTTAAGATTAATCATTTACAAATATTATGTTTGCATAACAAAAATATTATGTTGTTGTGAGCATCAGTAAAACAAAATATATCTTCGTAACCGGTGGAGTCACTTCTTCACTAGGAAAAGGTATCATCTCTGCATCTTTAGGCAAACTGCTAGCAGAAAGAGGGTATTCTGTTACAATTCAAAAGTTAGATCCTTACATTAACATTGACCCAGGAACAATGAATCCTTACGAACATGGAGAATGTTTTGTTACAGATGATGGAGCAGAAACAGATTTAGATTTAGGTCATTATGAAAGATTTCTAAATAATGGAACATCACAAGCAAATAATGTCACAACAGGCAGGATTTACCAAACTGTAATTCAAAAAGAAAGAAAAGGTGATTACTTAGGAAAAACTGTTCAAATTATTCCACACATAACTGACGAGATAAAACGGAGGATAAAATTGCTAAACGAAACAGAAAAATTCGATTTTATTATCACTGAAATTGGGGGTACTGTGGGAGATATTGAAGCTTTACCATATATAGAAGCAGTCAGACAACTCAAATGGGAACTAGAAGAAAATGCTCTTTTCATTCATCTAACATTAGTTCCATATCTTTCAGCAGCTGGTGAATTAAAAACCAAACCGACGCAACATTCAGTAAAAACATTATTAGAAGCGGGTATTCAACCTGACATTCTAGTGTGTAGAACTGAAAAACCTTTAACAAATGATCTAAAAAGAAAAATTGCACAATTTTGTAATGTAGATAGAGATGCAGTTATAGAGTCAATTGATGCTAATTCAATTTATGAAGTGCCAATACTAATGCAAAATGAAGGATTAGATAAAATAGTTCTTAAAAAATTAAACCTAAGATTTACTGGAGAAGTAAAACTAGAAAATTGGAGAAAATTTTTACATGAAATAAAAAATCCAAATGAAGAAATAACAATCGGATTAACTGGTAAATATATTGAACTAAAAGATGCATATAAATCAATTACAGAAGCTATTATTCATGCTGGATCAGTTAATTCATGTAAAGTTAATGTTAAGTGGATTGATGCTGAAACAATCAACAATAAAAATGCTGCAAATAATCTAAAAAATTTATCAGGAGTAATAGTTGCACCTGGTTTTGGGGACAGAGGTATAGAAGGGAAAATATCGACTATAAAGTATATAAGAGAGAATAAAATTCCTTTTTTTGGAATATGTCTAGGTATGCAATCTGCAGTAATTGAATATTCTCGAAATGTTTTAGGATTCTCTGATGCAAATTCAACTGAAATGAATACTAAAACATCTGCCCCAGTCATTGATCTAATAAACGAACAGAAAGAAATTTCAGAAAAGGGAGGAACAATGCGTTTAGGAGCATATAAGTGTGAGATTAAAGATGGAACTAAATCCTTACTAGCCTATAAAACAAATATTATTTCAGAAAGACATAGACATAGATATGAATTTAATAATAAATATAGAATTAATTTAGAAAAAGCAGGACTTAAAATTGCAGGAATAAACACTAAAAATAATTTAGTAGAGATAATAGAAATTCCAACACATCCATGGTTTGTTGGAGTTCAATTTCATCCAGAATACAAAAGTACAGTAGAAAATCCACATCCACTTTTTTGTGGGTTTATACAAGCATGTATTTCTAACAACAATTAATCTTAAAAATGAAACAATACGATAAAAATTCACTAATTGGATTTGTGTTAATGGCAGTTATACTAATTGTGTTTAATACTTTCTTCTTTCCAGAAATACCCCAAGAAAAGAGCTTAGAAAGTCACACAGTCGAAAAGAATATAATTGAAAGTAACGACAAGAAAACAGATTTCAACAATAAATTTGAGAAACCTGATATTGAAGAGATTACGAATGAACAAAAGCAAAAATTAGGAATATTTGCCGATGCTCACTTTGGTGAAGAAACATTTTATTCAATAGAGAATGAAAAAATTAAGATAACCATAAGTAACAAAGGAGGGAGAATTATTTCAGTTATTATGAAGGGGTATCAGACTTATGATTCTTTAGCTTTAGATTTGATGCACAAAGATCACTCTAGTTTTAACTTACAGTTCTCTGCTGATAAGTTCACCAATACAAGTAATTTATTTTTTGACGTTGAACAATCACAAAATAGTATTAACCTAAAACTTAAGGCTGACCAGAATCACTACGTAGAATATGTATACACCTTAACTAATGATTTTTTAGTTGACTTTGACATTAATCTGGTTGGAATGGAAGATTTGATTCCTGAAGGAATAGACTATTTGAATTTAGAGTGGCAAATGAAGACACCACATACTGAAAAAAGTAAAAAGAATCAAGATATGTATACTGGTATACATTACCAATATAGCTCTGATAATGAAGTAGACTATCTAAGTTTTTCCTCAACAGATGATGACGAAATTAATTCAAGATTAAATTGGGTAGCATTTAAACAACAGTTTTTTAGTTCAATATTAATTGCAAAAGATAAATTTCAAAAATCAACTAATTTAACTTCTACAACAAATGATGAAATTGAAAATGTTAACTCAAATTATATCAAGGATTTAGTTGCTAAATTTGAACTTCCATATTACCATAAAAATAATGAACGACTAAGCTTCCAATTTTTATTTGTGCCTAATCACTATAAGACATTGGAATCTTATAACTCTGGATTTGAGGAATTAATTCCACTAGGCTGGGGAATATTTGGATGGGTAAATCAGTATATTATCATTAATATCTTTGATTTATTAAATAACTACTTTACTTCATTTGGGATAATTATACTTCTTCTAACATTAATCATTAAGTTAGGCCTCTCTCCATTCACATATAAAGCATTCTTATCTCAGGCTAAAATGAAAGTTTTAAAACCAGAAATAGAAACTATTACAGAAAAAAATAAGGGCAAAGATCAAATGAAAGTCCAGCAAGAAACGATGAGTCTTTACAGAAAAGCAGGAGTTAATCCGATGGGTGGATGTTTACCAATGTTATTTCAATTCCCTATACTAATTGCAATGTTTCAATTCTTTCCTGCATCAATAGAACTGAGACAAGAAAGTTTTCTTTGGGCAGATGATTTATCATCATATGATTCTATCTACAATCTTGGATTTAACATCCCTTTTTATGGAGATCATATTAGTTTATTTACATTATTAATGACTATTTCTACGTTACTGTATACAAGAATGAATTCCTCAATGGCAACTGGTCAAATGGCACAAATGAAGTGGATGATGTACTTAATGCCTATAATGTTCCTGGGATTCTTTAATAATTATGCAGCAGGCCTAACATATTATTACTTCCTTGCTAATATGTTTACAATGACACAACAATACTTTATGATGCGATTTGTAGATGAAAAAGGAATTTTGGCACAAATAGAAGCTAACAAAAAGAAACCTGCTAAGCCAAAATCTAAGTTTCAAAAGAAATTAGAAGAAATGCAGAAACAACAGGAAAAAAAGATGAATAAAAAATAAATTAGCTCTCCATCTTTGACAAAAAGAGATTTAGTGCTTCTTTTTTTGTCTCATCAAAATCATATGAAATTTTTTTGGTCAGATAATTTATAGGACTTAGACAAAGTGGATAATCTTTTGAGTATAATTCTAATCCTAGATCAATATTCTGCAGTCCATATTCTAATGATTGATTAAAAATTTTAATGAATTTTTTAGAAATTATCTTATTAGAAACCCAAGTAGCAAAAACAAAAGGTAAGCCTGTCATCTCCTTCCATATTTCAGATAAATCATATATATATTTATACTGATTATTCATCTTGAATGCACGATCTCCTATAACTAATGCAGCATTAGATCCTTTAATATTATTCTCAAAACCTGGATTTGATTTAGTTATTAAGGGTTTAAGATCCCAGTATTCTTTTAATAAAATTTTAAGTAACGCCACAGAAGTTATGGATTGATAATCTAATGTAATTTTTGTTACTTCTCTAATATCAACATTAGAATATAAACATACAGTGTCTACGCATCCAAATGATCCGATACAATAATCAGAAATTAAAAAATAATTTTTAAGTTGTGGAATTATTGCTACTGGAACTAAAGCAATATCTACTTCATTATTTAGTAATTTTTCCGCACATAAAGATGGATAATTTAATTGTAAATCAATTGATTTAATGAAATTTGAATGCTTTAATCCATAAATAAATGGCATGGTATTTAAATATGAAACTGCTGAGACTTTAATCATTTAATAAATATTAGAAAAAGAATATATATACTTAAAACAAACTTAAGAACAGACCCAAACATAAAACCAATCACAGTTCCAAAAGCAATATTAACTGGATTTTTTATAGATTCTATTTTTGCACCTATAAAAGAACCCAAAAAAGAACCCAAAATAATGCCCAGTCCAGGAATAATAAATAAACCTATAATCATTCCAATAATAGTAAATAAGATAGTTACTTTTCCACCACCTTTCTTATCTACATAATAAATTTGAAGGTAATAATCAAGAAATGTAACAACACATACAATTAAAGCAACTAAAAACATCAGATTTAAGGAAAACTGACTAATAAAGAAATGATGTAGTAAAAATGCAATAAATGCAAATGGTGGTCCAGGAATAACAGGAATAAAACTTCCAATTATACCTAAAACAAGAAAA
>JABICI010000131.1 GCA_018652335.1 Flavobacteriales bacterium
AATTTTAATAATTCTATTGCTATAGATATACCATACGCTTCACCAACATTTTTTATCTCAATGCTTTTATCTGCAAGCATTCTATTTGAAACAAATTTCATAACTTCTGGATTAGGTGTGCTTTCAGCGTAAATACTGTAATTCATAATGTTTATTTTTGTCAAAAATACAAACAATTTAATGATGGCATTAATAAAAAGTGTAAAAGGTAAAACTCCAATTTTTGGGGATAATGTTTATAAAGCAGAAAACTCAACTATTGTTGGTGATGTAATTATAGGAAAAAATTGTAGTATCTGGTTTGCAGCAGTGATTAGAGGAGATGTAAATTCAATTAGGATTGGTAACAATGTAAATATTCAAGATGGAGCAGTAATCCACTGTACATTTAAAAAATTTAAAACAATTTTAGGTAATAATATTTCTATAGGACATAATGCTGTAATTCATGGTTGTATTATTAATGATAATGTTCTTGTAGGCATTGGTTCAATTGTAATGGATGGTGCAATAATTGAGAGTAATACTATAATTGCAGCCGGAGCTGTTGTTCTTGAAGGAACCCGAGTTGAATCTGGCAGTATTTATGCTGGTGTGCCTGCCAAAAAAGTAAAGGAGTTAAATAGTGAACAAACAGATCGCTTGATTAATGGAATATCTAATAATTATTTAATATACTCTTCTTGGTTTAAAGATTAATGTTAAATATTTACTTCTTCTAATTTAATATATTCCTTAAAAAAGAAATTAGCACTTTCTTCAAATGATTTCGTATAGTTTGAAACATAAAAATGATGTTTATTTTTTTCACTATTACTCAGTATATCATTTTTTTCAAGTTGTTCTGCAATGTGCTTAGCTACTATATTTGCTGAATCAATAACATTTACTTTTCCTTTATAATACTCGTTTATTTTATGACGAATTAATGGATAGTGTGTACATGCTAATATTAAATGATCAATATTAGCTAATTTTTTGTTTCCTAAATAATTTGCTATAACTGTCTGGCTTATATCATCATTTATAAAGCCTGCCTCAATCATAGGAGCTAAAAGAGGAGTTGTTAATGAGGAAATGTTTGCTGACTCGCAAAGTTTTTTTATTTCAGTTTCATAAATATTAGATTGTATAGTTGCTTTTGTTCCAATTACACCAATATTATATTCAGAATATTGTTTAACTATATGATCAATAATAGGATTAATAACATTAAAAACAGGTATTTTTTTAGCTGTGTTTTTTACTGATTTATATGCTAAAGAAGAAGCACTATTACAAGCAATGATTATTACTTTACATTTTTTATGTAGTAAGAATTGAGTGATCTTTCTACTGTAATTCTTAATAGCTTTTTTTGATTTCTCTCCATAAGGTAAATGTTCAGTATCTCCAAAATAAATTATATCTTCATTTGGCAAAATCTTTTTAATTGCATGAGCTACTGTTAAACCTCCAATTCCAGAATCAAATACTCCAATAGGCTGATTATTCATTTTTTAAATATATAAAAAAAGCATCAATTGTGATGCTTTTTTGTTCTAGTATGTAGCTTTGGAGACTATAATTTTAATTTCTTTTTTACAAGAGATAATACATTTTCACTTTCTTTAGCATATAAAATTGATCCAACACTTTTATCAAAAATGTAAGTGAAGTTGCCTTCAATAGCAACTTCTTCTATTGCACTTCTTGCTTTAGATAGAATAGGCTCAAGAAGCTCTTGCTCCTTTTTTTGTAGTGATTGCTGTGCATTTTGTTGAAAGGCCTGAATTCTTTGTTCTAGCCCTGTTATCTCTGCTATTTTATCTTGTTTAATTAAATCAGTGTAGCTAGCTTCGTTAGACTGGTAATCTTGAACACTTTCTTGATACTCTGCAGTCATTGCTGCAAGTTGTGATTCTAAGCTTTTAGCAAAACTTTGAACTTCTGATTCTGCAGTTTTTCTTTCTGGCATTAGCATTAACAGTTCTTGAGAATCAATGTATCCAAACTTGTTCTGAGAAAAGGCACTTAAGGTAATTAAGCTTATTAGGAATAGAAATGTAATTTTTTTCATTGTAATTTATTAGTGTTATTTAGTTATTATTAATACCCCATTAAATCTAACACTTTGTCAGATTGATCGAGGTTATTGTCTTTATGCAACATTATTAAGTCACTTGAGCTATCAAATACTATTTGATATTTATTTGCTTTTGCTAATTCTTTAATGGCATTTTGTATTTTATCTTGAATTGGGGTTATTAACTCTTGTCTTTTAGTAAAAAGCTGTCCTTGAGGACCGAAATATTTTTGCTGTAAATTTTTTGCGGCGGTTTCCTTTGTTATTATAGCTTCTTCTCTTTTACTTTTCATATTATCAGTCAGAAGAACTTTTTCTTGTTGGTAGGCTCGATACATTTTTTCAACAGCTGCATATTTCGACTCTATTTCTGCTTGCCAGTCAGCAGAAAAATTATCTAACTTATCTTGAGCTTGTTTAAATTCAGGAATTTTATTTAAAATATAATCAGTATCAACATATGCAAATTTTTGTGCAAATGTTGTAGTAAGAATAACATTTGTAAGTATAAACAATAGCAGTAATTTTTTCATGTATTTTTTTTTACAAATTTAATTAAAATTGTTGACCTATAGAAAAGTGAAATTGACCACCATTTGCATCAGGATTTCCTAATATATCATCAAGCCCCCACCCATAGTCAAGCCCCATCATTCCAATCATTGGAAGCATTATTCGAACACCAAATCCAGCTGATCTTTTCACTCCAAAAGGATTAAAATTATTAAAGCTATCCCATGCATTTCCGGCTTCTAAAAATCCAAGTGCATATACAGTTGAGCTTGGATTTAAGTTAATTGCATATCGTAACTCAGTAGTGTATTTATTATAAATTGTTGCTCCAGTTTGTGGTGATAGAGAATTATTGGAATATCCTCTTAGTGAGATTAATTCTCTTCCATCAAATTGATAACCCATACCACTCATACCATCTCCTCCAACATAGAATCTTTCAAAAGGAGCGACTCCTAAATCATTATCATAGGCCCCAAGTAAACCTATTTCTACTCTAGTATTAAGAACTAATTTGTCAGTAAAAGCTGAAAACCATGAGGATTTAAATTTCCATTTGTAGTATTCAATCCATGAATATTTTTCTTGATCTGAAATTTTGGAGTAATCACTAATACCATCAAATATCGAATAAGGGGGAGTCATCTTTAAACTTAAAGAAAAATTAGATCCTCTTCTTGGATAAATTAGTTGATCAACAGAATTTCTTCCAATTCGAATATTATAATTTACATTGTTTGAAAACCCATTACTAAATGAGAAGAAAGAATTATTATTTATTAGTTTATATTGTTGAAAGTTAATCCCATTATACATTGTAAAATAATCATCTGGCTTCTGTAATCTTTTGCCTAAACCAATAGTTAAGCCTGTAATCTCAATAGCTTCTCTTTCATCTCCTGACTGACCATTAGAAGAGATTGATTTGTAAAGAGAAATAGATAAAGAATTAGGTTTTTTCCCTCCAAGCCAAGGCTCAGTAAAAGAAATATTATAGTTTTGATAGTAAATTCCATTTGATGATGCTGTTAATGAAAGTATTTGCCCGTCACCTGATGGGAGAGGAGTCCATTTATCTTTTTTAAAGATATTTCTAGTAGAAAAATTATTAAAACTTAGTCCTAGTTGTCCAACAATTCGATTTGCCCCCCAGCCACCTTGTAATTGAATTTGATCAGAAGATTTCTCTTCAACGATATATGTAATATCTACAGAGTTTCTTGCTTGATCTGGCTCTACTTTAACATCAAATGCTTCAGGATTAAAGTACTGCATTTGTGATAATTCTCGCATTGATCGCTGAATGTCTGTTTGACTAAATAAATCGCCAGGACGTGTTCTTAACTCACGCATTATAACATGATCATTAGTCTTAGTATTCCCCTTTACCTTAATTTTATTAATTCTAGCTTGTTGCCCTTCAAAAATTCTAATTTCAAGATCAATTTTTTTATCATTAGCTGCTATTTCAACAGGTGTAGCATTAAAAAATAAATACCCATCGTCAAGATACAATGAACTTACATTCGTATTTCCAGATCCGTCGCTAAATAATCTTGAATCTAAAACAGATTGATCAAAAATATCATTTTCTTTAATACCTAATTGGCGAGATAGTTCTTTTGAAGAATATACTGTATTTCCAGTAAAAGTAATGTTTCCAAATCTATATGGCTCACCTTCAACTATTCTGATTTCAATTGTCATGGTGTTATCATTGTTAAGGTATACTGAATCAGTCTCTATTCTAGCATCTCTATATCCAATTTCGTTATATTTCGAGATAATATTTTTCTTATCATCTTCAAAATTATTCTGTATAAATTTTGATGTTTTCCAAAATCTCCAAAAACTTTTAGATTTGGTTTCTTTCATACTCTTTTTTAAGTTATAATTGCTTACACAATAAACCGAGTCTTGATTATTTAACAGTGATTTTTTTAGATTTAAAATTTTAGACCTTCCAGTTACTATTATATCTTTAATTTTAATTTTTTTACCTTTTGAAATATTAAAAATTAATTTTTCAGAATTTTTAGCTAAAGTATCAGTACTTGTAACATATCCTACTGTTACATTATAAAACCCTTTATTAATATAATAGTCTTTTATTGTATTTAAACTGTTATTGATTAAATTCTGGGTAAGTACTCTTCCTCTCATTAATTTAAGTTCGTCTTTAAGTGATGTGACATCAGATTTACTCACCTTTTTACCTTCAAATTTAAATTGTGAAAGTCTCGGATATTCTTTTAAATTTATTGTGATAAATATTGTCTCTCCAACGATTTTATCTATTGAAATTTCTATATTAGAGAAC
>JABICI010000117.1 GCA_018652335.1 Flavobacteriales bacterium
AATACTTCCAGAATTAATTTCATAAAACCTATTTAAAACATTAACAATTGATGTTTTTCCTGCTCCAGTTCTACCTGTTAAAGCTAACATTTTTCCAGATTGAATATCAAAATTTAAATTCTTGAGAATCCATTCCTTATTGTTGTATGATAGATTAACATTTTTATAAGTAATTGAACAATCCTCTATGTCAATTTTATCATTACCACTATCCTCTATCTTTTCATCTGTATCGAGTATATTAAATACTCGTTCTGCTCCAACTATACCCATTTGTAAAATATTAAATCTATCAGCTAATTGTCTTATTGGACTAAACATCATGTAGATAAAAAGAATGAAAGCAACTAATTCACCTATAGTAATATCTTTGCCCTCTAAAATTCCTTGACCACCATACCAAACAATTAATCCTATTGATACTGCAGAAAGAACCTCAACTACTGGAAAAAAAACAGCATAATAAAAGATACCTCTAACGTTAGCATCTCTGTGCTTTTTATTTATTTCAACGAATTTTTCATACTCTGCATCCTCTCTATTAAAAATTTGAATAATATTCATTCCAACAATATGTTCTTGGACAAAAGTATTTAGATTAGAAATTTGACTCCTAACATCTTGAAAAGATTTTTTTATATTCCTCTTGAACCATGATGTTGCAAATAATAAAACTGGAACGATTAACAAAGCAATTAATGTTAGCCTCCAATCTGTATAAAACATTAATGAGATAACAACAACTAATTTTAATAATTCCGCAATAATAACTAACAGACCTTGAGAAAAAATATCTGCTATAGTTTCAATGTCGGAGATAGTTCTTGTAACTAATGTTCCAATAGGAGTATTATCAAAGAATTTCATTCTAAGTGATAATATATGTTTGAAAATTTTACTTCTTAAATCTTGAATCACATGCTGACCAAGCCAGGTTGACATAAAAATATAAAAGAACTGAACAATTCCCTCCATCATTAAAATGCAAACTAACAAAATGGTAATATTGATTAGTCCCTGCTTATCTGGAACTATAATAAAGTTATCAATCGCATAGTTAATAATCATAGGACGAGCAGGACCCAATATTGAAAGCAGAATAGCTGAAATACCTGCCAAAACAAACTGTTTTTTATATGGCTTCGAAAATTCTAAGACTCTTTTTAAAAGTTCAAAGTCAATAACATTACCAGTTCTAGTTTTATTTTGACTCATGTAGTTTAATTAATTTTTATATTTTCTGGATAGGTCACTTTAATCAAAGAAAGTGCATGAGCCGGAACAGAAAAACCAGATCTACATCTATCTTTTGCATTTATTATCTTAACTATATTATCTGGTTTAATTTTTCCAATACCAACTTCAATTAATGTGCCAACTATAGCTCTTACCATGTTCCTAAGAAAACGATCAGCTTTAATTGTGAAAACAATCTCATTATTAATTTCTTCCCACTTTGCATCTATTACTGTACAATCATTTGTATAGGTTTGAGTTTTTACTTTTGAAAAAGAAGTGAAATCTCTCTTTCCAAGCAGAAATAAACAGGCTGAATTCATCATATCTAAATTCAAATCTTTCTTGAATAAATAAGCATGTCTATGAAATGGGCTCTTTGTCTTAATAATCTTATATCTATATGTTCTAGAGAGAGCATCAAATCTTGAGTTCGCCTTATCACAAACTCTAAATATTTCATTAACTGCAATGTTGTCAGAAAGGAAACTATTAAGTCTATTTGTTAGTTCTAAGAATCTAATTTCAGCATCAAAATCAAAGTGGGCGTACATTTGATCTGCGTGAACTCCAGCATCTGTTCTTCCTGCTCCAACAACTTTAATATTGGTGTTTAAAATTGTACTTAGCGCTATATTAATCTCTTCTTGCACACTGTTTGCGTTCGGCTGTATTTGCCAGCCATGATAATTAGTGCCATCATATGAAAATTTAATGAAAAAACGCATAATTTATTATCATGCAAAAATAGAAAATGTATTAACAATATACTACAGAAAAAAATTAATCGTTGAATATTGTAATTTAACAAACAAAATATAAATTTGCATTCCTAAAATAAACAAAATGACTGAATTATTACAAGACGATATTAAAGAAATAAATGAGAAGATAAATAAAGAAAGTGCAATTGTAGACATCTTACTTTTAGAAATGAATAAAGTAATTGTGGGTCAAAAGAAAATGAGTGAACGTCTGCTCGTTGCATTACTTTCTAACGGCCATGTTTTACTTGAAGGAGTACCTGGATTAGCAAAAACACTAGCTATTTCTACACTTGCCAAAACAATAGATGCTAAATTTAGTCGTCTTCAATTCACACCAGATTTACTTCCAGCTGATATAATTGGCACACAAATTTATAGTCCAAAAAACGAAAAATTCTCAATCAAAAAAGGACCAATATTTGCAAATTTTGTTCTTGCTGACGAAATTAATCGTGCACCGGCTAAAGTTCAATCT
>JABICI010000132.1 GCA_018652335.1 Flavobacteriales bacterium
CATTGATATATTTGAAATTGGAACTAATGGACACACATCAGTAGCACCCATTCTTGGATGTTCTCCTGTATGATTTCTCATGTCAATTAGTTCTTGAGATTTTTTGATCAGAAGGAATGCTGCGTCAATCACGTTCTGTGGCTCTCCAACAAATGTAATAACTGTTCTATTTGTAGCTTTTCCTGGGTCTATATTTAATAACTTTATTCCATCAATTTTCTCAACTTCAGATGCAATAATTTTAATTTTATTTGTATCGAGCCCTTCTGAAATATTTGGAACACATTCAATTATTTGTTTCATTTTAATTACTTTTATAATAAGCAAATATAGTATTCTTCTTTATAAAAAACTTATTTTTGCAATATGGATAAATCAACAAAATCAGCTCTTGAAAATGGTGAAATGCTTCCTTTAATGGAAGCTTTCTACTCTATTCAGGGTGAAGGTTTTTTTGCTGGAACTGCTGCTTATTTTTTACGAATTGGTGGATGTGATGTTGGTTGCCATTGGTGTGATGTTAAAGAAAGTTGGGATTCTACTCTTCATCCCCCAACTTTGGTAACAGATATTTTAAAAGATATTAAAAAATATAATGTAGATACAGTTGTTATTACAGGAGGGGAGCCATTAATGTGGAACCTTGATAATTTAACTAATTTATTAAAAGCTAATAATTACAAAACTCATTTGGAAACTTCTGGAACACATCCTTTAAGCGGTAGTTTTGATTGGATCTGTTTTTCTCCAAAGAAAATGCAATCCCCTCTTAACGACATAAAATTTTTTGCAAACGAGTTAAAAGTTATTGTTAGCAACAAGCATGATTTGATATGGGCTAAGGAACAGTGTATTGGGATTAATAATAAATGTAAATTATATTTACAACCTGAATGGAGTAAAAAAGATATTGTTTTACCAATGATTATTGAATTTGTTCAAGAAAACAAGGAATGGTGTATATCTTTACAGAGTCATAAATATATGAATATCCCATAATGAGAAACTATTTTCTTATTTTTTTGTTTCTTCCTTTAATATCTTACTCTCAATTTAAAGATTATAAAAATTTTGATAAAGCAATAAAATATAATAAGGAGGGTAATTTAAATAAATCTATAAAATTTGCTAGTAAAGCACTAGAAAATAGTCCACAATGGGAGAGTCCAAAGCTATTAATTGCTTCGATTTATGCTAACAGTAAAGAAATTAATAAAGCTGTATCATATCTGCTATCTGCATATTATAATGATGAAAATATTAATTTAGATGGAATAAAGAAGATTACAAAATTGTATTATGAAAACGGCTTCTACGAAGAATCTCTTAAATATGCTAAATTGCTTATTTTGAAAGATTCTGTTAGATTTTATGACTCTAGGGAAATCAGAATGATAATTAAAAGTTCTAAATTTTCGATTA
The DNA here is from genome assembly GCA_018652335.1 of Flavobacteriales bacterium. Taxonomy (GTDB): domain Bacteria; phylum Bacteroidota; class Bacteroidia; order Flavobacteriales; family BACL11. The sequence continues at coordinate 1,423 of JABICI010000132.1, forward strand.
ATGCTATAAATAATCCTGTAGATTTTTCTCCCAAAAATTTAGGCTCTAATATAAATTCATCTAAAGAAGAATATTTACCTGCTATTTCGTATAACGGAAAAAATTTAGTGTATTCAAGGAGGCTTAAGAAAAATAATGTATTTCAAGAAGATTTTTATGTTTCGAAACTTGACGAAAACAGTAATTGGATACTGTCTAAACCATATTTTGGCACTTTAAATACAAATGGTAATGAAGGTGCATTCTCTTTCTCGTCTGATACTGGTTATTCAGTATTTACAGCATGTGATAGATTTGATAGTATGGGGAGTTGTGATCTTTATATACTCTTTAATAATTCAACATTTAATGCTGGTAAGATAATTAATTCAAAATCATGGGAGTCACAAGGATGTTTTTCTCCAGACGGAAGATATCTTTATTTTGTGAGTAATCGAAGTGGAGGATACGGAGGTAAAGATATTTGGCGTTCACAAATTACTGATAACGGCTTTTTAGAGCCCGAAAACTTAGGTCCTAAAATAAATACAGAAGATGATGAAATGTCACCATTTCTTCATCCAGATAATTTAACATTTTACTTTGCATCTAGTGGCCACGTTGGAATGGGTGGATATGATGTTTATATAAGTAAAAGAATTGATGGTTTGAATGAATGGAGCTTACCAACAAATTTAGGCTATCCAATTAATACATTTAATACAGAGAACTCATTAATTGTTGCTAATGATGGAAGAACTGCCTATTATACTTCTAATCAAAGTGGTTTTGGTTTAGAAGATATTTTTGTTTTTAATCTACCTGAGAATTTAAGAGCAAATAAATTATCAGCAATTGAGCTAGATATAATTTCAAGTAAAAAAGGTAAAGAAGTTGTTCTTAATAATGTTGTATTTGCATCTAACTCAAGTAAAATTGATTCCAGTTCTTTTAAACAATTAAATGATTTGATTTTATATTTATTAAAAAATCCAGATATAAGCTTAGAGATTCAAGGTCATACTGATAATATTGGTAGTAATAATGATAATTTAATTTTATCTACCCAAAGAGCTGAAGTTGTATATAATTATATAAGAGATAAAGTGTCTAATAGACTTGAATTTAAAGGATACGGAGAGCTTGTTCCATTATTCTCAAACACTTCAGAAGAAAATAGATTATTAAATAGAAGGACATCATTTATTATAAATTAAATATTTCAACTTTATGCTTTGTTGATCCAACTCTTTCCATATAAATCCTTCTAAATATTTATCTTTCTCTTTAATCTCATCATATGGAGTTATAGTAGAAATCGGTTTTATATTATAATTAATTGATTCAATTTTATTTTCCTTGAAATACAATGAAATTTCTGAGCATTTTGTAGCATTAAATCCAATTTTATCGTCTGTTTTTTCATCAGTAATGACAAATAAACTTTGGCTGTTACCCTCTATTCTAATTTTAGATATTGTATTTTCATTAAAATATATATTCATTATATTTCCTGCCAATTGATTATAATTAAAAGAATCAACTTTAGAAATTATCATTGGATTTGGTGAGCAAATCATTGATTTTAGATCTTTATCTTCATCAAGTAAAATCTTCATGCTATCAGAAGTTATTTGAAATTCATCTACCCATAGAATTGGGTAGTCAAATAATTCAATTTTTGAATATTCTAAATCATAGCTAAATGAATCGCATTTTGCTTGCATATTGTGCTGATAGATTTCTACATTATTAAAGGCAGTCAATTTCTTATCATTCTCTAGATTTTGATATAAAAAATTATTTGCACCAATAAAAGTTGTGTCTTCTTCTTGTATGATTTTTGCTAGTGGTTCTTTGGTGAATATAAAATAGTCCTCTCTTATGAAAAATTCTGCCTTATCTCCAAATATTTCAATATTGTTGATACTATCTATTAGATGAACATTTTGTAATGCTTTGCCGTATTGTTTATTTTGGTCATAAAAAATACTGTCGCCCTTTAGAATTTGACTGTCAGATTGTATGTAAGCGTTATTGAAAAATTTTGATTTTAGTGTATTAGTATTATACCATCCGTTTTCACAAAAAATTTTATTTTCTTCAGAAACTATAGTTGAAGGTCCAAAGAAGAATGACGTTTCACTCTTCGTGTTGTAAATCATATTATCTGTAAAAACTTGATATTCTTTGTCAATTATTTTGACTGAGTCTGTAAAAATAAAATTATAGGTATTAGCATGATATTCTCCTCTTACAGAGTATATGGATTTTGAATTATCTATAATCTTTCCATTTGACGGGTAGACTCCAATATTTTTATTTAGGTTATAAAGAATTTTATCAGTTTCCAAAGTCATATACTTGTCAATGAGCTTGACTTTTCCAGTGATTGTGGCACTATTTTTATCACTCAGATATAGCAATCTTTTTCCAGTAAGTTTTAAACTATCTCCTTGCTGTATAATAATATCTCCAAAAGCTTCTATTTTGTTTAATTCAGAATAGTGGTATGCGGAATCACAAGACATTGTTGTTGAATTGTGTTTAAACACTACATTATTTAATAATCTTAAATATTCAGGGTGGTTTATAGTATTTGCAATTGTACTATCAGCATTAATTATTTCAATTCTTTTACTTGTCTGGGCATTTACACATACACAGAGTGATAAAAGCAAAATATTTAATAAAAATTTCAATATTTATCGAAAAAATGTTTGTTTTCTATCAGGGCCAACTGATACAATTGAAATTGGAACTTCTAATATTTTTTCTAGCCATGAAATATATTTGTGAACTGTTTCAGGTGCTTTAGAAAGGCTATCTAAATTCATTAAATCCTCCTCCCATCCATCTAAGTCTTTGTATATAGGTATTAATTTTTCATTATCTTCAAATGGTAAATAATCAATTTTTTTGCCATTAAGTTCATAATGAGTACAAGCTTTTATTTTTTTGATTCCAGATAGAACATCTGCTTTCATCATCATAAGTTGTGTTACTCCATTAATATTAATTGCATATTTTAATGCTGGTATATCGATCCAACCACACCTTCTAGCTCTGCCAGTAGTTGACCCAAATTCATTACCAATATTAGCTAGATGCTCACCTGTTTTATCAAATAATTCAGATGGGAAAGGACCACTACCTACTCTTGTACAGTAGGCTTTAAAGATTCCAAAGACTTCTCCAATATTATTTGGAGCAATACCAAGACCAGTACAAGCCCCAGCTGTTATTGTATTTGATGATGTAACAAAAGGGTAAGACCCGAAGTCAATATCTAGAAGTGTTCCCTGTGCACCTTCAGCTAATATTTTTTTTCCATCTTTGATAGCATTGTGGAGATAGTGTTCGCTTTCAATGTGATTAAATTTTCTTAAAGTTTCTAATGAATGGAACCATTCTTTTTCTAAGTCCTCAAGTTTATAATCAAAATCATAGAAATCTAATATTTGAAGGTGCTTCCTCTTCAGTTTTTCATATTTCTCTTTAAATTTTGGAGAAGACACATCACCCACTCTAATACCATTTCTTCCAGTTTTATCCATGTAAGTTGGTCCAATTCCTTTCAAAGTTGAACCTATTTTTTCTTTTCCTTTTGCTTGTTCTGAAGCAGCATCTATGAGTTTATGTGTTGGTAAAATTAAATGAGCTTTTTTTGAAATAAGTAGTTCAGAAATTGTAAGTTTTAATTTTTCTAGTCCAAAAATTTCTTTTTGAAAAATAACAGGATCAATAACAACACCATTACCAATTAGATTCACTACACCTTTATGAAAAATTCCTGAAGGAATAGTATGAAGAACATGCTTGATACCATCAAATTCAAGAGTATGACCTGCATTTGGACCCCCTTGAAATCTAGCAATAATATCATATTTAGATGTTAATACATCAACAATTTTTCCTTTACCTTCATCTCCCCATTGTAGTCCTAATAAGACGTCTGCTTTCATTTAATTCTTAATTTTTAATTTTTTTCTGACATTCTTTACAGATTCCGTATAGGTTCAATGCGTGTCTATTTATTTTGAATGACATACTATCTTCAATTACATTTTTTATTCCTTGAATTCTTGGGTCACAAAATTCTATAACTAAGTCACAGTTTGTACAGATTAAGTGATCGTGTTGTCTGTATGAATAAGATTTTTCATATTGTGATTGTGCTTTCCCAAATTGATGTTTACGAATCAATTGACAATCTAATAATAATTCAACTGTATTGTATAGTGTTGCTCTACTTACTCTATATTTTTTGTTTTTCATTTGGATATACATAGATTCGATATCGAAGTGGCCTTCTGAGTTATAAATTTCTTTCAGAATTGCAAAACGTTCAGGTGTTTTTCTATGTTTGTTAACTGCAAGATAGTCAGTAAAAATTTCAATAACGGTATCAATAATATTTGTTTGTTGCACGTAATATTTTTTTACAAATTTATAAAATTTACTTATTATTAAGTTTTAAAATATTAATAAAGAAGTTTAAAATTATTGATGTTTATAAGTTCTTGTAATTGATGAAATCTCTTCTAGACTTTTTAATTTAATTGTTAAATCATTTAAAAATTCAACATTGTGTACTTTTAAGGTAATTACTCCATCAAATATGCCATCATCTGTCTTAATGTTTATTGATTTGATATTGACATTCATTTGATTTGAGATAATTTGAGTTACCTTGTTCATAAGTCCTAAGGAATCAATGCCTTTAATGCTAATTGATGCAATAAAATCTATTTCTTGTTCAGATATCCATTTAGCTTGAAGTATTCTATATGCATAGTTTGATCTAAGCTGAATAGAGTTAGGACAGTCAGATCTATGTACTTTTATGCCATCCATAACAGTTAAGAAGCCAAAAATTAAATCTCCAGGAATAGGATTGCAGCATGCTGCCATTTTATAATCTAATATCTCATCATCTTCATTGAAAACTATAATCTTACTAGACTTTTTATCATCTTTTTTGAAACTTGGCTGTCCGTAAATCCTATTTTTAATACTTTGATACCATCCACCTTTTTTGAGACGTACAAATTCTTTAATTGCAGAATTTGATATTGACCCAGTACCAAATTGGAAATATAAATTTAGTGTTGTGTTTGCGTCAAAGTACCTTATTAACTCATTTTCAGTTTGAGTTGTTAAAGAAATTTTTAAAAGCTTTAGTTTTCTTTCAGCGATCTCTTTTCCAATTGTTGCTATTTCTCTTTTGTCTTCTTTAAGCGCAGATTTTATTTTAGATTTTGCTCGAGATGTTGCTACAAATCTTAGCCAATCCTCTCTTGGTCTTTGTTTTTGTGAAGTTATAACTTCTACCTGATCTCCACTTTGAAGATTATGACTTAATGAAACAAGCTTTCCATTAACTTTAATTCCCATACATTTTAGGCCAATATCAGTATGAATTTCAAATGCAAAATCAAGTGCTGTTCCTCCTCTTGGAAGTGTTTTGAGATCACCTTTTGGAGTAAAAACATAGATCTCTCCAGAATAAAGGTTAAGCTTAAAATCATCAATAAAGTCTACAGCATTATTTTCTGGATTCGTTAAAAGCTCTCTAATCTTCTCAATCCAAACATCTAATGAGCTATCTTTACTTCCTTCTTGTTTATACTTCCAATGAGCAGCATATCCCTTTTCGGCAATTTCATCCATTCTTTTACTTCTTATTTGAACTTCAACCCACTTTCCATTATCTCCCATTACAGTTGTGTGAAGAGATTCATAGCCATTTGCCTTGGGTGTAGAAATCCAATCTCTTAACCTATCTGGATTGGGTTTGTAGCAATCTGTAACTATTGAGTAGATTTTCCAGCAGTCAGATTTTTCGTTTTCTATTGAGGAATCAATAATTATTCGAATAGCGAATTTGTCAAAAACTTTATCAAAATTAACTCCTGTTTTGATCATCTTATTCCTAATAGAAAAAATTGATTTAGGCCTACCTCGCATTAAATATTTTAAGTCAGTTTCTTTAAGTTTAGCTTTTATTGGTTTTATAAATTTTGTGATATATTTCTTTCTATCCTCTTTAGTTTCATTAAGTTCTTGAGCAATA
>JABICI010000084.1 GCA_018652335.1 Flavobacteriales bacterium
AAGAATCCAATTATTAAACAACTAATTGTAGTAGCATTAAAAGTCGTATAAATAAGTTTTATACCAATATATTGTAAAACAGATCTATACATACCAAACTTAATAAACAATGGTATCATTATAATTGGTGTAAACACAAAAACCCACCAAGATGGCAATAGATACTCTACAGGAAATGGTTCTCCTAGTCTTAAAATAAATGCAAAATATAAAGAGAATAATATCAAAAATAAATCAATAAATAACATTATAATTTGCTTGTAAAATCTTTGTAAATTCTGTAATCTAAGCTTCATAGATCTCTCTTATAGTATTAACAACTCTTTCTAAATCTTGTAGACTCATGTTAGTACCTGATGGCAAACAGATTCCTCTTTTAAACAAATCCTCAGAAACTCCGTTTGTATATGATAAACAATCAGAAAAAACAGGCTGCATATGCATTGGTTTCCATAGTGGTCTACATTCAATATTATTCTTCAGCATATAAGAACGTAAAGAATTAATATCTATTGTGCTATTTCTTTCTAACAGTATTGTAGTAAGCCAGTAGTTGGAGAAACATTTACCTTTTTCTTCAAGGAAAGTGATATCTGAAATATCTGAAAGTGAATTTTTATAAAAATTAAATATTTCTCTTTTGCGCTTAACACGATGAGGCAACACATCCAACTGTCCTAAACCTATTGCAGCACAAACATTGCTTATTCTATAATTATAACCAATCACAGAATGTTGATAATGACTAGCTTCATCTCTAGCTTGTGTAGCTAAAAATTTAGCTCTATCTATTAGCTTTTTATTATTAGAAACTAATGCGCCTCCAGAAGAAGTAGTTATAATTTTATTTCCATTAAATGAATATATACCAAAATCCGAGAAGGTTCCTAAAGGTTGATTGTTGTATTTAGAGCCTAAAGCTTCTGCGGCATCTTCAATAATTGGTATTTGGTAAGTTTTTGCGATTTTAGAAATTTCATTCATCTTAGCAGGCATACCATATAGGTGAACCAAAATAATAGCTTTTGGTTTTTTTCCCTTATTTATTTCACTTTGAATTGCTTGTAAAAGCAAATCAGGACACATATTCCAACTTTCTCTTTCGCTATCAATAAAGATAGGATTCGCTCCCAAATATTTAATTGGATTTGCTGATGCTGAGAAAGTTAATGTAGAGCATAAAACACTATCATTAGTATTAATACCTAACAAAATTAATGCTAAATGAATTGCTGCTGTACCGCTACTTAATGATACCACACTATGATTTAATGCTAATTCAGATAATCTAGCCTCAAATCTATCAATATGTGGGCCTACTGGTGCAATCCAATTTGAATCAAAGGCTTCATCTACATATTTTCTAGATTCAACACTAATATGTGGTGAAGAAAGCCATATTTTTTTTTTATTACTCAATTTGAAATTCTAAAAATTGTAGCAAATATAATCTTAAAGTCAATCCAAATACTGTTATTGTAAAAATAATCTAAGTTAATTCTAACTTTTTCTGGATATATTACATTGTCATTATAATATTTAGGATTTTCTTGTTTTGAAAGCAATAACTCTTCGTTAATAAATTTAATACTTGCTGGACCAGTTATTCCAGGCCTTAATTTTAAAATTTTTCTATGATCTCCCTTAAGTTTATCTGCATATCCTTTAACATCTGGTCTAGGTCCTACAAAACTCATATCTCCAAATAAAACATTTATCAACTCAGGCAACTCATCAATCTTGTATTTTCTTAGAAAGAAACCTAGCTTAGTAATTCTAGAATCTCCTTTTACAGATATAGTATTATTATCATTATGATCTGTATACATTGTTCTAAATTTAATCATTTTAAATAAAGATCCATTTTTACCAACTCTTTCTTGAACAAAAAATATACTTCCATTATTAGTTATCTTAATCAAGATAGAAATAAATAATAAGAAAGGTGAAAGAAGAATCAAACCAGTAAAAGATAAAATAAAATCAAATAATCTTTTCATTTAATTCTCTTTTTAAGTGCATTAATAGCATAATTAACAAAGCAAAACAAACTATACAATAATGACAAATTTTCTATATCTCTGTAAACCCTCCAAACATCTGCTGCAGCACGTAACTTATTTGAAGTATTTGATGTTGAAACAATTCTGTAGTTAGCATAAGAAGTGTGCAAACCATATGCGTTGTATCCTCTTTTCATAATTTCTAACCAAAGAGCCATATCATGAGAGGATTTTATTTTGGGGAACTGAAAACTACCAGTTATCTTTCTATTTATTACGACAGTAAGACACCCAATAATTGTATTTTTTAAATAGGAATTATACGAAATCTCCTTTGGCGCTCTAACTACATTGTTAGTTATATCTCCAGATTGTGAAGTAATTGTATAAGATGTAAAAGAAAATGCAATATTTTTTTTTGTCATATAATTAATCTGACACTCCAATTTTATGGGTTCCCAAAAGTCATCAGCGTCCAAAAATGCAATAAAACTTCCATTAGCATCTTCTAAAGCAATATTTCTAGCTTCTGCTGCTCCATGATTTTCTTCAAGCTTAATTATTCTAATTCTAGAATCAATATCAGACAATAACATGATTTTTTCCACTGAAGCATCTGAGGAGCAATCGTCTACGATTATCATTTCCCATTTATTATAACTTTGGGCAATAACTGAATTAACACAATCTTCAATGTACTTCTCTGAATTATAGCATGGCGTTATTATAGAGACTAAATTATCCAATATTATTATTTTTTAAATGATATTCTTCTTGCTTTAAAACTACTCCTATTTTTTTAATTAGCTTAATTCTACTCTTAGAAAACAATGTCCGTAAAGGATATAACAAGTAAATGACTGGCTTGATTAAAGGATGATATTCAATATGCAATTTACAATAAGCTTTTCTAAATCTAAATTTATCAATTAAGAACGATTGTACATTTGTTTCATGCAAGATACTTCTAGTACCCTCGTTTACATAAGATAAATTCAACTTATTAAGATAATAATTATTCATAGTATAATAAAGAACATAGCTTGGATATTTTTTAAGATAATCTACATGAAATTTAATAGTTGAATAATAGCATTGATTATTAACAACTTTGTTTTGACTATATGCAACTAAAACATTATTTTTTTTATCAAATACTCCCCAGAACTCCCAAGATTTTTCAAGAGAATGAATAAAGTGAATAAACTGATCTCGTGACATTGGATTGTTAATTGTCTTATATCTTTTAAAAGCAGCTTCATACACATTAAATCCACTCTCAATTAAAATCTTTTTATTAATCATCTTAACTTCAAATGATTTAAATCCTCTTCTAATTTTACTTCTTGTATTTACACTGTAATCTTCAAGCTTAAGAGCTTTATCATTTATTAAATACCAGAAATTAGATGGCTTATTTTTGTCGAAATCAGAAATCCATCTTGCAAAGTAAGCTCGCTCTTGAAAAATTTTTTCTTTAATAAGTACTAAATCCGTATTAATTTTAAGATGAGGGGGAACTTCAGGAATTAAGGCTCCATTATATTTCTTCCAAATATTCAAGATTAATATATTTTATGAAGTATGTAAGTATAGAGATCAAATTGAAGGTCTCGAATCTTATATTTAATCGTATCTATCTTGCCTAAACTTTTACGTAAATTTGACACCTCTATACCTAAAGATTGTAATTTATCTTTTGCTAATGGATTCCATACTCCTTTAACAACACCATTAACAAATGGAATTATATTTTTTCTAGTTGAATAAAAATCATCAAGAACAAACGACCTACAATTACCTTTTCTCTCAAATTCCCAAGCGCTCTCATCTTTCATTAGTAAATTAAGCAAAATTTCTTTCTTCCAAAACGACCAAATCGTAGAATTCTTATAAATAGTTTTATTATTTTTTTTGAAATAAAGATTATTTACTCTTTTACCTTTTGAAATAGATCTGTAAAACTGTAAGTAATTAAAGTCATTATTAATGGAATATTGCATCATTTCTTCAATGACTTTATTATCAACTTTTGCAGTTAAAAATAAATCATCAAAAGTTAATAATATATAATCTTGTTTAATTTTAAGCAAGCTTTTAATTAAATTATCAGACCAAGATATTTCATTTCCAATCTGCAAAGAATTGAACATTAAGCCATTAAATTTTTTGTGGTTAGTACTAAGGTAAACAGGTAGTTCTAAATCCTTCCAGAATTTTAAATACGTTTGCTCTAAAATAGACCATAAATCTTCTGAATTATCAAAAGTTGATATTAATACAGCAACGTTATTCATGACTTGCAATTAAAGGTTTATGTATAATAATAAATGAAATAATTACGAATAATAATCTAGAATCATTTAACATACCACTAACCAAAGAATTGAAAAAATAAAAAAGAAATAAATAAAATAAAAGTGGATATAAAGAAGATTCATCTTTTTTAAATTTTATCATTTTACTATAACTCATATAAGCTACATATATTATCAACAAAATGAAAAGAAGCATAGTGTGTATTCCATATTCACACGCTATTTCTAAAAGTAGATTGTGTGGGTATTCTAATGGCATTAAATGAGTTGGATTTAGCTTATTAGCCATAACCTGCCAATTACCAGCTCCAACGCCAAGAGGATAGTTTTGCATCACTAATAGGGCTCCTATCGCTAAATTTGAACGAGTACTAGTTGATTGCTTACTACCTCCTTTTTTAGTTATATTCATAAAAACTCTTTTAGAGTTTCCAAGTTTAGAAATCTTTTTATCCGTTCCAGTAATTAAGATTGTGGATATTAAAAAAGCAATAACAATTGTGATCTTCAAGATTATTCTGTTAAAATTAAGTATAACAAAAATAAAACCTGTAATAAATAGTCCTAAAATTGGCCCTCTACTACCAGTTGCTAAAGCAAGTATAAAGAAAACAATTATTAGTGGAATCTTATAGATTTTGGCAATATTCTTAGGCAGGAAGAGTAAAGTAATAATAGCAAAACCCATCCATCTTGCAAAAACAATTGGCCCTCCGCCTAAGGCAGTCATTCTACCATCAGCTCTAACATCAGTTGACAAGCCAAATACAGCTAAAATTGCTAAAAAAGTCGATACACCCAATAAAATATAGAATGTTCTTAATACACTTTTTTGACTAAACTTTTCTGTAAAAATAATAGAGATAGGGATTACTATTAGCCAGAAATTAACTGCTTTTTCAATACTATAAGGTGAAATATCAAAAATCATCCAAAGAGTTGGTGTCATTATTACAGCAAGCAAGTAAAAGAAATAGAAAATTAATTTAGTTTTAGTGAGCCTAATTTTTTTGATTGAGAAAAACATAATCATAGCGGATAAAAGATAGATAACACTAAAAATGATACCAAAATTAAAATCTTGAAATTCAAGCCTTTCATCATAGACTCTTCCAATTGCTAGCATAGCGCAAGAAGAAAATAGAAATATCCAATTATATAATGACTTAACGAACAAATTTATAATATTTAAAGAATGAAAAAATTGAAATAATAAAATAAACAGAAGATAAGCAGTACATCATAACTAATGAGTTAGTTTTAGTGTCACTAGAATTATAATAAAAATAAATTAAAATAGTAATTATAGCAACTATAAAAAAACCAGCAAATTTCATGCTAAATTTACTGACATCACTAGATGGAAGTGTAAAAAATGGCTGGAATAATACTGCTGCAATAAAGATTAAAATAAAGGAATAACTAAGATCCTTTGCATAAGCTACAGTAGCAATAGTATCATTTAAAGTAAAGGCTCCTCTTTCAAAAATAAATTGAAATATTACAAAACCAAACGCATCAATAACAAACACTAATCCTAAACCAGAAACAAGTGCTCCAAAGACAGAAAAAAATATTAATCTTAAATCTTTCTTAATAGAAATTCTCTGTAAAATAATAGTATTTAAATTCAAAATAACTGCCGTTAAGAAAACATTTAATATCACTACTGAATAATTGAAAAATGCAATATTATTTGTATTGTCAAGACCTGCAGTAAATCTTGATATTAATATTATTATGTTTGAGAGATTACCTAAAAATAGTACAGGTATACTAAAATCTTTAACACCAAATTGAATTTTTTCACCTGTATTCTCCTTCATCATTGGAAATAAATAAAAATAAAACAAACTAAATAGTCCTACTAATCTACTTAATGCAATTCCAATAATACCAAATATTATAGATAAGGGATAAAGTACCAACGTAGATAAAAATATATCAATTGTGGTAGAAATAGAATGCTTTCTAAATTGACCCTTTCCCTGCATAATAACAAGAAAGATTGCATTGTAAAAATTTACTGAAAGAATAATTCCTAATAAAATAGAAACAAAAATAAATGTCCAAAAATATTCTGTTTGCAAATAAAATACTATTGGTATTTGTATAACCTGACTTAATACAAAAAGAACAAGCATAACTTTCTGAGAAAATTTAAAAATATTTTTTAATGAAACATCTTTATTGCTAGAGTATAATTTTGAAAACTTTGATAGTAAAGCTGCTTGCATAGCACTACCTTGAGTAAACTCAGAAAATAATTCAGAAATGGTCTTTAGAAATAAGAAATTAGAATAAAAAATAGATGAACCAAATATTGCTGCTAAAATAATTTCTCTAAAAAAACCAAAACCCTTTTTAATCAAATTAGAGCTAAACATATAGATAAAGTCAATTACAGATTTTGATAAAAATTGAGATCTAATAGACATAATCTATTACATAGTTATTTGTGAATACATGTTACTTAGCTTCTTTTACAAGTGCAATGAACATACCAAATATAAGACTAATGAAAGCACCTAAGACACTCCATAATAATATATCATCTTCTTTATGCTCAACATTTGGAAATCTTTGTACATATACTAAAGGAAGAAGTAAGTCCTGATTTATATTAATCTCTTCTCTAAGGTGACTTAAGGATACAATTTGATTACTTAACTCCTTACCTTCCTTGCCACTTATAATATTTACAGAACTTATATCAAGATTATTCTTAGCTCCCTCCATTCTAACATTACCTAATAAACTAATTTCATTTTCGATATCATTAATTATTTTAATATTTGATTCTAAATATCTATTATAATAATTACTCACAAAATCATTATTTTCAAAATAATATATTAAACCTTCAGAAATTTTACTCAATAACTGATTATCAAAAATGACTAGTCTAACTTCAAACTTA
>JABICI010000134.1 GCA_018652335.1 Flavobacteriales bacterium
GAAAATGAAAGACTAGCTAAAGAAAAAGTAGAAAATGAAAGACTAGCAAAAGAAAAGGCAGAAAATAAAAAAATAGCTAAAGAAAAAGTAGAAAATGAAAGACTAGCAAAAGAAAAGGCAGAAAATAAAAAAATAGCTAAAGAAAAAGTAGAAAAGAAAAGACTTGCCAAAGAAAATTCAAAAAAGAAAAAATTAGCTGAAGACAAGGCTAAAAAGTTAAACTTAGATAAAGTAGCGGAAGAAAAAAAGAGGATTTTAGAACGAGAAGCGGAAAGTCTAAAAAAAGAAATTGCACTTTTAAAAAATAGAAAAATCCTTATAAAAAATAATAAAGACATCAAAATTAAGTACACATATAAATTCACTGAAACTAATAGAGATGAAGGTTTTGTTACAATCTCAAATAATGCAGGATATCCAATTATAAAGCAAACATTTATTAATGTTGAATCGCAAGGAGGATCTAACAATATTGTAAAAGGCATAAAAAAGATAATGAATACTAATGGAATGCTAATTGATCAGATATATTTTGAGAAAAGTGGTAATATCACTCCAGTTTACAAAGGAGAAATTAGTGAGGTATATAATTAAAATAAATTACTTAGCATAGCTGACTGCCCTGGTTTCTCTAATTACTGTTACTCTTACTTGCCCAGGATATGTCATCTCATTTTGAATTTTATCTGATATCTTAAATGCTAATTTAGAAGCATCTTCATCTGTGACTTTTTCACTTTCAACTACAACCCTCAACTCTCTTCCAGCTTGTATGGCATAAGATTGTAATACGCCAGGATATGAAATAGCTACATCTTCTAGTTCTTTAATTCGTTTGATATATTCGTCTGCCATAGCTCTTCTAGCTCCAGGACGAGCACCAGAAACTCCATCACAAACTTGTACTAAAGGAGCGATTAGAGATGTCATTTCAACTTCATCATGATGTGCTCCAATTGCATTACATACTTCAGGTTTTTCACCATATTTTTCCGCTAGCTTCATTCCAATAATAGCATGTGGAGTTTCAGCATCGTCAGCAGACACCTTACCAATATCATGTAGTAAACCAGCTCTTTTAGCAAATCTTGTGTTCAATCCAAGTTCTGCTGCCATTGTAGCACACATATTTGCAGTTTCTCTAGAATGTTGCAATAAGTTCTGACCATAAGATGATCTATAGCGCATACGACCAACCATTTTGATTAATTCTGGATGTAAGCCATGAATACCAAGATCAATAGTTGCTTTTTTACCAATCTGAATAATCTCATCATTTATTTCTTTAGTTGTTTTTTTAACTACCTCCTCAATTCTAGCAGGATGGATTCTTCCATCTGTCACTAATTTGTGAAGAGATAATCTTGTAATTTCTCTTCTAACTGAATCAAAACAAGATAAAATAATTGCGCCTGGTGTGTCATCAACAACAATATCAACTCCAGTAGCAGCTTCAATTGCTCTAATATTCCTCCCTTCTCTTCCAATAATACGCCCTTTTATAGCATCATTATCAATGTTAAAAACTGAGACTGCATTATCCATAGCTTCTTCTGTGGCAATTCTTTGAATAGTTTGTATAACTATCTTCTTAGCCTCTTGTTTGGCAGTTAGTTTTGCTTCTTCTATTGTATTTTTAATAATCTCAAGCGCATCTGTTTTAGCTTCGTTTTTTAAGGATTCTACTAGCTCTCTCTTAGCCTCATTAGCAGATAAATTTGAAATCTGCTCTAATTGTTCAACTTGCTTCTTGTGAGATACATCTAAATCATTTTGCTTCTTCTCTAATATTAGCTTCTGATTAGTAATATCAGAAATTAATCTTTTGTAATTAGCATCTTTTTTATTTACTTCAGCTAACTTCTGATTTAATGTATTTTCTTTTTGAGAAGCTCTTTGGCTTGCCTTATTTATTTCATTATTCTTCTGGTTAATAATTTTATCATGTTCAGATTTAAGTTCTATAAACTTTTCTTTAGCTTGAAGATTTTTTTCTTTTCTAATCTGCTCACTCTGCTTCTTCGCATCCTCAATAATAATATTTGCCTTATTCTTATTTTGATTTGTTAAAAAATATAATGCTCCACCTGAACCAGCAATTAAACTAACTAATCCTACTATTAATGTTAAAATATCCATATTTAAATTTTTAATTAAAATCCCGTATTAATGACTGAAAAACTCCAGAATAATATGAATAGGGATGCCGAAATATTGCAAACTTCCACTGTCTCACAAGAGAACCAAAGGTTGAGGCCTGTTTTTAACAAATCGAGTCAAACCCCAATACTTTAAGTGTTGAGTTTAACAAAATATTAATACGGGATTATATTACAAAAGAACTATTTGATTAAATATTGTCATTCAAAATATTGTTAATACTTTCTAACCTTGTAGTTAAATCTTTATCAATATCTTTATTGTTAAAATACTCTAATTTTGAAGCATATTCTATAAGACACATTGCTACCAAATCTTGTTTGTCTTTGATAGCATAGTTTTCCTCATAAAATTTTAATCTTGTTTCAATTTTTTTTATGGCACTTCTAATATTCTCCTCTGAATTACGCTCAATTTTCATCGGATAGATTCTATTAGCAATATTTAATTTTATCGATAACTTATCTTCCAAACTAAAACTATTTATTTAACAATGCAATACATTTATCTATTTCCCGTACATACTCATTAATCTTAGATCTTGTTGCTCTTACATCTTCGTGACTTTTAACAGCAGATTTAGATATATTCATGAGTTTTACTTTATCTAATAAGGATGTGATTTTTATTTGTTGATCATTCACCTTTTTATTTAAAATATAATTTTCCTTCTGTAAATCTGATTTTTCATTCTTAAGCTGATTATGCTTTGATAGCAAATCACTAATTTTAGACTCAATACTATCAATAATCGTTTTCACAGTCAAATAATTGTTACAAACTTAAAGATTTAAACTGTATAAATAGTGCTTTTTTGATGTTATCTTTGAACACAATTTTTAGTTAAAATTATCAAATATGAAATTTTTAAAATACTATCTTATTATTGTCATAATAATCTCATCAAAAGAAGTTTCATCTCAACAATATTCATCACCTCTTGACTTTAATCTTATGCTTTCAGGAACTTTTGGAGAATTGAGAAATAACCATTTTCATGCAGGTATTGACATAAAAACGGAAGGAGTCGAAGGCCAGAAAGTTAGGTCTATTTCAGATGGATACATATCAAGAATAAAAGTTTCAACTTCTGGATACGGAAAAGCTATCTATATTACACACCCTAAAACAGGGCATACTTCTGTATACGCTCATTTACAAAAATTTAATAATAGAATTTCCAAATTTGTTAAGAAGAAACAATATGAAAGAGAAAGTTTTGAAATTAATATTTTTTTAAATGATACTACACTAAAAATAAGTAAAGGAGAGATAATTGCACTATCAGGAAATACTGGTGGTAGCAATGGTGCACACCTTCACTTTGAAATAAGAGATACTAAAAGTGAACATCCAATAAATCCTCTTCAATTTAATTTTAAAGTGGTAGACAATATATCTCCATTAATTAAAAAAATAAAGATATATGCTTTTGATACTACATTAGTTGACGGTTATAATAGAGATAAGATTTATCCAATAAAACAATATAATAACATTCTTACTATAGATGAAACCCCTATAGTAAACGGAAGTTTTGCATTAGCAATTTTTACATACGACAAAGCAGATTATGCATATAACAAAAATGGAATATACTCAATAAAAGTATTTATTGACAACACACTAAGCTATCAATTTGAAGTGAATGAATTAGATTTTAGTACTACAAGATACATTAATGCTCATATTGACTATTGTGAAAATAAATTAAGTAAGAATAGATACCATAGATGTTTTAAATTGCCAAATAATAAGCTTTTAAACTACAGCAATTTGATAAATAATGGGATAATTAGCTTTAAAGATACTCTATTACACAGTGTAGATATTATTGTTAATGATATCTATAAAAATGAATCAAAACTTAGCTTCAAAATAAAATCAACAAATAATCCATTTCTTAAAAAATGTACTCTACCAGAAGACACTTTCAATAAAATGTTTCATTATGATGCTATTAATAAATTTACAACAAATGACATTAAAATAGAGATGCCAGCATATTCAATTTATGAAGATATAATGTTTAAGTATCAAATTACTAATTCTGTAAAAGATACATATGGAAATATTTACAGTATTCATAATGAAAATACTCCTGTGCACTTAAAATACACACTTGAAATAAAAGCAGATATTGCTGATTCTCTTAAGAGCAAAACTTATATCGCATCAACAGACCTAAGTGGTAATTATTGGTACCATGGAGGCAAATGGGAGAAAAATAGAATTAAAACTAAAGTGAGAGAGTTTGGAGACTTTTGCATAGTTGCAGATACCATAAATCCTGAAATTAAAGGTGTAAATATATTTCCTGGCAAAAAAATTAACAAACAAACATCAATTAAACTAACAATAAAGGATAAACATAGTGGTATAAAATCATTTAGAGGTGAGATTGATGGGAAATGGATTTTAATGGATTATGATTATAAAGAAAGTGTCTTACGTTACGACATTGAAAATGATTTAAAAAAAGGAAAGCATACATTTAAGCTAAATGTAACTGATAACGTTGGCAATGAATCAAATTACAACTCAACTTTTATATATTAAATAAACTCCTTTTTGGAAAAATCAAAAAAGTACTCTCTTAATTCGTTTCTAACGTTATCATATATAACTTGTTTTTCTTTATTTGATCCCTTGGCATTAGCAGGGTCTAAAAAATGTTTGTGACAAAAAATTTTAGCATTTACAAAAGTTGGACAAATATCTTTTGCATTATCACATAAAGTAATAACAAAATCAAATTTTTTAGATATATACTCATCTACAGAATTTGATAAATATTTTGAAATATCAATTCCTATTTTATTCATAGCTACTACTGCGAATTGATTTACTTTTTCTGGTTTAGTTCCTGCGCTATACACTTCAATCTTTAAATTAAGTGAATTTAATAACCCATGGGCCATTTGAGATCTACAAGAATTACCAGTACAAATTATTATTAACCTTTTCATATTTTAAATTACTATTTTAAAAATAAAAATAAGATTTAAAAAATAAACATCAACTTTTAAAATATATACAATAAGTATAGTAATATTGAGTTTATTAGTTAACATAATTCTATTTTTGCAAAATATGTTAAAAAGATATTTATTTCTACTCTTGTTTATTTCTCCCTTATGCGGATATAGTCAATCTATCTCTGGATATATATCAGATGTAAATGGAAATAATCTACCATCTGTTAATATTTCAGTAATAAATGAATCAATTGGAACAACATCAGATCCAAATGGGAATTATAATTTAATTGTTAGAGAGAATAGATCTCTAATTCTAGCATTTAGTTTTATTGGCTATCAAATTGAAAAAATTAGAATCCCAATGCTTAAATCAGGGCAACATTATAAACTGGATATTAAATTAAAGACTTCTTCTAATGTTCTGAATGATGTTATCATCACAGATCAAAGAAGCAGAAAAGAAAGTTTTAATAAGATTAAAACAAAGCACGTTAGTGTTTTACCTGGAAACTCTGGTGGTATTGAAGCAATATTAAAGACATTACCAGGCGTTAGTTCAGCAAACGAATTAAGCTCTCAATATTCAGTTAGAGGAGGTAATTTTGATGAGAACCTTGTTTATGTAAATGGAATTGAAATTTACAGACCTTTTCTAGTACGATCTGGAAGACAAGAGGGATTGAGTTTTGTTAATACAGATATGGTTAACAGCATTCTATTTTCAGCTGGAGGATTTGATGCAAAGTATGGTGATAAAATGTCTTCTGTACTTGACATTACATATAAAAATCCTATTAAAAATATGGCAAGTTTACAATTAAGTCTACTAGGTGGATCTTCACATTTTGAAGGAATATCTAATAATACGAAATTAAGCTACATATTAGGAGCAAGATACAAAACAAGTAAATATTTACTTAATTCCTTAGATACTGAGGCAGAATATTCACCGAATTTTTCTGATATTCAAACTTATATAAATTATAAAATAAATAATAGTTGGGACATTAGTTTTTTAGGAAACATAAATCAAAATCAATATACAATGATCCCAAGAAATAGAGATACTGAATTCGGAACAGTAAACGAAGCTCTTAAACTATCCATCTATTTTGAAGGGCAAGAAGTAGATAGCTACGAAACATTCTTTGGTGCATTAAGCACAGGTTTTCAGCCCAATAAAAATTTAAAACTACAATTTACAACTTCTGCATTTAAAACTTTTGAGGAAGAGAATTTTGATATTGTTGGTGAATATTGGCTATATCAGCTTGAAAACAATTTAGGTTCTACTGATTTTGGTAATGTAGCTTTTGATAGAGGAGTCGGAAAATATATTAATCATGCACGAAATAGTCTAAATGCTAACGTGATAAATTTATCTCACAAAGGCTACTATACCAATCAAAATTTAAATTTTGATTGGGGCTTTAAATTGCAAAAAGAGGAAATTGATGATAATATAAATGAGTGGAATTTAATTGATTCTGCCTTCTATAATTACCCACATCCAGATGACAATATTAATAATAATGCAGACCCAAATCAACAAATTATACTAAGCCAAGTTTTAAAAACAAAAATAAATCTGAGATCTTTTCGTAACTCTGGATTTATGCAAGTTTCTAAAGACTTAGATAATATTACTATTAAAGCTGGCACAAGAGCAAGCTATTGGACTTTCAACGAAGAACTCCTAATTAGTCCA
The DNA here is from genome assembly GCA_018652335.1 of Flavobacteriales bacterium. Taxonomy (GTDB): domain Bacteria; phylum Bacteroidota; class Bacteroidia; order Flavobacteriales; family BACL11. The sequence continues at coordinate 6,850 of JABICI010000134.1, forward strand.
AGAGCATCAATTGCATATGCACCTATTTGGAAAAAAGATATTGTTTTTAGAGCAGCTAGCGGAATATATTATCAATCATCTTTTTACAAAGAAGTAAGAACATTATCAGGCACGTTAAATAGAGAGGTTAAATCTCAAAAATCAATTCATTATTTATTTGGTGTTGATTATCTTTTCTATAGTTGGGGAAGACCATTTAAATGGATAACAGAGATATATTATAAAGATTTAGAAAATCTAATTCCATACAAAGTAAACAACGTACGTATTCAATATCTGACTGATCAAATTTCAAATGGATATGCTACTGGAATTGATATGAAAATTAATGGAGAATTTGTTCCAGGAGTTGAAAGTTGGGCGAGTCTTTCAATTATGAAGACCGAAGAAGATATAGTTAATGATTTTATCACTAATCTAGATGGGAGTATCACTGAAGTTGGATTTATTCCAAGACCTACAGATCAAAGAGTTAGCTTTTCTATGTTCTTTCAAGATTATATACCCAATAATCCTAACTATAAAATGCATTTAAATTTAGTTTACGGAACTGGCTTGTCATTTGGACCGCCAAATAGTGAAAAACATGAAGATATTCTTAAAATACCAGATTATAGACGTGTAGATATTGGATTTTCAGTATTATTAAAAGGAGAAAATAAAAGATCAAGAATTAATTGGCTAAATATTTTTGAGAGCATTTGGGTTAGTGCTGAAGTATTTAACCTTTTAGATATCAATAACACTGTTTCTTACCTTTGGGTTACTGATATTACTGGTAGAGAGTATGCTGTTCCAAATTACCTTACATCCAGACAACTAAACACAAAATTAATTCTAACATTTTAAATATTAGATGAATCAATTGTAAGAAATTAAGATAGTTTTCTTGCTAATGATTCATTGTATATCTTTTTATATTCACAAATATCTCCAAAATCTGAAGAGTCAATTGATATTCTGCCCTTTGTAACATGACCTAATAATACAAAAGGAGTATTAAGGTCTTTTAATAAATCAAGAAATGCATCTTCACCAGTTTCAGTGACAGATACAATCACCCTTGAAGGAGATTCACCAAACAAGAAGGCATCTTCTCTGACTTCGGATGATGTTACAATTTCAAATCCTAAATCATTTGTGAACGAACTCTCCAATAAAGTAATAAATAATCCACCATCAGAAACATCATGTGCTGATTCAATAACTCCATCTCTAATTAATTTTGTGATTGTATTTTGCACATCATACTCTTTATCTAGGTCAAAGCAAGGAGCAGGTGACTGCTTAATATTGTGATAAGAAGCTAAATATTCAGAACTAGAGATATCATTTTTACTCTCCCCAATCATATAAATTAAATCAGATTTTCCTTTAAATGCTAAAGAAGTAATATGTTTTTTATCTTCAACAATTCCTAGCATGCCAATTGTTGGTGTTGGAAAAACAGGAACTTCAACCCCATCAATAGCAGACTGATTATAAAAAGATACATTTCCTCCAGTAACTGGAGTTTTAAACTTTTTACAAGATTTAGTCATTCCTTTAATTGCTCCAACAAATTGCCAGTAAACTTCTGGATTATATGGATTCCCAAAATTCAAACAATTTGTTATTGCAGAAGGAACTCCACCCGAACATACAATATTTCTAGCAGCTTCAGCTACGGCCATTGCACAGCCTTCTTCAGGATCAGCATTAACCATTCTTGCATTACAATCGACAGTCATAGCTAATGCTTTATCAGATTCCTTTAGATTAACAATTCCTGCGTCTGTTGGAAAATTTGTACTCATGTTTACTGTACCAACCATAGAATCATACTGCTCATACACCCATCTTTTAGAAGCAATATTTTCATGCCCAGTTAAAAATAATGCAATTTCTTTTAAATTTCTAGGCTGTTCTACTGTATCAATATCAAACAATTTCCATTTTTTAAAATAATCAGGCTCCTGAAATTCTCGATGATAAACAGGAGCACCTCCTCCAAGAACTAGATCATTGCATGGAACATCTCCAACTAAATCACCATGCATAAAATATCTAACTCTATCTCCTTTTGTAACAACACCAATTTCTTCACAAGAAAGATCCCACTTATCAAAGATTTTTTTAACAACATCTTCTTTACCTTTCTCCACAACCACAAGCATTCTTTCTTGAGACTCAGATAAAAGAATTTCCCAATCCTTCATATTCTCTTGTCTTGTTGGGACTTTTTCTAGCCATAAATCCATTCCATGCTTACCTGCTGCAGACATTTCATTTGAAGAACATGTGATACCTGCAGCACCCATATCCTGCATTCCAACAACAGCATCAGTCTTTCCGAGCTCTAAAGTAGCTTCCAAAAGCAACTTCTCTTGGAATGGATCACCAACTTGTACTGCTGGTAAATCGTTTACAGAATCTTCCGAAATATCTTTTGATGCAAATGAAGCCCCATGAATACCATCCTTTCCTGTTCTTGAACCAACAATAAATACAGGGTTACCTACTCCTGAAGATGTAGCTGATATCATTTCACCCTTTTTCATAATTCCAGCTGAAAAAGCGTTTACTAATGGATTTGTGTTGTAACAAGAATCAAAAAATACTTCGCCACCAATTATGGGAATACCAAACGCATTTCCATAATCACCAATTCCTTTTGAAACACCTTTTACCAACCACTTTGTTTTATCAAGGTTAATATTTCCAAAACGAAGTGAATTTAATTGAGCGATTGGCCTTGCCCCCATTGTAAAGATATCTCTATTAATACCACCTACACCAGTTGCAGCTCCTTGATATGGTTCTAGTGCAGATGGATGATTATGCGATTCTATTTTAAAGCAACATGCTAAGCCATCACCAATGTCAACTAATCCAGCATTCTCTTCCCCAGCTTCAACTAACATATGTGGTCCTTCTTTAGGTAAAGTTTTTAACCAAACTATTGAATTTTTATATGAACAATGTTCTGACCACATAACACCAAAAACACTTAATTCAGTAAAATTTGGTGTTCTTCCTAAAATCTCAGTAATTCTTTCAAATTCTTCAGATCTTAATCCCATTTCTTTAGCCTGATCTACTGTACCTAAACTTAATGTTGCCTGTGATGACATATTTTATATTTTAATTTTATGTAAAAATAGTCTTTTAAAAAAAGTAAGTTGAATGCTTAATAAAAAAAAATATAAGTTTTTAAACAATTTTTAAAGATTTAAACTACATTATTATAGGGTTATAATTACTAGATATTTTACCATTTAAATCTTTAAAATGATTTTCGATAACACGCATGTCACTGTAAATATCTCCAGTTGGAAAAATTGAATCTATAACACCTACAGTTTTATACTTGTAATCCATTGCTACTAATACAATAGGAACTCTAGCCTTTAAAGCAATGTGGTAAAAACCTGTCTTCCATTTCTTAACTCTAGAGCGTGTTCCTTCAGGAGACAAGGCTAGAATAAAACTTTCTGAACTTTTAAATCTGTTGACTGTTATATCTACTAAATTATTATTGGAATCACGAAAAACAGGTATCCCTCCATTTAATCTAAAAAACATTCCAAATATTGGTATAAAAAAAGAACTTTTAATGAAATAATTGACAGAAATTCCAGTAATATAACCATAACATCGTCCTATTAAAAAATCCCAGTTTGAAGTATGTGGAGCTGCAATAATTACACATTTTTTTGGGAATTTAAATGAATCTATAACTGTCCAACCATTTAACCAAAAAATAATTTTAGAAACTAATTTAAGCATGAATAATATTTTTACAAATAAACAATTTTATTCTCCATCAGTTGATATCTAAGTAAAAATTATAAATTTGCAATACAAAAAATCAAATATGAAAGCTAGAAAAATCGCACTTTTACTCATACCGTTAAACATATTATTAATATATTTTGTTTATAACAGTATTAATAGTGAAATGGTTTTCAATAAAAAAGCTAAGGAAAGAATCTCTAATAATGTTCAAAAACTAAAAGATCTCAGACAATTGCAAGTTAAGTACAAGCAGACACATGGAGAATATTCTGACAACTTTGAAAAATTAGACTACTTTTTAAGATTTGAAGAAATAGTAACTGTTAAAGCAATTGGCGAAACTCCTGACTCACTTACAGATGCACAAGCTCTTGAAATGGGAATAATTAGTCGTGATACAACATATGCATTAGCAAAAGAAAGTGTATTTGATGAAGCTTACTTGAATAGTAGAAAAAAAGAATTTCCTCTTGAGATTGATAATTTAATCTCAATTCCACATACAGAGGAAAAATACATTATCAGTGCTGGTGAAATTGAGAAAGGCAACGTTACCGTGCAAGTTTTCGAAATTTCAACAAACTATAGGACAGTATTTAACGGACTTGATGCAAAAAATAAAAATTACGAATTAGATGCTCTTTTAAAAGTTGGATCTATGGATGAAGCATCTTTAAATGGAAACTGGAAAAGCGAATAAATACATTGGAAGAGCTTTCAATTTTGAACGCTCAGAGGACTATCATCTCATTTTAAAAATAAGTTTAAATCAGCTTACAATAATTTTATTAAATACAAATTCTACAATTGAATTCTATCAAGATATTAGAGTAGAAAATAATTTAACTGATAAATTTAATAATGAAAAAATATTACAACTTAAGTATCACAAAACAACGATTACATTTTCAAATTTTTCTTATACTTTAGTTCCAAACGATTTATTTGTTAATGAGTACTCTAGGGAGATTCTTGAATTTAGTTCTGATATTTCTGATGTTATTAAATTAGAAAAAATCAGAGAAATAGATTCTATGTTAATTTATTCCATTTCTGAAGAAATAGAAAATTTAGTTAGTAATTTCTTTCCATCTGCAACACTTAAACCGCAACAATCTATACTAATTGAGCAATATATTCAGGCTAACAATAAATTAGATAATGCTTTTTTATTTTTTAATGAAAATCTTTTAAATATAACAATATTTAAAGATGAAAAGTTAGTATTTAGCAATGCATTTCTTTTCAATACCAAAGAAGATGTTCTCTACTATATTCTCTTTACATTTGAACAGCTTAAAATCAGTACTGATTCAGTTGAAGTAAAATTATATGGTCATGTAGTTAAAAATGAAGAGCTTTATAAGCTACTATACGATTATATTAGAAATATTGAATTTGGGATAAATACGACAAAAATAAAACTACCAACTGAAATGAATTTTCTAGAAAACCATCAATTACAAGGATTATTTAATTAATAAAATGAGAATAATTTCAGGTACTCACAAAGGCAGAAAAATTAATCCGGGTAACAAACTTAATTTAAGACCAACTACTGACAGGTCAAAAGAAGCACTATTTAATATTTTAGAGAACAGATACTATTTTGATAATAAAAATGTACTTGATTTATTTTCTGGGACAGGAAATATTTCTTTAGAATTTGCTTCAAGAGGAACTGAAGAAGTTATTGCAGTGGATAATAATTTTGCTAGCGTTGAGTTTATAGAAAATATATCAGATACATTTGGATTAAACATTTCAGTATTTAAATCTGATTGCATAAAATACATTAATAATTGCAAAAATATATTTAACTTTATTTTTGCTGACCCTCCATACGATTATGAAAACTATCAAGAAATTCCGCAGTTAATTATTAAAAATAAACTTTTAAAAAAAGATGGACTTCTTATTATTGAACATGATAAAAATACAGTGTTTAATTATGAAAAAGTTGAACTGAGAAAATATGGAACTGTTCACTTTAGTATTTTCTCGCTCTAAATAGTTATATTTGAAAATGACAAAAATTGCAGTTTTTCCCGGATCTTTTTCTCCCTTTTCTATTGGTCACAAATCTATAATTGACAGAGCACTTCCAATGTTTGATAAAATAATTATTGCAATTGGAATTAACTCTGACAAGAATCAATATTTCTCAACTGAGGAAAGAATTAAATGGATTGAAGATGTTTACATAAACAATCCTAAAATTAATGTTAAATTTTATGAAGGATTGACAGTAGACTTTTGTTATAAAGAAAAAGCTAAATATATCTTACGAGGATTAAGAGATTCACATGATTTCAAATTTGAAAAAAATATTGCACAAATGAATAAGGAGCTTAATAATACAATTGAAACTATATTTCTAATCGCTCCTCCTGAAATTTCTCATATTTCATCAACCATTATTAGAGATATAATAAAAAATGGTGGAGATGTAAGTAAGTTTATTCCAAAGCAAATTAAAATCTAAGAAGTTGCTTTAGCTTTTATAAGAATTAAGAAATGCAACTAATTTACTAACAGCTTTAGCTCTATGGCTAATACAGCTCTTTTCCTTCATTGACATTTCTGCAAAAGTCTTCTCAAACCCAGTTGGAATAAATACAGGGTCATATCCAAAACCATTCGTACCATACTCTAACTTAGAAATATTTCCAGAACAAACGCCTTCAAATACATCCTCATTTCCCCTAATAATCAAAGCAATTACTGTTCGAAAACTTGCAGTTCTTAGATCATTACCTTTAAGCTTAGTGAGAACTTTATCAATGTTTTTTTTTGCATTAGAATGTTCACCTGAATATCTAGCAGAATACACACCGGGCTCGCCTCCTAGCTCATCGATTTCTAGACCTGTATCATCGGCAAAACAATCGAATCCATAATTTTCAAATACAAATCTTGCTTTTTGTATAGCATTTTGTTGTAATGTTGGATTAGTCTCTGGCAATTTTTCTTTACAATTAATTTCTTTAAGGCTAAGAATCTCAATTTCAGGTGAAAGTATAGATCTAATTTCAGATAATTTATTTTGATTATTTGTAGCAAAAACTAATTTCATTTATTTATGATGATAGGGTTCATTGTTAAGTATTGTAAATGCTCTATAAATTTGTTCAACAAAAAATAAACGAACCATTTGGTGAGAGAATGTCATTCTGGATAATGATAATCTTTCATTGCATCTAGAAAAAATATCATTAGAAACACCATAAGCACCTCCAACAATAAATACTAAACGTTTCTTACCTGTATGCATTAATGAAGTTAGTTTTTCAGAAAACTGTAATGACGAGAAATCTTTCCCCTTATCATCAAGTAAAATAATGTAATCAGATATTTCTAACTTGTTAAGAATTAATTTGCCTTCCATTTTTGCTAATTCTGTTTTAGTAATGTTTTTAGAATTTTTAATATTTTGAAGTTCAATAATTTCGAACTTGGTATAGTGTTGTAAGCGTTTTTGATATTTTAAAATTCCTTCTATCAAATATTGCTGGCTTGTCTTTCCAATTACTAATAATACAATATTCATTTTTTGTATTTTTGACAATAATAATAATTTTAATATGAATACTAACAAACTTAGACTCTTTATAGAAACTTCTTTAAAAGAAGATTTAGGAGATGGAGATCACACTTCAATGGGTTGTATTCCAAAAAATGCTACAAGTAGTGCAAAATTATTGATAAAAGATAATGGAATAATTGCTGGTATTGAACTTGCAATAATGATTTTCAAAATTACAGATAATACTTTAGAATTTAATAAGAATTTAAATGATGGAGATTCAGTTAAAAGTGGAGATATCGCGTTTATAGTAAGTGGTAATGCAAGGTCAATTCTATCAGCAGAGCGCTTAGTTCTTAATTGTATGCAAAGGATGAGTGCCATTGCAACAAAAACAAATTATCTAAACTCATTAATTTCACATACAAAATGTAAATTATTAGATACAAGAAAGACAACTCCATTAAATAGAATTATTGAAAAATGGGCTGTTTTAATTGGAGGAGGATTAAATCATAGATTTGGATTATTTGACAAAATCATGATTAAAGATAATCATATTGATTTTGCTGGTGGTATACATGAAGCTATCAATAAAACAAAATCCTATATCTCTAGCAACAAAAGAGATCTTGAAATAATAGTTGAAGCAAGAAATATTGATGAAGTTAAGCAGATTCTCAAAGAAAAAGGAGTGAAGCGCATATTACTTGATAATTTTGATTTCGAAACAACACTAGAAGCTACAAGATTAATAAAAGATAAGTGTGAGAGTGAATCGAGCGGTGGTATTACTGAGAAGACAATCATAAAATATGCAGAATGTGGTGTAGATTATATTTCTGTGGGTGCTCTTACGCACTCAGTTTTAAACTTTGATTTAAGCTTAAAAGCGATATAATGCTTAAAACTATTTCAAGTTTTATAAAGAAAATAAAACCCCCAGGATTCTCAGGATTAAGCATCTATGATGTTACTATTTTTTTTTGGAAAGGATTAATGGAAGGAGCTATTACAACTCGAGCATCATCACTAGCTTTTAATTTTTTTTTAGCCTTCTTTCCATCAATTATTGTTCTTTTCACACTTATCCCCTATATATCAATTGATGGATTACAAGATACACTGTTAGAAATAATTTCTGTAGTACTTCCTCCTTCAACTAACGAGATAACATTTAAATCAATTGAAGATATAGTTAATAATCCAAGAGGGGGACTTCTTTCTATTGGTTTTATTTTAGCCTTATATTTCTCAACTAATGGTATAAACTCATTAATTGAAGCGTTTAATGCTTCATTTCATATTAGAGAAAATCGACCAATAATTAAGCAAAGAATTTTATCACTATCATTAACTATTCTTTTATCCATAGTCCTTTTAGTAGCATTGACATTAATAATTTTTAGTAAATCAACAATTATTTATTTAATAAATATAAATATTTTGACCAGCTTAGAAGCGGAAATAATTTTGTTTGGAAAATGGCTTATCATCTTACTTTTACTTTTTTTTGCAATATCTATACTTTTCCACTTGGGGCCTGCTATAAAGAGTAAATGGAAATTGTTTACGCCAGGATCAATATTCGCAACCTTAGGAGTCATTATTACATCAGCTGGTTTTAATTATTACATAAACAATTTTTCACAATACAATAAAGTTTACGGGTCAATAGGAACACTAATGATAATTCTGATATGGATGTATTTTAATTCCATAATTCTTTTAACTGGTTTTGAGCTAAATGCAAGTATCTCAAATGCTAAAGAAAAAAGTGAGGTTTTAGATTAGTAATCGTAAATTCGCATATAAATTTAAAAATTCATTATGAAAAATATCTTACTTTTCGCTTCTTTTGCTTTATTCACGACAAGCTATGCTCAAGAGAATCTAGATAGCTCAATACCATTATCAGATAAGTTAACCGTAAAATACGATCCTCTTTCTAAACCAAATACATATCAAAATAATGATAATCCAAATTATTGGAAAAACAAAATGCCAAATAAAGCATATTGGCAACAAGATGTGTATTATAATATCAAAGCAAAAATTGATGAAGAAACTGATATAATCAGTGCTACACAGCAACTTATTTACACAAATAATTCGCCTGACGATTTAGATGTAGTTTATTTTCATTTATATCAAAATGCTTTTCAACCTGACTCATATCTTGAAGAATTGCAATTACAAAATGGTAAGCATCCCAAATATGGAAAATATGAAGCTGAGAAGCTAGGCACCAAAATTGATTATTTGAAAATAAATGGACGAAATGTAAAAACTGAACTTGATAATACTATCTTAAAAGTCTACTTACCAGAAACTCTAAAATCAAATATGAACGTTACATTTGATATAGCATTCAAAACTTATTTTGACAGTGGAGATATGAGAAGAAGAATGGCTATTTTCAATTCATGGGGATTTAAACATTATAACGGAGTTCACTGGTACCCAAGAATTTGCGTATATGACGCTAAGTTTGGATGGACTAAAGATCAACATCTAGGTAAAGAATTTTACGGTAATTTTGGAGGATTTGATGTAGAATTAGATTTTGCTTCTAACTTTGTTGTTGGAGCTACGGGTTTTTTACTAAACCGTAACAAAGTACTTCCAAAAGAACTGAGAGAGAAATTAGATATTAAAAACTTTAAAGATAAAAAATGGAACTCTACTCCATCTGTAATCACAGAATATAAAAAAGGAGAACGAAAGGTTTGGAAGTTTCATGCTGAAAATGTTCATGATTTCTCATTTACTGCCGATCCAACTTATCGAATTGGAGAAGCATGGTGGGAAGATAAAGTGTGTTATTCTTTAGCTCAAGAGCCTCATGCCAGCAGATGGCAAAATGCAGCAGAATATGCAGCAAAAACAATTCAGGTTTTCTCTGAAGATTTTGGAAGGTACACTTATCATAAAATGATTGTAGCTGATGCAAGATCTGGTATGGAGTATCCGATGCTCACACTTGACAGTGGTGAGGATCCAGGATATAGAGGCCTTTTAGTACATGAAATTGGACACAATTGGTTTTTTGGACAAGTAGGTAATAATGAAACCTACCGAGCATTGTTAGATGAAGGGTTTACACAGTTCCTCACTGCGTGGGGTTTAATTAAAATTGATGGAGATTATCTTGTAACAAACAAATCACAAAATAAATATAAAGCAAGATTTGAAAAACCAACAAAAGCAATAGATAGCCGTGTTTACAATGCATACTTAAAAGATGCTACTAAATATGAAGATCCAGTAATTGCGACACATTCAGATTGTTTTAATGGAGCATTAAGACATGGTGGTGGATATAGACATGTATATTATAAAACTGCTTCAATGCTATATAATTTACAATATGTACTTGGAGATGAATTATTTCTAAATGCAATGAAGCATTATTTCAATACATGGAAAATGGCACATCCCTACACAGAAGATTTCAGAAATACTATCATACAATACACTAAAGTAGACTTAAACTGGTTCTTTGATCAATGGCTAGAATCTACCAAAAGAATCGATTATTCTGTAAATGTAAAAGGAAACACAGTGATATTTAATAGAAAATCAAGAATGCAAATGCCTATTGATTTTACAGTTATTGCTAAAAACGGAGAGAGTTATCAATATCATATTCCAAATAATTGGTTTATTAAGAAAACAGATGCAAAAATTTTACCTAAATGGCATGGTTGGGATCTGATACATCCTGAATACTCTATTGATATCAATATTCCAACTGGAATAAATGAAGTGATAATTGATCCAACAAATAGATTAGCTGATGCCTACATGCCTGATAATAATTCAAATATTAATTCAACTTTAAATTTTAATGATAATTTATGGAAATTTCCTGATTGGAAAAATTATGAAATCAAATATAGACCTGATGTTTGGTGGAATAACTATGATGGCATGAAAATAGGTGCAAATATAATTGGTGGATATATGAACCATCACCATTTATTTGATGCAACATTTTGGATAAACACATCAAACTTTCAAGATGAAAATATTACAAAAAATGATGAATACGATCGATACTCATATCGTTTTAAGTACAATACTAACTTAGACCACATCTCGCTTAAAACAAGATTTAAGGTAGAAACGCAATTCTTAGCTGGTTTATATACAAATAAGTTAAGCTTAATCAAGTCGGCTAAAGATGATGATAATAAAATCAGTATTGATTTGATCTCATTCTACAGAACAAATAGCGGCTATTTAATAAATAGGGATTGGGAATTAAGAAAAATGAATAACAGAATAGATATAGACTTTGAACATAAATACAAGTATCATGAGGGAAGTGGAACATTAAATGTATTATTTCAATCCTCATCAATAGGCAGTGAGTATGATTATAATAAAATAACTTTTATAGCAAAAAATAATAACTCACTTAAAAAAATTAAAATAAAGACTAGATTATTCTTTCAATTAGGTAGCGGTACAAAATGGGCAGAAGAAAGCAAATTAAGTTTAGCAGGAGCTAATTATGAAGAAATGATGTCATCAAAGTTTACACGTGCTGACGGAATAGTTAACTCGGATAATTTTGATTATGAATTCACTACAAATAAATTTCATTCTTCTGGAGGCCTAAATCTAAGGGGATATTCTGGATATCTAGCACCTGAATTTAATGAAGATGGTACAATTAAATCATTTGATTACAACGGAACCAGTGGTGCCGCGTTTAATACTGAAATAGATTTCACACATTACCTTCCATATGTTTTAAGAAATAATAAACTAAAATCGTATTTATTTGCGGATGCTGGAATTATAACTTCAAAAAATATTACAGTTGAAAATTATAAAAATGCATTTTCTGATTTAAGAGCAGATGCCGGAATTGGTTTTACATACACTTTAGATAATTTTGGACCTCTTGAATCAATTAATCCCTTTGTGATAAGATTTGATATGCCATTTTTTCTAAATAGAGCTCCAGCAACTGATGAAGATTTTTTACAAATGAGATGGTTAATAGGAATAAACAAGGCTTTTTAACATGAAACAAAAAATTTTAATAACTGGTGGAGCTGGATACATTGGGTCACATACATGTGTGGAGCTTTATAATTCAGGATATATACCTATTATAGTAGATAACTTATGTAATACATCAATTGATAATATCAAAGGAATAGAAAAAATAATTTCTAATAAAATAAAATGGTATAATATAAATTGTTGTGATATAAATGCTATGGAAAATGTTTTTGAAGTTGAGAAGATAACAGCTGTAATCCATTTCGCTGCATTTAAATCAGTTGAAGAATCTGTTGTTAATCCAGAAAAGTACTTTACAAATAACTTGAAATCATTAGAAGTTGTTTTAAATTGCATGTCTAAATATGATGTTAGTAATATAATATTTTCATCATCTTGTACAGTATACGGGACACCAGAAAACCTTCCTGTAAATGAATATGAAAAATTTAAAACTGCAGAATCTCCATATGGAGAAACAAAACAGCTTGGTGAAAAGTTACTGGAAAATGCAGATAATAATAGTATCTCTCTAAGATATTTCAATCCAATCGGTTCTCACTCTTCAGCATTAATTGGTGATCGTTCAGCTGATAAACCAGCAAATCTTGTTCCAATTATCACAGAAACTGCAATAGGAAAAAGACATGAGATTACTGTATATGGAGATGATTACAATACTAATGACGGAACAGCTGTTAGAGATTATATTCATGTAGAAGATTTAGCTTTAGCTCATGTTTCTGCCACAAGATATATCATAAAAAATTCTGGTAAATATGCATTTAATGTAGGAACAGGCAAAGGAACTAGTGTTTTAGAAGCAATTAAATCATTTGAAAAAACAAATAATATTTTAATAAATTATAAAATTGGTGGAAGAAGAAAAGGTGATATTGAGAAAATTTACGCAGATCCTAAACTTATAAAAGAAAAATTAAGCTGGGAGGCAAAAAAAACATTAGATGATGCAATGAAATCTGCATGGAGATGGGAAAGAAATAAAAAGTAGTTATAAAATATAATGAAAATACTTCACATTGCAACTGAAAAGAAATTTATTATACCTTTAATAAATATTGTGGATGATGATAATAATCACAGATATATCATTTTAACTAAAAAAAAAGATAAACAAAACAATATTCTTTTTTTAAATAAAAGAATTTATATTCTTAAATTATTATATGCATTAAACAATTGTGATAAAATCATTTTACATGGTCTGTTTAGTGATACTCTCATTAACATTTTGTTCTTTCAACCATGGTTAACCAAAAAATGCTATTGGTTTATGCTAGGAGGAGATTTCTACAATCCTAAAAAACAAAGTTTTATAAAAAAAAAATTTATTAAAAAGATTAAAAACTTTGTAACATATATAAAAGGTGACTTTGAATATGTAAAGAAAATTTATGGGTGTTCAGGTGAACTTTTTGAGTGCTTTATGTATCCAAGTAATCTATCTAAAAATTACACTGTAAATAAGAATTTAAAAGATACTATAAATATACAAGTTGGAAATTCTGCAGATCCAACCAATAATCACATGCAAGTATTTGACTTTTTAAGAAAATTTAAAAATGACAATATTAAAATTCATACACCTCTTTCTTACGGAAATAAAAACTATGCAAAGCTCGTAATATCTAAAGGTAAAAATATTTTTGGAGATAAATTTATACCTATAATAAAATTTCAAGAGAATTCTGAATACCTAAATTTTCTAACAAAAATTGATATTGCTATATTTGCACATGAGAGACAACAAGCTATGGGGAACATATTGACATTAATAGAATTAGGCAAAAAAGTATACTTGAAAGACAGTACAACTTCTTGGAAGTTCCTAAATGAAATAGACTTAAAAATATTTGAATATAAAAATATAAATTTAGATAAAATAGAAACTATAGATAAAGAAAAGAATAGTAAGATTATAAAATCATTCTTTACAATAAATAAATATCAGAAACAACTCGAAAAAATATTTAATTAGAAACTCTCAAAATGACGTTAATATTAACAAAAAACAAAAAAAAATACTGGGATTTTATTAGAGCTTTACGATCAAATAAAAGCGTAGAAAACGGGTTTATTGATAAAGTACAAATCTCAAAAAAAGAACAAGAAATTTATATGAACAAATATAATGACAACTA
>JABICI010000135.1 GCA_018652335.1 Flavobacteriales bacterium
AAATTTCAAAAAAGAAATAATAAAGAGTTCTTAACTGATAATCAATATGAGGCTCCGCACCCAAATAAGATGCATTCTTTTGGAGAGCCATACGGATTGCATCGTGAATTCTTAGAATTTACAATTGCTCAACATGATGAGTTAAAGATTTATGCTGAAAGTTTAGGTATTATTTATTCATCATCAGTATTTGATATATCATCAGCTAAAGATATTATTTCTATTAATCCTGAATATATTAAAGTTCCTTCAGCATGTAATAATAATTTTAAAATGTTGAAATACTTAAGAGATAATTATGAGGGAGGAGTTCATATTTCTTTTGGGATGACTACAAAATTAGAAGAAGAAGAAATTGTGCAGATTTTTGAAGAAAGAAAACAAGCACATAGATTAGTTCTTTATGCTTGTACATCTGGATATCCAGTACCATTTAAAGATGTTTGTTTACTCGAAATTACAAGATTGAGAAAAACATTTTTAGATAGGGTAGATAAGATTGGCTTTTCTGGACATCATCATGGAATTGCTGTTGATGTAGCTGCTTATACATTAGGAGCTGAATGGTTTGAAAGGCATTTTACCTTAGATCGAACTTGGAAAGGAACAGATCAGGTTTTTTCTCTTGAACCAACTGGAATGAGAAAACTTGCTAGAGATTTAAGAGCTACTAAGAGATCATTAACTTATAAAACAGAAGATATTTTAGATATTGAAAAACCTAATGGAGGTTATGAAAAATATAAAGAAGTATGAAAAAAATTGCTTTTATTCCAGTTCGTGGAGGTAGTAAGTCAATTCCAAAAAAAAATATTAAAATATTTTGTGGTAAACCTCTTATATATTGGAATTTAATTGAATTAGAAAATTGTAATCATGTAGATGAAGTTGTTGTTGCATCTGATTCAGAAGATATAATTAGTGTTGTTGAGGAATTTAAACTTTCAAAAGTAGTTATTTATAGAAGAAGTAATGAAAATGCTCAAGATCATTCAACTTCTGAATCTATAATGTTAGAGTATATCAATTTCGCAAAATTAGATTTGTCAGATGTCTTTATGTTAGTTCAGGCAACTTCACCATTTACAAAATCTAATGACTTTTCTAATGGGCTTAAAATGATGAATTCTTATGATACAGTCTTCTCATGTGCAAAAATTAAAAGATTTATTTGGGATAAAGATTGTAATCCATTAAACTATGATTTTAAAAATAGGCCTCGCAGACAAGATTTTGATGGTACATTTATGGAAAATGGTGCTTTTTGTATAAGTTTAGTGTCTGACATCATAAAATATAATAACAGAATATCAGGTAATATTGGAATCTGTGAAATGCCAGAATATACTTTTGTTGAGATTGATGAGCCAGAAGATTGGATTATTGCTGAAAGGTTATTTTTAAAAAATAATTATTCATTAACTAATTATGATTTCTCGAAAATTAAAATCTTTTTATCAGATGTTGATGGTGTCTTAACTGATGCTGGGATGTATTATACAGAAAAAGGAGATGAAATAAAAAAATTCTCAACTTATGACGGAATGGCATTCAAGATTCTTCAAAAAAGAGGAGTTAAAGTTGGTATTATAACTACAGAAGATAGGGAGTTAAATAGAAATAGGGCTCAGAAATTATCTCTTGATTTTGACTTTCATGGTGCTGATGATAAGTTAAAAATTATTAAAGATCTTTGTAGGAAACAAAATATTAATTTGAATCAAGTTGCATATATTGGTGATGATGTAAATTGTTTTGAATTACTTTCTAATGTTGGTTTTCCTGCATGTCCAAAAAATGCAGTTGAGAAAATTAAATCTATTCCAAATATTATTCAAATATCCCAAAATGGTGGTAGTGGAGCAGTTAGAGAATTTGTTGAAATAATTATAAACTAGTGAAGCCTTGGAGATACTTTAAAGATTTTATTTTATCTTATTATTATCCTAATGGTAAGTATTTTATTATTTCTTTTCCAAATTCAGGTAGATCTTGGTTGAATTATATGATAAAATGTATTCTAAAAGAAATTAAGAATAATGATTTGCAAATTGAAAATAGTCATGATTTTAGTGAAATAATTATAGAAGATGGTACTCGTCAAGATCCAAATCTTATTTTCAAATTTATAAAGAGATATAAATACTTTAGAGCAAATGTTATATTTCTTTGTAGAGACCCACGTGATGTCATCTCATCTAATTATTATCAAGTAACTAATAGAGCAAAAAACCCCTTTATTTTTAAAGATAAGTCAGAGTTTATTACGCATGAAGTTTTTGGTTTCAAAAGAGTTATACATTTTTATAATTTATGGTTTAGAAACAAATCTATTCCAAAGAAGTTTTTATTAATTAAATACGAAAACTTATTAGGTGGATTAGATGAATTAAAGAAAATATTAATTTTTTTGAATATAGATGCCCCTGACACCTTAGTAGAAAAAATATATAATCAATCAAATGCGGATTTGATGCGTAAGAAAGAAATTAATAAGAGTATTGAAGAAATCAGCAATTTTGGGAATTCAATAAATAAATTAAAAGTTAGAAAAGCAATTAAAGGTTCATATTTAAATGAACTTTCTCAAGAAGATATTAAATATTGTAATAATGAAATGCTAAATTTAAACACTTACTTTAATTATAAAATATGAAATTATATTATTTCATTTTATCATTATCTTATTTTCTTAAGCAAATTTTTATTAAGAATCATTATGATGTTGTTTTCTATGCACCAAGTCACTTTAATAGAGGTGATAATTATGAAAATTTATATTTTAAAGATCTTTTTACTTTATGTAAGGAGAACAATATTTCTTATATTTATTTTGAAGAACCAGATATTTACAATAATCAAAAGAGATCTAATGATGCTATACCATTTGATTTTATTTATTATCTCGTTATTATTCTTCGAAAATTTATGGGTTCAGAAATGAGTTATATTCAAACCGATATTAAAATTGGTAATTTTATTCGAAAATTTTTTTTTGGTAATTTTTCTTTTAGTAACTATATTACATTATCTCAAAGTATGCTCAGTTTTTTTAATGGTTTAAATCCTAAAGCAAAAAGGTTTGACTTGCAACATGGCACTATTCATGCACGAAAAAAAAGTTATTTGTATGATGGTATTCCATCAGTTAACCTACTCCAAAATAAGACATGTCTTTTACTAAGTGGTAAAGGTTTTAAAGAGGTATTAGTCAAAAATGACAAAACTAAATATTTTATCAATAATTCTAATGTTATTGGATCATCATCAAATTTCTTAAAATCTAAAACTGATAAAAAAGAAAAATTGAATAAGAATATACTTGTTTCACTACAATTTACTCATGATCACACCGAAAATGAAAATATGGAGATTTACAATAAACTAATTAATTTTATTAAACTGAAATCTTCATTTCATTTCTATTTAAGGCATCATCCTAGATATAATAATGATTTTAATCTTAAAAAGTTATTATTATTGTCTAATACATCAATAATTAAAGGTAATATATATGATAATCTTTCTATGTGTTCATTTCATTTAACCACTTATTCAACAATTACGTTCCAAGCTTCCATGTATTCAATACCAACTTTTTTTCTTAAAATTAAATCTCCAATAATGGAAATATTTGATACGCAATATGGATATCCGTTTTTTAAATATTCTTTAGAAGATATTTATGATAATTATGATTTATGCTCAATAATAGTAAAAGAGTGGGCTGAAGATTTTTATACATCATTTTCAGCAAAAAAATTTATAAGTATATTAAACTATGAAAAGTAAAAAAAAGAAAATTTTCTTAGGTGCTTTTCTTAATTATACAAATGCACAAAATATAAATTGTTTGGCATTAAGTAATCATTTGGATTTGAATAAATATTCTATTTACTCAATGTGTGTTAGCTTTAGACCTAAAGTAAAAACAAATGCAAAGATATTTAAATGCTCATACCCATTTAAGTTAACCTCTAAAATTGGTTTTTTGTGGGGAATAATTATTTGTGATGTTGCTTACCTTCCAAAGCATACAAGTACTCCAAAGTGGATATTAAAGTTTGCCAATTTATTAAATAGAAAGATATTTACCACTATTGAAGCAAACATGTGTGATACTCTTAAGGAAAGAAGTATGATTAAAGCTTTCAAGGGAAGAGAAAATATGATAAGATATTTTAATAATATCAAAAATATTTATCCAATAACTAAACATTTAAGAGATAATTCTAATTGTGGTGTTTTAGTTAATAAAAATGTTCTTCATTTGGGTGTTAACACAAGTGATTTTAATCCAAGTATTAGAAAAAAATTAAAGAATATTGTTTTTGTTGGAACTGTAGAAAAAGCAAAAGGAATTATTGATTTCTCTAAATTATCAAAATTATATACAGATTTAAACTTTCATGTTATTGGAGATGGTCCTTCTAGAAAAATTATCGAAAAAGAATATAATAATTCTTTAATTTTTCATGGGATAATTCCCAACTCTAGACTTGATGATGTATTAAAAGATATGGATTTATTAATTTTACCATCAAGAGCAGAAGGGTTTCCTAAAGTTATATTAGAAGCTGCATCTTCAGGGATTCCTTCTATAGTTTTTTCTGACTATGGTGCAAATGAATGGATTGTTAATAATGATAGTGGATTTGTTGTTGATACATTTGAACAAATTAAAGAATCAATAGATTTTCTTATTAATAATCTAGGTGAGTTAAAGAAAAAATCTGAAAATGCGATTATTCTATCAAATAAATTTGACTGGAGATCTGTAGTTATAAAATGGGACAAAATTATAAGTGAATTAAAATGATAAATTACTTAAAAGATAAGTTCTATTGGTATTCTATTTATTCAAATCTTAAAGATTCCTTTAAGGATAAAAATGAATCAAAAATTTTATTATCTGGATATCCAAAAAGTGGAAATACTTGGCTTAGATTTTTGATATTTAACTATTTAGAGCTTTTAGATAATAAAGAGTTAAATGAGACAATATCTTTTAATTTTCTGAATCAAATTCAAAGTAATGTCCTTGAAAAGAGATTAGAAATGAAATATAAAAAGAATGAGTTGATTTTTTATAGAACTCATTCTCCCTATAGTAGATGTTATAAGCTATTTGATGTTTTGATTTTTATACATAGAAATCCATTAGATACATTAATTTCTGCATATTATTACTATTTAAACAGAGAAATCCCTTTTTATGCCTTTCCCGAAAAGTTGAGAAATAAATTGACAAATATTGATTTTTTTGTATTGTATAATTTTAAAAAATGGTTAATATATTATAACAAATCTATTTCTGTAGCTGATGTTATCGTTAATTATTCTGACTTAAAATCAGATCCATTTTCTCAGATGAAGAAAATTTTTATAAAATTAAAATTACCTTTAAAGGATGAATTAATTAAAAAAACTGTAAAACTTTCATCCTTTAAAAATATTAAAGATATGGCTTCAAAGTTAAATCAATTAAATGGCATGGCTTCAAAAGAAGGTGAAAGTAATTTTAAAGGTGTTTTTGTTAGATCTGGAGAGGAGTTACAATATAAAAATGAACTTAAAGCTGAAACTGTAAACTATATTATAAATCAGTTTCCTGAATTTTATAAAATTTACCCTAATTTAATTGAGAAATAAGAAAACATATTTAGTAATAACACCATTTTTTCCATCCAAATATTGCTTTGTTGGGAGCTATATATATGATCAATTAAATGAGATTAGGAATCAAACAGATTTTAATATAGAAATTGTCAAAGTAGTTTCTATTTTTAATAATAAGGAAGACTATACTTATGATGATTTTAAAATTAAACATTTTAAAGTTTTCGATTTACCATTCTTTATTTTTCCAGGTATTTTTAATACTTTTAATAAACTAAGATTTTCCAGATTTCTAAATTTTAGAAATGTTTCAAATATAAAATACATTCATTCTCATGTTACGTACCCTTCTGCTTATATTTCTGAGGATTTAAATTGCAAGAAAATCATACAACATCATGGTTTGGATGTCTTGCAATTAAAAAATTGTAGATTTAAATTTCTAAGAAAATTTCAAAAGAATTACTTAACTTATAATTCTATCAAAATTCTTAATAAGTTTGATTTACAAATAGGCGTTTCAAACTTAACATTATCTAAGTTATGGAATTTCAAAAAATACGTAAAGCGTGAAGAATATGTTCTTTATAACGGAGTAAATACAGAGAAATTTTATAAAATTAATAATAAAAAAAATAATATATTTACTATTGGTTGTGTTGCAAATTTTTGGAAGATTAAGGATCAAATTTCTTTAATTAAAGCTGTAGAATATTTAATTTCTACAGGTCATAATATAAAGTTGAGATTTGTTGGTACAGGTAAGATGTTAGACTATTGTATAGGTTATGTGAGAAGCAATAAATTAAATAATTTTATAATCTTTGAAAACGAAATGTCACATATGAAACTTAATAAATTTTTCAATAAAATTGATCTTTTTGTTTTGCCTTCGGTTTATGAAGCATTAGGCTGTGTTTATCTTGAAAGCTGGGCAACAAATACACCTTTTATAAGAATTAAAGACCAAGGTATTTCTGAGATTCTTAAAGAGAAAAAAGAAATGCTTTCTAATCCACATGATTATAAAGACTTAGCAAAAAAAATTTCTTTTTTTATTGAAAATGATATTGACATGAGCTTTCCAGCTAAATACGATATTAAATACATAATGAAAAGCTTTTTTGAACAAGATTTTTTTAAGAATAATGCTTAAATATTTATTTAGAAAATATATAACCTGGAAACGTGCTAAGCAAGAATCTTATAAAAGATATAACTCAGGTACATTGCTAAATGCTTTTCATGAGACACAAACAATTTTCATTCATATTCCTAAAACAGCAGGTATTTCTATTATAAATGCAATTTACGGTGATGTTTCATTATCAGGACATAGAAGTTATTATTTTAATACTGTTGCACTAGATATTCAATTTAGAAATACTTACTTTTCATTTGCATTTGTTCGTAATCCTTTTGAAAGACTATACTCTTCTTATTTATTTTTAAAAAATGGAGGTATAAACAAGCATGATCAAAAAGCATATGAAACCTACATATCTAAGTATAATGATTTTGAAGATTTTATTTTAAATGGATTAAACAATAAAATAATCTATGAAATTACACATTTCATTCCTCAAGTTGATTATTTATGTGATTTTAAAAATAATATTTTAGTTGATTTTGTTGGAAGGTTTGAAAAATTAGATGAGGATATTAGAGTATTATCTAAAAAGTTAAATATGAAAATTAATTTAGATCATTTAAATTTTAATGAAAAAAAAGATTATCAATTAGTTTATACTAAAAAAATGATTGAAATTGTTTCAAATCTATATTCTAAAGATTTAGAGATATTTAATTATAAATTCTAATAATGCTTAAATTAATTATAAGACAAGCTAATTGGGGAGTTTTAGGTGCCATTTTTGCTTTTACAGTTGGATTTTTTGTTAAAATCTATGTGATTGATGCTGTCGGACTAGAAGAATGGGGAAAATATGTTATTGCTCATACTTTTAGTTCATTTTCAGAAACTTTTTTGTCAATTGGAATTCCATTTATTATATTAAAGTTCTTACCAAGTTTAATTGATAAAGATATTGATAAAGCAAGTAGGGTAGCAAATATTTTTCTTAAGTATGCTTTAGTTATTGGACTGGGATATGTTATTATTATTTATTTTACTTCAGATATCATAAACAGATATATTTATAATGATATAACTCAATTGAATAATATACTTTTTCTTATGTGTTTACATGTTCCTATTAGCATGCTTTTTGGAGTAGTTGTATCTCTATATAGATCAATTTTTAAGATAAAAGAGATAGTTGTGTATGGAACATTAGTTACCGTATCTCTTAGAGCTTTTCTAACATTTTTTACATTTAAATATTTTGATGATGTTTCTTATTTTATTTTAATTGAAGTGATTACTCAGATTTCTGTTTTAACTCTTTTGATATATTTATTTAATAAAGAAAATTTTAAAATTTTTGTATCATCCGATTATAATGAGGTTTGTGATGATCATATTGTTGTGAATTATGGGAAGAAGATGTTTTTGAATTCAACCATTGCCTATATTTCTGTACATGCTTTAAAATTTATTATGAGTATTAAATTGCCATCACAGGATGTTGGTGCATATAGCATACTTTTAACTATAAGTGGCTTAACAACTTTTCTTCTAATTAATTTAAATAAGGTATTTGCACCTGCGATATCTAAATTATATAGTGATGGTAAAACTAAAGAATTGAACTCTCTGTATAAAAAAACAACAATTTTAGTTAATTTAATAACACTTCCTTTAGTTGTAATTATATTGCTTTTTTCTGATGAAATTCTACTCTTATACACAACACAAATGTTAGAGTATAAGAACTTTTTATTATTTATGTTAATAGGCGGAATTATGTCTCTCGCATCTGGTAGTTCTGGTACTTTTATGATAATGGCTGGTTTAGAGAATAAGAATTTAAATATTTTATTAATTAAATCTATTTTAATAATAATCTTATCATTTTATTATATTCCTATTTATGGCATGTCTGCTATTGTTTTTTTATATGTTTTTTTTATGTTTTTTGTTAATTTCTTACAAGTATTTTTTATAAGAAGATCAGTAAATATTTCTCCTTTTACATATCAGTTATTTATTCTCTACAGTATTACAACAATGTTTATTTATTTTACATTTAATCAAAATTATAGTTTCAGTTTATTTCATTTTATTGTACTCCCAATCTTCATCTATGTAATTTATTTTATAAGTATAATTAAAACTATAAAGCAATTAGTTAATGAATTAATCTAATAATAGAGTTTATTTTTAAAATATTTTATAAGTTTACTCTAGTTAATTTACATAAATTTTTATGTAATCTTTTAAGTATCAAATCACTTGATTTAAAATGAATAAATGGTTGTTAAAATATGGAGCAGTTATATTTATTTTAAATATCTTTTTAGCTTCTATTGAAATTACTTTTGAATTAGCAAGTAGTATTTTCAAGATAATTATGGTTGTTTATTCTATTATAATTATCATTAATTTATTTCAACTTAAGAATATTTTTTTACATAAAGCATTCAAAATTTTTCTATTTATTAATTTAATAAATATCTTATATTTTTTGTTATTTCATTCAATAAATGATATGAATGCTATTCAATTTTTATTTGCGAGAGGTGTTCAATTTACTATTATTACAACGTCTGTATATTATAATTTCGAATATTACAGAGATAATTTTATTAATCACCTTACCCTTTTTATAATTAGTATTGTTATTGCAGGTTTTATTTTTAATCCAGATGTTATTTCGGATAGATATTCTGGTTTGATTTGGAATGCAAATACACTTTCTGTTTTTGTAATAATGGCATTTTCTTTTATTCTTTTAAAAGAAAATCAGAAGAAAAGAGTTGATTATGTACTCTTAGCATTATGCCTTTTAACAGCAATTGCTACTGGATCACGTGGTGTAATAATTGGTATTCTAATTGCGTATTTAATTAAATATCGTTTTTCTAATCGTATTTTTTTGTACTCTTTAATTGCAATTACTTTGTATTTCGTCTTAATCAATTTTAACTTATTTACTACTGCAAATAGATTTTCAGAACAATCTGTATTTAATGATAGAGTTTTACAATATAGATATGCCTTCGAGACTTTTTTGCAGAAACCAACTTTTGGTTATGGTCTAGATAAGTATGCATATATGGATATGAATCTTGTTCCAGATTATATTATTGATTCAGCTGATGGTTCAATTATAGCACCTCACAATGGATATATCGCTCTTATTGTACAATATGGACTTATTTTTGGATCTTTTGTTATTTATCTTTTATTTGGGAAACTAATAGAATTAGTATCATATTTTAAAAACTCAATTGATATAAATAGAACTTATTTGTTTATTCTTATTTACGCAATTTTAGGAGCAGTTTATGAGACTTTAATAACTGGTATAAATGATTTTCACACATTTCTTTTTTGGTTTTCAATTGCTTTTTTATCTTATTCTAAATATAATTCAATATTAGAAGATGAAAATTAGATATGTTTTAACATTAAATGACTTTAAGTCATTGGAAGATAAATGGGAAAAATTATTTTTAGAATTAAACTTAAGTGTTTTTCAATCTTTTGAATTTAATTTTTTTTCTTGGGTTCAAGAGTTTAAGTCAAATACTAACAATAAACTATGTATTGTTATAATTGAGAAAGATAATTCGATATGTTCAATCTTTCCTTTATATATCGACACTTTAAAGAGATTAAGATTTATTAATGATAATCATATTGACTTTTGTGATATTTTATCAAATATTGATATTGATATCTTTTATGTTCTGGATCATATAAAGCGTAATGTTTCATTTCATTCTATTCACTTTAAGAATCTTAAAAGCAATTCACTTTTATATATTTTTTTGAATAGAAAGTCATTAAAGTATAAACATATTAATACTTCAGATATCTATTCTGAACTTAAAATATCTAAAGGTGTTTTTCCAAATAATGACCTAAGGTATACTTCTAAATATAAGAGTGAGTTTAGAAGAGTAAAAAAAATAAATAAAGAGTATAAATATAAAATATTTGAATCGATTTCATCTCGCTTACCAATAAATGAGTTAACTAAATTGAGAGATTATGTTGTTTCTAATAATTTACGTAATTCCTCATTTTTAGATTCTAATAGACTATTACTTATTGAAGAGCTATACAAATCAAATAAATTAGTCTTAAGTGTTGTAGAAAAAGATAGTAAAATACACTCTTGCTCATTTATATTAAAATCTAATAACAATTATCTATTTTGGATTGATTTATATGATAATTCTAAATTGATTAATGTTTATAATTATATCTCATTTATTGAATTAATTAGTGTAAATAAAGATGTTTGTATTTCTTTTGGTAGGGGAGACTATAGTTATAAAACAAAAAATTTTAACCCCAAAAAAAAGAAGTTAATAGAAGTTACTATTTTTAAGAACAATTTTTCTTTATTATTATATTCTTTTTACGTTTATGTATACAAAATTGTAAGATATGTTTATAAAAAAATAATGTAATGAAAACATTTGCATATTTTGTAGAACCAGCTCTATATTCCATTGACTTATCAGTTAATATATATGATAAGATGAATATAGGTTATTGTTTTATAAAAGATAATACATATTCTAAATCTTCATTTAATAAAGATCAAGTTTATTTATCATCTTTTTCTTTTGTCTCTAGAATATTATTTATTCTTAAACAACATAAGCGTAATGATAACTTAATCATTAACGGATACAATAATTTGCCATTTATTATAAGTTTTTTAGCTAATTTATTTTCTTTGAAAAAGGTTAACATCGCTATTGAATCAGATACGCAATATCAAGTTCCGAAAAATTTCCTTAAAAGATTTGTTAAGTACTTATATTTATCAATTATTTTTAAAAATAAAATGATATTTGGTTTTGCAGGAGGAAGTAATTCTCACATGCTACTATTTAAAGAATATGGCATGAATACTGAAAGAATTTTCTTGATGCCTTTAATGGTTAACAACTCTAGGTTTTTCACAAAGAAAAAAGTGTTTCCAAAAATATTTACTTTTTTATATGTTGGTAGACTAATTAAAAGAAAAAATGTGGAATCATTAATTAATATTTTTAATAAAAAATTTTCAAAATATAAAGTGGTTTTAAAAATTATAGGAAGTGGTAAAGAAGAAATTTATCTGAGAAATAAATATTCATCATCAAAAGTAATGTTTATAGGTCCATTATTTGAAAATGAACTTATTAAAGAATATCATAGAGCTAGTTGTTTAGTTATACCATCTTTATTTGAACCTTGGGGATTAGTTGTAAATGAGGCCCTCTCCTCAAGCTTACCAATTATATCAATAGAAAAGGTTGGTGCAAATTTTGATTTAATAAAATCAAAAAATACTGGTGAAATAGCTTCTGATATTAATGCTTTTGGAGATATAATGATTAAGTTTTTTAATGATAAAAAATTACTCATGAAATACTCAAGCAATGCTAAGTATACTATGCAAAATATTTGGAATTATAATTACTATGAAACTTGTTTAATAAAAGCATTAAAAGAAATAAAATGATTTTTTTAAAATACTTCAAAAAGCTTTTAATACAAATTTCATCATTATTTTATTTTAATAAAAGAAGCAAGGTTATTTTTTATCATGACATTCATGATTTGATTTCTCATACGCACATGTCTACTCCAATAGATTTATTTAAGGAGCATGTCTCAATTATAAGAAATCAAGGGTATGAGATCGTTAATAATATCACAAGTGAATATGGTCAAATTGAAATATGTTTTGATGATGGATTTCAAGGTATATACGATAATATTGATTATCTTAAAAAGAATAATATATTTATTAATTTATTTATCATTACTTCAAACATTAATAAAAAAGGCTTCTTAAACAATAAACAATTAGAAGAATTAATCAACTTAAATGTAATAACAATTTCATCACATACACATCAGCACAAAATAGCAACTTCTCAATCGTACATTAATTTCAAAAATGATATAATTATATCAAAAAATTATCTTCAAAATTTAACAAATATAAAGATCAACTCACTTTGTTATCCACTTGGTTATTATAGTCACAAGACTAATAATATTGCAAAAGAAGTTGGTTTTCAAAAGCTATATACATGTGTGCCAGGTTTTTATTCAAGAAATAATACTAAGAATAGAAGTCTTGTTCAGTTTTCTCAGAGAAGTGAATTTAAAGCTATTTTAAATGGGGGAGATCATATTTTATCTTTCTGGTATAAATTTAAATATTTTAAAAGATGAAGATATCTTTAGTTGCGGCTCATTTTTACCCCTCTATTTATTATGGTGGACCTGTTTCAGTTACTTGGGATTTGTCAAAAAGTTTATCTGATAAAGGTTTTGATATTTATGTTTCAACTACTAATGCAAATGGTTTAGAAAGATTAGAAGTAGAGAAAAATACTTACCTTAAAATAAATAATAATTTTAATGTTAAATACTATCATGAAGAACGTATTAATAGCATTTCATTCGCATTTATATTTGGTATTTATAATGATCTTAGAAATGCAGATTATGTATACGTACAATATGTATTTCATTATACTGTTTTTTTTGCACTATTTTTCTCTTTTTTTTTAAAAAAGAAAGTTGTTATTTCACCTAGAGGTAGTATTTCTGAATATGGATTGTCATATAAAAAAAAGTTTTTAAAAAAGATTTGGTTAAAATTTCTAGTATCTCCATTCCTTAGCATTATAGATTGGCATGCATGTTCTTCTAATGAGAAATTATCATTAAGTAATGTTTTTCCTAAATCGAAAATTCATCTTATTAATGATAGTATTGATTTTAACTCTTTTCAAAATTCTGAAGTTTTTAGTAAAGTAGATTTAATAATTAAATATTCAGACAAAGTACCAAAATCTGTATCTAATATTTTCTTTTCTATGGGAAGGTTACATTCAGTTAAAAGATTTGATGTGCTTATTAATGCATTTTCAATATTTATTAAAAGTAATAAAAATTCAAAGTTAATTATTGCTGGAGCTGATTATGGTGCTGAGAATGGATTAAGAAACCAAATAAAGAGCAATAATTTAGAAGATTCTATATTTTTAATAGGATCTGTTAATTTTAATGATAAAAAAATATTACTAAATAATTGTGATTATTTTACTTTAGCTTCTGATTATGAAAGTTTTGGAATTGTTATTGCAGAAGCTCTAGCTTGTGGAAAGCCAATTATTGCATCAAATAAAACACCATGGAATGATCTTGAACAGAATAAATGTGGTATTTTCGTTACAAATGATAAGAATTCTTTTTCAAAAGCTTTTACAGATATTTTAGAAATGAATTTTGATAGTAAATTGATTAAAAATTATGCTAAGATGAATTTTGATAATACCGTATCAACTAATGGTTTTATTCAAAAGATTTTTATATAAATATGTATATTTTAGGTATAAATGCTTTTCATGGAGACTCTTCAGCTTGTTTAATAAAAGATGGTGTAGTTGTTTGTGCAACTGAAGAAGAAAGAATTAGGAGAATTAAACATTGGGCTGGATTTCCTAGTGAAGCAATTAAATTTTGTCTTGATGAAGAAGGGATTACAATAGAGATGATTGATCATATTACAATTTCTCGAAATCCTAAGATTAATTTACTGAAGAAAATTTTATATGTCTTTAAAAATCCATTAAGTATTTTAAGTGCTTTACAAAGATTTATAAATTCTACACATGTTGTATCAATAAAGAAAGAATTAGAACTTATATTTGGGATTCCGTCTATCAAAATTAAAGCTGAAATACATAGTATAGAACATCATAGAAGTCATATTGGATCTTCTTTCTTTGCTTCATCATTTAAGAATTCTGCTATTCTTTCAATAGATGGTTTTGGCGACTTTACTTCAACAATGACAGCATTAGGATCTCAGAATAAGTTTAAAATTTTAAAAGAAATAAATTATCCGCATTCATTAGGTATTTTTTATACAACAGTTACTCAATTCTTAGGCTTTCCAAATTATGGAGATGAGTACAAGGTAATGGGACTTGCTCCTTATGGCAAGCCTAAATATCTAAAAGAATTAGAAAAAATTATTTATATTACTGATAATGGTTCATTTAAACTAAATAAAAAATTTTTCAAACATTTTAATGAGGGTGTGCAAATGGATTGGAATGGTGGAAGTTGCAAAATTGAATCTTTATTTACAAAAGAATGGGAAAATATTTTTGTTGGATGTAGAAAGGTTAATGAGGAAATTGAACAGTGGCATATTGATTTAGCATGTTCTGTTCAGAGACATACAGAAAAAATAATGTTTCATATTTTAAATGATTTGTATGAAAAAACCAAATGTGAGAATCTATGTATTGCAGGTGGTGTAGCTCAGAATTCTGTTGTGAGTGGAAAAATACTTAAAAATACTCCTTTTAAGAACTTATATGTT
>JABICI010000063.1 GCA_018652335.1 Flavobacteriales bacterium
GTAAAAAAGATTAATAATGGATATAATTAATGCCATTTTATTAGGTGTTATTCAAGGGCTTACAGAATTTTTACCAGTAAGTAGCAGTGGACATTTAGAAATTTTAAAAGCTATTCTTGGAGAAGATAAAGTTGGTAAAGAAAGTATGTTAATGACCGTTGTATTACACTTTGCTACTGCTTT
Source organism: Flavobacteriales bacterium (assembly GCA_018652335.1). Classification (GTDB taxonomy): domain Bacteria; phylum Bacteroidota; class Bacteroidia; order Flavobacteriales; family BACL11. Next base: position 184 of record JABICI010000063.1, read on the forward strand.
GTCAACTATCATTGTTTTTCGTAAAGAGATTAAAAATATTCTAATTGGATTATTACAATTTCAAAATAATGAAGAATTTAAATTTTCTATTAAAATTATTATCTCAATGTTCCCAGCTGCTTTAATAGGTGTTTTCTTTGACAAAGAAATTGAAGCTCTTTTTGGAGGTGCATTAACTTTGGTAGGATGTATGTTAATTATTACTGGAATACTACTATTTCTTGCTGACAAATCAGAAAATACTAAAAAAAATATTGGCATTAACGAATCAATATTAATTGGTATATCTCAAGCTATTGCTATTTTGCCTGGAATATCAAGATCTGGAGCTACAATTTCTACATCAGTACTGTTAGGAATAGATAAAGAAAAATCAGCTAGATTTTCTTTTCTTATGGTTGTGCCATTAATTTTTGGCAAAATGGGAAAAGATATATTTTCGGGTCAAATCATAATTGGAGACGCTAATTCTCTATCTCTATTAATAGGATTTGTATGTGCTTTTACTACAGGAATGATTGCATGTAAATGGATGATTAAACTTGTTAAGAATAGTAAACTAAAATATTTTTCTTACTACTGTTTCATTGTTGGTGGGTTAGTTGCATTCGTATCTTTTCTGTAAAATGAATTTATTTCAAATATCCGAAGAAAAATTTTTAGAAGGACAAATGTTACTAATTGAGAAGCCAATAGGGTGGTCATCATTTGATGTTGTTAAAAAAATAAAATATCTTATTAGAAAAAGATATAATTTGAAGAAAATAAAAGTTGGTCATGCAGGGACACTTGATCCACTAGCATCAGGATTGTTAATAATCTGTACAGGTAAATTCACAAAAAAAATTTCAGAAATACAAGATAAAAGAAAAATATATACAGGTATTATAACTTTGGGAGGAACAACTCCATCTTTTGATCTTGAAACTGAAATAGAAAAAAATTATAAAACAGATCATATATCTGAAGACCTTATTAAAAAAACAACTACAAAATTTTTAGGAGAAATAAATCAAGTTCCTCCAATTTTTTCTGCCCTAAAAAAAGATGGAGAAAGGTTGTATGAGAAAGCTAGAAGAGGTGAAAAAATTAAAATAAACAGTAGAAAAGTTACTATCTACAAATTTGAAAGCAAACTATTACATAAAGTAAATGTTCATTTTATAATAGAATGCAGTAAAGGAACTTATATAAGATCAATAGCAAATGATTTAGGTGCTGCATTAAATTGTGGTGGATATTTGTCAAAACTCTGTAGAACAGATATCGGAGAGTTCAGTCTATCTAATGCGATGAGTATTAATAGTTTTGAGGACCATATAAATACTTAATTTTACTTGACTTCTGCCTTTTGATATATTATATTTGCCGGCATTAATTCAATTCCTTTAAAAGATGAAATTTAAACTATCAATGTTCAGTCTTGATCTTCCTGAATCAAGAATTGCAAATAAGCCAGCAAGCGAAAGAGAAGATGCAAAGCTTATGATTGTCCACAAAAAAAGTGGAAAAATTGAACACAAATCAGTATCTGATTTAAAAGATTTCTTCGTTGAAGGCGATGTAGTAGTCTTAAATAACACTAAAGTATTTCCAGCTAGATTACATGCCAACAAAGAAAAAACAGGAGCAATGATTGAGGTTTTTCTTTTGAGAGAATTAGATAAAGAAAATAGAGTATGGGACGTTCTTGTAGATCCTGCTAGAAAAATTCGAATAGGTAACAAATTATTTTTTGGTGAAAATGATGATTTGATTGCAGAGGTGATAGATAATACTACTTCTAGAGGACGTACATTAAGATTTTTATTTGATGGCACACATGAGGAGTTCAAGGAATCGATTTCTGCCCTTGGAGAAATGCCAATCCCTAAACACTTAGGTCGCTCGGCAAATACAATGGATAATGAAAGGTACCAAACTGTATATGCAAAACATGAAGGAGCAGTTTCTGCTCCAAGTGCAGGGCTACACTTTAGCAAAATTTTAATGAAACAATTAGAATTAAAAGGTATTGAATTTGCTGAAACAACACTTCATGTTGGACTTGGAACATTTCAACCTATTATGGTGGAAGATTTATCAAAGCATAGAATGGACTCAGAAGAAATAATTATTCCTGAGCGTGCTGCACATCAAATAAATACTGCAAAGTCACAAGGCAAAAGAATATGTGCGGTTGGCACAACAGTAATGAGGACCTTAGAATCATCCGTTTCAACAAAAAATGAAACTTTACCTTATGAAGGTTGGACAAATATATTTTTGTTTCCGCCTCATAATTATAGAATTGCAAATTGTATGCTCACAAACTTTCATCTTCCTCAATCTGCCCTAATGATGCAAGTTGCTGCATTTTCTGGTTTAGAACTTTTAAAAAAAGCATATAAAGAAGCTATTAAAAAGAAATATAATTTCCATACCTATGGTGATGCAATGCTAATTATTTAAATGAAAAGAATTGCTTTAATAGTTGCAGGGGGGAAGGGTAGTCGAATGAAATCTAATATCCCAAAACAATTTATAGCAATAAATAAACTTCCTATTTTAATGCATACAATAAAGCAATTCTCTCATTTAGATGAAATTGTTTTAGTACTTCCTCAAGATCAGTTTAAATTCTGGGAAGATCTTTGCAAAAAATATAATTTTAATGAAAAATATACTTTAGTTGAAGGTGGGAAGTCACGATTTCATTCAGTTCAGAAAGGACTGCAAAGTATTAATAAAGATGGGATTATAGCAATACATGATGGAGTCCGTCCACTCATTTCAAAAAATTTAATTGATACTTTAACTACTAAAGTAAAAGAAGGATTTGGAGTTATTCCAGTTATCCCCATTAGTGATTCAGTTCGTAAAATAAAAAACGGAGTTTCAAAGAACACTCAAAGAAGTAATCTTTATAAAGTGCAAACTCCACAATGTTTTTTTAATGCGAATATCCAGAAAGCATATAAACAAAAGTACTCTGATAAATTCACAGATGACGCGTCAGTTTTTGAATCAGATGGAGGTGAAATAAAAACCATAATAGGAGATATCAAAAATATGAAAATTACTACATCTGAAGATTTGAAAATCGCTGGTGTTTTAATGTAAAAATTTATTCAACTATTATCTAAATTATCCTTAAGATATTACTATCATTTCTAATTTTTAAACCATCTAAATTTTGGATCAAATTAACTCCTGGATTTTTGCCCTCAGTAAATGACCCTAAATCTTTAAAACCTAAAATCTCAGCTCCATTTTTTGAGGCTATTTTTAAAAGAGTGTTTAAATCAAATTTAGAATTATCTTGAATGATTTTAAGTTCTTCTAAAATAGAAAGTGAATTGTTAGACGCTAAACTGTCAGTACCTACACAAAGTTTAGTAGAATCAAAAAGGGAATAATCTGGAAGTGAATTTTCTATATATAAATTTGCTTTAGGACAAGTACAGTAATAATTTTCTTTTAAATCATCTTCATTAGCAAATGTATTGTGTACTAATAGAATTTTTTTTGTTTCAAGCTCTAATATACTATCTAAAGTTTTGTTTCTTTTTTCCCAGATTTCATGAGAAGCATTTAACTCTTGAAGCCAATCTTTAAAAGCTCCTTTTTTATTTTCAAAAAGTTCATTCTCAAGCTTTGACTCATTCATGTGTATAGTTATCAAATCATCTTTAATATCTAAATTATTTGTAATAGATTTCATGAGGGCTGGCACGACAGAGTAAGAGGCATGAGGAGTAATAGTAGCTTTTTGATTAAGTTCTCTAAACTGTTTTCGTAAATCAATAGCATCTATCATTATAGAATCTAATGTGTTATTTGTAACTCCAAAAACCTCAATGAAATTATAATATCTAAGATTATTTTTAGTTTTTTGATTAATTGTATCATTAGTATTACAAATATCACCTACACCAACGATTCCATTTTTAATCATTTGTTGCTCTGCTAAATCGATAGCAACATTAATTTGTTGTTTAGAATAATTGTTTCTTTGTTTTATGTTTGAGATAAAATCTATAATTCCTTTTCCTTCTGTTGTCATTCCTTTTAAATGACTAAGCTCTAAATGACAGTGTGAATTAACAAATCCTGGACATAAAATTCCATTATAAAATTCAAGATTTCTATCCGGAACAAGCTTTCTATGTTTTAGAATTGCCACTACATCCCCCTTCTCATTAACTTGTAGAACTCCTTCTTTTAGTGGGTTTTTGTTTAATGGAAATAAATAATCTGCAGTTAGAAATCGCATATGCAAAAGTAATATATCTTTGCAAAAAAATATGGATAAGAAAAAAGATATACGAAATTTAAAACTGATAGAAATATCAAATTTCTGCAATAATAACAACTTGCAAAAATTTAGAGCTAAACAAATATGGGAGTGGTTATATAAAAAAAGAGTTATTTCTTTTCAAGAAATGACATCATTATCCAAGCAAATTCGAGATCTATTAAATACACATTTTACTTTAAATGTAGTTAAGATACATAAAGCAGAAAGAAGTATTGATAAAACTATAAAATATAGTTTTCAACTACATGATAAGCTATTAGTAGAAGGGGTATTAATTCCATCCTTAAAAAGATTAACTGCATGTATTTCATCACAAGTCGGATGTAGTCTAGCTTGTGAGTTCTGTGCGACTGGTACATTAAAGTTAGAAAGAAACTTAACAGCTGCTGAAATCTATGATCAAGTTTACATGTTGAATGAAGAAGCAATTTCAAATTTTGGTAAACCATTAACAAATATAGTGTACATGGGGATGGGAGAGCCTTTACTAAATTATAAAGCTGTTATAAATAGTATAGATTTGATTACTAGTGATCAGGGCCTTGGTATGTCACCCAGAAGAATCACAGTATCTACAGCAGGAATTTCTAAAATGATAAAAAAATTAGCTGATGATGAAGTTAAATTTAATTTAGCTATATCATTACACTCAGCAAGTGACTCCAAGCGTGAATTATTAATGCCAATAAATAAAAAAATTAACTTAGAGGAACTTAGAGAATCAGTAAGATATTTTTATGATAAAACATCTAATAGAATTACTTATGAATATATTCTCTTTAAAGATTTAAATGATAGCTTGGAAGATGCACAAAAACTTGCGAAATTTGCCAAAACTAGTCCTTGTAAAATAAATCTTATTGAGTATAATAGTGTTGATGATCTACCTTATGAAAAGTCATCAAATAGAGTTACAGATAATTTTATAGAGTATCTTGAAAAGCAAAATATCATTGTAAATCTAAGAAAAAGTAAGGGGAAAGATATTTCAGCTGCTTGTGGTCAATTAGTAAATAAACTCAAGTAATTTTAAAGCAAAAAAAAAGATAGACTTAGATTTGAATTCATGTATATTTGCGATACTTCTTTAAATTTAGTGTGTCAATAATAAGAAAAATACAAGCTCCTATTAAAAAAGAGATGAACTTATTTGAAGATAAGTTCAAAAAATCTCTGTCAAGTAATATTATTTTACTTGATAAAATAATGCACTACATTATCAAAAGAAAGGGGAAGCAGATGAGGCCTATGTTTGTTTTTCTTACTGCTAAACTTTTTAATAAATTTAATGAAAAAACATACAGAGCTGCTTCAATGATTGAATTACTACATACTGCCACTCTAGTTCATGATGATGTAATTGACGAAGCGAACTTCAGAAGGGGTGTTTTTTCTATTAATGCACTCTGGAAAAACAAGGTAGCTGTATTGGTTGGAGATTTTCTTTTAAGTAGAGGATTATTACTTGCTGTTAAAAATAAAGAATATGAGCTTTTAGAAATAATGAGCGCGACTGTTCAGGATATGAGCGAGGGCGAATTACTACAAATAGAAAAAACTAGAAAATTAGATATAACAGAATCCGTTTATTATGAAATTATTCGTAAGAAAACAGCTTCATTAATTGCTGCATGCTGTTCAAGTGGTGCAAATTCTGTTGAAGAAAGTAATATTATGATAGAAAAAATGAGAATCTTTGGAGAAAAAGCAGGAATTGCATTCCAAATTAAAGATGATTTATTTGACTATTCAAAAAGCACATTAATTGGCAAATCCACTGGAATTGATATAAGAGAACAGAAAATGACTCTTCCTTTAATATACACAATAAACTCTGTAGATAATAAATTGAGAAATTATATTGTTAATATAATTAAAAATCATAATAAAAATGAAAAGAAAGTTGGAGAAGTTATTGAATTAGTTAAGCAAAATGGAGGACTGGATTACGCCAAAAAAATAATGCTCAAATTTTATAATGAAGCTTTAGAAATTTTAGACGATTTTGAAGATAATGAGGCTAAAAAATCTTTGAATTTGTTATTAGATTATGTTATAAATAGAAAAAAATGATTCCGCAAGATACGATAGATAGAATTTTTGAGGCAGCAAGAGTAGAAGAAATTGTTGGCGATTTCGTTGAGTTAAAGAAAGCAGGTGTTAACTATAAAGGAAGGTGTCCATTTCATGATGAAAAAACTCCCTCCTTTGTGGTTTCTCCAACAAAAGGAATTTATAAATGTTTTGGATGTGGGAAAGGGGGAAATAGTATTATGTTCTTACAAGATTTGCAAAGTGCTAGTTATCCAGAAGCTTTAAGGTACGTAGCTGAAAAATACAATATTGAAATTATAGAAGAATCTCTAACTCCTGAGCAAGCAAGTAAAATATCTGCAAAAGAAAGTCAATTTATTGCAACAAAATATGCTAATGATTATTTTCAAGATTGTCTATGGAAGACAGAAGAAGGCAAAACAATTGGATTAAGTTATTTTAAAGAAAGAGGATTCTCAGAAGAAATCATAAAAGAATTTAAACTTGGTTATAGCCTTAAAAAACAAAGTTCGTTTGAAAATGCCGCAATAAAATCAGGTTATGATAAGAAAGTTTTACTTGAATCTAGTCTAATTGGACAAAATGATGATGGGAAAAGTTATGATAAATTCAGGGAAAGAATTATTTTTCCAATTCACTCATATTCCGGAAAAGTTCTAGGATTTGGAGGGCGATCTTTTAGTTCAGAAGCAAAGTCAAAATACTTAAACTCTGGTGAAACATTAATTTATGATAAATCAAAAATTCTATATGGGTTGTATACTTCTAAGAAAGCAATTAGTAAGACTGATAAATGTTTTATTGTAGAAGGGTATACTGATGTTATATCAATGCACCAAAATGGCATTCAAA
>JABICI010000139.1 GCA_018652335.1 Flavobacteriales bacterium
TGGCGTGAATGCACTTATAAATGATGGGGTATCCATTAAAAATACTTTTGATAATTGGACAAACTATAATAGTGTAGATTTAGGTAATTCTAGAGATATTCTTGAAGTAGCAGTATATGAAGGCAGAGAATATTTTGCTTCTTGGTATCATGGAATTCCACAAATGAAAGACGGGGAGTTAGAGATACGCTATGGGTATTCAAACACACAAGGAATTCTTGATACCACATATTACTCAAATAATAGAATTAGAATATCTGATATTAAATTTGATTCTAAAGGGAATATGTGGGCTCTTAGCTCAGAAGTTAATAATCCATTAGTAGTGAAAACTTTAAATGGAGAATGGTATTCATTTAACATGAACCAAAACCAAGTTGGATTATTCTTTGATGACTTAATTATTGATCGGTTTAATCAAAAATGGGGAGTCCTAGGGCAGGGAAAAGGACTTTTTGTGTTTAATGACAACAATACTATTGAGAATAGTAATGATGATGAATATAAGATCATTAACACAAATATTGGCTATGGAAATCTCCCATCAATGACAACATATAGTATTGCCGAAGATTTAGATGGAGAAATATGGGTTGGGACAGATAAAGGAATAGCCGTATTCTACGATCCTCTTTCGGTTTTCTCTGGCTATAACTACGATGCACAACAAATTCTCATTGTTGACGGAGATTATGGTCAGTACTTATTAAGTGAAGAAAGGATAAAATGCATAGTGGTTGATGGTGCAAACAGAAAATGGATTGGTACTGAGAAATCTGGTGTGTTTCTGCTCTCTGATGATGGTATGGAAGAAATACAACATTTTACTACTGACAACAGCCCTCTATTCTCAAATAATATAATAGATATTGCTATAAATCATGAAAGTGGGGAAGTATTCATAGGAACAAATAAAGGATTATTATCATATAGATCTGATGCGACACAAGGATCGGTTAAACAAAATAAAACTAAGGTTTTTCCCAATCCTGTTTATTCAGATTACAGCGGAATTATTGCAATAGATGGTTTAGTTACAGATGCAAATGTTAAGATAACAGATATTGCTGGAAATCTAGTATATGAAACAACTGCGAATGGTGGAAGGGCTATATGGAATGGGAATAATAAAAATAAAGAAAGAGCATCAACGGGTGTATATCTAGTCTTTAGCACCGATGAACTAGGTAAAGAAAAAAAAGTTAGTAAAATTTTATTCTTTCGCTAAATGAAATATAAAAGTGACGCAATAACACTTACATATATTAAATATGGTGAAAGTTCTATAGTAAGTAAAATATTCACAAAGGAAAAGGGCTTACAAACCTTTATGGTTAAGGGTGTGAGGTCAAAAAAATCTAAAAAAAAGATAAGTTATTTCGAGCCGCTGAAACTTTTAACAGTAGATGCTAAATATACGAACACTAAATCGATGCATTATGTTGAAGAAATAAATATTGTGCATGCAACTGAAAATAGTATTGATAAAATAAACAGAAACTTTATTGCTTATTTTATTGCTGAGATATGTAGTAAAGTCTTACAAGATAATGAGCATAATCATGATCTATTTGATTATCTATGGATACTTAGCATAAAACTTTTTAATTCTGAAAAAATTAATCCAAACTTTGCAATTCTTTTTTTACTTGATTTATCTAAATTTTTAGGGTTTTACCCATCACTAGAAAACTTGGAGCAATCTTTTTTTGCCATTAAAAATAGTTATACAGCAATTAAAAGAAAAAAAAATGAAGAAGATTATTTTAATCAGAAATCAAATTTTTTAAAAGAAATTATTAGAGGTAAAAAAGTAATAATGCCACAAAAAATAAGATCAGAAATCTTAAAGGATTTTTTGAAATATTATAAGTTGAATTATTACAATTTAGATAATGTTACATCTCATTTAATAATAGAAGAATTAAGATGATAAAAAAAATATTGTTTTTTTTAGTAATTTTTTATGCTAATAATTTAATTGGGCAAACAATCATATTAAAAGATAGTATTTTAAATTCAGTAATTATTAATGCGTCAGTTACATCAAAAAATATAGGTGAAACATCAGATGAAAATGGAAGGGTAAATCTTTCAAGATTTAATAATACTGATTCTATTGAAATATCTCATATATCGTACTATTCAAAAAAAATACTTAAGAAGAACGTCAATAGATTTATCTATCTTAAACAAAAAACTATTTTATTGTCAGAAGTAAATTTCAAAACTGAACTTAAAGTTCTAATTTCAGATAAGTATGAAGCTCAAAAAATTATTCCTAGCCTCTTTAGCGACATGCAATCGTCTATATCAAATTTACTATCTACTCAGTCTTCAGTAGTTGTACAAGAAAGTCAACCTGGAGGTGGAAGCCCAAATTACAGAGGGATGGAGGCTAATAGATTGCTATTAATAATTGATGGAATTACACTAAACAATACTATATTTCGTAGTGGACACTTACAAAACTCTGCAACTATAAATCCATTTTTTATTGAAACTATAAATATTCTTTCTGGGCCTGCATCAGTGGGGTATGGGAATGGGGCAATGGGAGGTGCGCTTATCTTTAATACACATAAACCGAAGAATGAAAATACTATTAAATTTCAACAACAATTTGAAAGTAGTAGTAATGCCTCTATAACTAACTTTCTTATAAATTATACTAAGAGAAATCACTCACATTTAACAGGATTCTCACTTAAATCATTTGGAGATTTGAAAATGGGGAGTAATAGATTACACGGGTATAAAAACTGGGGGAAAGAAACAGTAGCAACAATAAATAATAAACAGCTATATACAAGTTACAGCCAAATTGATATTCTACATAAAAGCAAGTTTAATTTAAATCGATTTAATTCGATAGTTCTTAATTCTCAATACTCAAAATCATCAGATATATATCGTTTTGATAAAATGAATGATATAAATAATGGCTTACCAAAATATGAAAAGTGGTATTATGGTCCTAGAATCCGTTTCATGCAAAGTATAAGTAATGTAATAAAGTATCCAACCCTATTATTTGATAGTTTAAACACAACTCTGAGCTATCAGAATGCAATTGAATCTAGGCACGTACAAAAATATACAGATACCCTCATAAATAATAGGATAGAAAATGTTAAAGTTTATGATATAAACATTGATTTTAAAAAGAAATTTAATTCAATTAGATTAGCATATGGGATTGGATATAAAAAACAGTACGTAGCATCAGATGCAAATCTTAGCAACTATAACCAAACACTATTTAACACAACAAGATATCCATCCGGAGGAAGTAATGTTGAAGAATTTTTTACTTACTCACAGATTAATATTAATTTAAGCAAAAAGGCAGATATTCTATTTGGAGGGAGGTTAAATAAAAGTAGTATTAATGCAGATTTTAATAATGGTTCATTCATTATTAATAAGATTAAAAATAATAATCAATCCTTTATCAAATCAATTCTTTTATCATATAAACCCAAAAAGAATATTACAATAAACACATCTTTTTACAGTGGATTTAGGAATCCAAATATTGATGATATGGGAAAAATATTTTCAAAAGATGGAATAAATGTGGTCGTACCCAATAAAAATCTTGAACCTGAATTTGCCAATAATTATGAATTAGAATTTAGTTATACTCCTTATCCAGTAAAATTACAATTACAATTATTTAGTACATTTATTGAAAATGCAATAAATAGAGACTATAGTCAGATAAATGGATTAGACAGTATTATTTATGATGGTGATTTAATGCGTGTGCAAATGAATCAAAATATTGAAGGTGCAAGAATAGATGGTGCTAGTATTTTTGCAAGCGCATATATTAATAAAAATTTAGAATTAGTTTCAAACTTTAATTATTTAAGTGGTGAGACTAATCAGGGGAAACCGCTTGCTCACATCCCTCCAGTTAATGCTAAGTTTGAAATAACCTATAAAAAAAAGAATAGTAATTTTAAATTCTACACGATATATAATGCCAAAAAATCAGAGAAAAAATATGATCTTTTGGGTGTTGATAATTTAGATGAGGCAACAGTTGATGGAAATCCTGCCTGGTTTACATTAAATATTGAATACCTTCAAAATATCTCCGAAAATTTTGTTGTTAAAATGGGAATTCACAATATTATGGATGCGCACTATAAAACATTTGGCTCTGGATTAAGCGCAAGTGGAAGAAATGTTGTTTTGTCAATACAAAATGACTTTTAAAATAGTACGTACTCAATTTTCAATATACAGTAACAATTCATTAAATTTGCAAAATGAAAAAATATACTTTATTAGCGATTAGCACTTTCCTTATTTATTCTTTGCAGGCTCAAATATGGGAAGATAACTTACTAAAATCAAATTCAAGTCCAACAGTTACTGAAAAATTTGAAGCGTTTCAAAATTACAAGAAAAAGCATCCGTACACAAAAGGAAATGGATATAATCCATATGCAAGAGAAATGTATTTCATAAATGAACGGCTTTCAAA
>JABICI010000129.1 GCA_018652335.1 Flavobacteriales bacterium
ACTGCTGCAATGATATTTATTCATTTAAATACTCTGGTGAAATTGTTTCTAAATCTATAAACCCTGAAATTATGGATTTCCTACCACTAAATTTATTTTTTCATAATGATGAACCTGATAGCTCAACTAGTTGTGCATTAACTTCAATGACTTATAAAGAAGCTTATATTTCTTATTTTAAACTAAAGAATCTATATTCTTCTAAAAATATGGAAGCAAATTTTTTCTTTAGCAATATCTTACAAGCCAATTTTAATAGTTTAAATAGGTTGCTAGATTTACTATTTATAGAATTAAATAATGGAAAATCGTTCGAGTTACAGATTACTGGATATGCAAGTCCATTACATAATATTAAATATAATAAAAATCTTTCTCGCCGTAGAATTTCTAGCTTTATTAACTATTTAACCCAGTATAAAAATGGTAATTTTTCAAAATATATATTAACAAAAAAATTAATAATTAATGAAGTCTCATTTGGAGAAAGTAACTCTTCAAATTATGTCAGTGATGATGTTAATGATAAGAAAAACTCAATCTATAGTATAGATGCTATGCTTGAAAGGAAGATACAAATTGTAGATTTAATCCTAAAATAGTAATATTATGACGCATTCAATAATGAAACCCACTATAAAACCGGCGTATATTTGCTTGTGATTATGAGCCTTTAAGTAAATTCTTGCCATTGCTGTAATTCCTGCAATAAGCATAAAATATATTATCATTGAGTTTAGACCTCCATATAAGTATTGAAGACTTACCAACACCCCGATTAAACCTCCTAAACCTAACATGTGAAGGCTGATTTTCCAAAATTTAGATATTATAGATGCTAAAAGGATTATAATTATCGCGCCAACTAATTCTTTTTTTAGTACAGGTGTAAAAATAAGAAGACTTTCTGTTAACTTTAAAGCTAATATCAAACAGCAACCCGTCAAGATTAATGGAATAGGCCTATCCTGATTTTTCGTCATTTCTAAAGAACTAATTACATCAAATTTTATTAGAAACAGCATACAAAGTACAGGCAATATTATTGTACAGATAATCAAAATTAATAAAATATAATTTTGATAATTTGCTATAGTGAAATCTAAATTCGGAACCATCCTAATACTTAAGTAAAATGAAATGACAGGAATAAATATTGGATGTAGTAAAATTGATATTAACCTTGAAATTGCCATTATATTTCCCTTCTATGTTTTGCTGTTTTTATATTTAATATTTCCCTGTATTTTGATACTGTTCTTCTTGCAATATTAAATTCATGTTTACTTAACTCATGAGTTAATTGCTCATCTGTCAATGGTGATAATTTGTTTTCAATCGCTATTAATTCTTTCAGTTTATTTTTTATTTCTTTGGTAGAAATAACTTCTCCGCTTTCTTTTATATATGCCTCTGAAAAAAGTTCTTTAACTTTAAAAGTCCCAAACTGAGTTTCAATGTATTTTGAGTTACTTACTCTTGAGATAGTAGAAATATCCATATTAACCATTTCTGATATGTCAGATAGCTTCATTGGCTTCAAATCACTTTCTGCACCACTAAAAAAGTATTCTTCTTGTAATTTTATTATTGCTTTCATTACAATTTTAAGTGTGTGTTCTCTTTTAATTATTGCTTCTTTAAACCAGTTAGCTTGCTCAATTTTTTTTGATAAAAAATCTTTGGTTTTACTATCTTTCGTTTCATTTAATAAGGCAGTATAGTAATTACTTATTTTAATTGGCTTAGTGTTAGCTTTATTAATTTGTAATTCAATTTCATTGTTAATGGTCGAAATTGTAAAATCAGAGTAAATATATTTTGTAATATTAGATTGACTAGCAAAACCAGCTGAAGGAATAGGTTTAAGTTTGGCTATTAAATCATAAACTTTTCTTAATTCTATTTTACTTAAACCAATTTTTTTAATAATAAATTCATAATTTTTATTACTAAAAGAGGAATAATGATGTAAGATAATATTATATGCATCTTCTTCATTAGGAAACCTTTTCTTTAATTGTATTAAAAGACATTCCTGTAGATTTTTACTGCCAATACCAATAGGTTCTAAGCTTTTTAAAATAATTAATGCTTCGTTAAGTTTTTTCTCTTCTACATTTTCATTATTATTTATCAAAATATCACTACTTATCGAGTAAAGATCCCTATTTAAGAACCCATTTTTATCGATACTATTAATTAAATACTTTACTAGAAACTTAATATCATCTTCTAAATTTAAGTCTATGAGTTGATTAATAAGATAAGTCTCTAAACTTTCGTTTTTTTCAACTATTTGATTTTCTTCAAAATTATTAATGCCTTCTTTCTTTTGATATAACGGTTGATTTATTTCTTCATGTTCATCCTCTTCTAGTGCTGGATTTTTTTCTAGCTCCTCTTCAATCCTTTTTTCTAGAGATACAATAGGAGTTTGTAATAAGCTCAAAAATTGAATTTGTTGAGGGCTTAAATTTTGATATTGTTTTTGGACTAATCTTTGTTTATTCATCAAAAATCTGCACTTTGAGGAGTGCGCGGAAAGGGTATAACATCACGTATATTTTTCATTCCAGTTATAAACATAACCAATCTCTCAAAACCCAATCCAAACCCTGAGTGAATACAACTTCCGTATTTTCTAGTTTCTAAATACCACCATATTTCTTCTTTACTTACATTCATTTCTTCCATTCTAGACTCTAATTTATCTAACCTTTCTTCCCTTTGTGATCCTCCAATAATCTCTCCAATTGTTGGAAAAAGAATGTCCATTGCTCGTACGGTTTCATTATCATCATTCATCCTCATGTAGAATGCTTTTATATTTTTTGGATAATCAGTTATTATTACAGGTTTCTTAAATTTTTTCTCTACCAAAAATCTTTCATGTTCTGATTGTAAATCAGCACCAAAACCGTTAATTATATAATTAAATTTTTTCTTTTTGTTAGGTTTAGAGTTTTTCAAAATCTCAATTGCTTCTCTATAAGTAAGACGCACAAAGTCATTATTAATAATAAAATTAAGCCTATCTAAAAGAGACATTTCTGAACGTAATTCTTTCTTAATATCTTTTTCTTCCTCTTCCAATCGAGTGTTAAGAAACTTTAAATCTTCAGGATTTTTTTTGATACAATAGTCAATACAATATTTAAGAAACTCTTCAGCTAATAAAATATTGTCGTCTAATGATGCAAAAGCCACTTCTGGTTCAATCATCCAAAACTCCGATAAATGCCTAGATGTATTAGAGTTTTCTGCACGAAATGTTGGCCCAAATGTATATACTTTTCCGAGTCCCATTGCCCCAAGTTCGGCTTCTAATTGACCTGAAACTGTCAAATGAGTTTTTTTACCAAAGAAATCTTTTGAGAAGTCTATTTCTTTACCGTTCTCTAAATCTAGATTTGTAACTTGAAACATTTCGCCTGCACCCTCAGCATCCGCACCAGTAATTATTGGGGTGTGTAAATTAACAAAGCCTCTGTCGTTAAAAAATTTATGTACTGCAAAGGTTAAAGCATGTCTTATTCTAAATATTGCAGAGAAAGTATTTGTTCTAAATCGTAAATGTGCTTTTTCTCTTAGAAATTCCAAAGAATGCTTTTTGGGTTGCAAAGGGTATTCTTTTGCATCTGCTTTACCAAGTATTTCTACTGAACTTGCTAGTATCTCATTAACTTGACCTTGACCCTTGGATTTAACAAGTTTCCCATTCACACATATACATGATCCAGTTGTTATTTTTTTTAGTAATTCTTCATTAAAACTATCGCTTTCTGCCACAACCTGAATACTATTAATAGTAGAGCCATCATTTAATGCTATAAACGAAACATTTTTACTTCCTCTTTTAGTTTTTACCCATCCTTTTACAGATATTATATTATTTGTATCTTTTGTAGCAAGAATTTCTTTAACAGTCATTTACCAGAATTTAGATTAAAACAAAGATATAAAAAAGTAAATAGTTTAAGATTAGACTATCTAGTTATTAGATGGTTGAGCGATTAACTCAGTTTGATTTATTTTATCAATGCATTTTATTATAGCATCTTTATCAAATCCACATTGCTCTTGTAATTCTTCTATGGTACCATGATGAATGAACTTATCAGGGATACCAAGACGATGTATTTTACATGAATAATTATTATCCGACATAAATTCAAGAATAGCTGATCCAAAACCTCCTTGTAAGCATCCATCTTCCAGCGTAATAATATATCTGTGTTTTTGAGCTATTTTATGTAATAAATTAATGTCAAGTGGTTTAATGAACCTCATATCGTAATGTGCAATATCTAACCCTTTGTTCTTAAATTCCTTTTGTGAATCTACTACAAGGTTCCCAGGGTGACCAATAGATAAAATTGCAATTGAATCGCCATCTGAAATCATTCTACCTTTTCCAATTTTAATTTCTTTAAAATCTTTTTTCCAATCTAATAATACTCCTTTGCCTCTTGGGTATCTAATAGAGAAAGGGCCTTTGTTAGGAAGTTGTGCAGTATACATTAAATTCCTAAGCTCCTCTTCGTTCATAGGAGCTGAAACTATCATATTAGGTATACATCTTAAATAGCTAATATCATATACTCCATGATGGGTAGCTCCATCTGCACCAACTAAACCACCTCTATCAAGACAAAAAACAACATTTAAATTTTGAAGCGCTACATCATGTATTAATTGATCATATGCTCTTTGCATAAAAGATGAGTATATATTGCAAAAAGGAATTTTTCCTTGTGTTGATAGTCCAGCTGAAAATGTGACAGCATGCTGTTCTGCTATACCAACATCAAATGTTCTATCAGGCATTGCTTTCATCATCTTATTCAATGATGAACCCGTTAGCATTGCAGGAGTAACCCCAACTATATTTTTATTTTTTTTAGCTAATTCTATTATTGTTTCCCCAAAAACATCCTGATATTTGGGAGGAGTTTTTTCAATCTTAGAAGTTAATATTTCGCCAGTTTTTTTATCAAACAATCCTGGCGCATGCCATTTTGTTGAATCACCTTTTTCAGCCGGGGAGTATCCTTTTCCTTTTTCTGTTACGCAATGTAAAATTTTAGGTCCTGGGATATTTTTTAAATCTCTTAGTACTTCTGATAAATGCTTGACATCATGTCCGTCTATAGGCCCAAAATATCTAAAATTTAATGATTCAAAATAATTACTTTCACCTAAAATAGTTGATTTAACAGCACCCTCAACTTTTTTTGCTATTTTCTGTGCATTTGGCCCAAACTGACTTATTTTACCAAGAATTTTCCAGATTTTATTCCTTGCCTTGTTGTAAGTATTTGATGTCGAAATATCAGTAAGGTATTCCTTTAAAGCTCCCACAGCTGGATCAATAGACATGCAGTTATCATTAAGTATAACTAATAAGTTTGTGTTTTCTGCTCCTGCATGATTGAGACCCTCAAAAGCTAATCCAGCTGTCATTGAGCCATCACCTATTACTGCTATATGTTGTTTGTCATTTTCACCATTGCTTTTTGAGGCAATTGACATTCCAAGTGCTGCAGATATTGATGTCGACGCATGACCAACTCCAAATGTATCGTACACACTTTCACTTCTTTTTGGGAAGCCACTTAATCCATCTTTTATTCTATTTGTTACAAATTGATCTTTTCTACCTGTTAAAATTTTGTGACCGTATGCTTGATGACCCACATCCCATACTAGTTGGTCGTGAGGAGTATTAAATACATAATGTAGCGCAACAGTTAGTTCAATAACTCCAAGACTTGCTCCAAAATGCCCCCCTTTTTCTGAGACAATATCAATTATATATTTTCTAAGCTCACTACAAACTTGTTTTAATTGTTTTGGATTTAATTTTCTTAAATCTGTAGGATCACTTATTGTTTTTAATAGTTTTCCTTGATTATATTTTGTTTGCTTACTCATATGTTGCAAAGATACAAAATCTTTAATCTTTTAAATTAAAATTTTGTTTAACAAACATGAGTTAATAATTGGAATTTTATTACTTCACTTAGTTAGGTTTTTTTATCAAATTTGTATAATGAGATTTTTATTCTTTTTAGCATTTTTAGTATCGTTTAATATTAGTGCTAATGACACCCTACATCTTTCTAAAATAAGTTCTATTGTATTGCAAGATTCAATTTACGACGATTCAAACTTAAAAACTCATATAGATTCAGCTAATATGTTTGCAATTCGATTAGAAGCCTTAGACGCAAACTCTCCAATGGATTTAGCTTACAACGATAAAGTTCATCCATTTATTGAAAGCTATTTAGGAAGGAATAGAGCTTTAATCTCAAGAATGCTAGGCTTTAAAAAACTATATTTTCCATTATTTGAGTCTTTATTAGATAGCTACGAATTACCTTTAGAATTAAAATATCTAGCAATCGTAGAGTCTGCATTAAATCCTAAAGCTAAGTCTCATTCTGGAGCTACTGGACTTTGGCAATTTATGTACCTTACTGGAAGAGAATATAATTTGAATGTTACCTCTTATATAGATGAAAGACAAGATCCAATTAAATCTACTCAAGCAGCATGCGAATACTTTTTAAAACTATATGATAATTTTGGAGATTGGAATTTAGTTTTAGCTGCGTATAATGGCGGTCCAGGGTATTTACAAAGGAAAATTAATAGCATTGGGTCAAATAATTTTTGGGACCTTTATCCACATTTGAGAAGAGAAACAAGAAATTATATTC
>JABICI010000140.1 GCA_018652335.1 Flavobacteriales bacterium
AGGAATTTCTTCTTATAATTCTATGTCTGATATTAGAAATGATGGTGAAGAGCCAATCATTGACGGCCAATTTTTATTTGGGAGAACATTTTATGTTGAATATGATATTTTTACTTCAAAATTAAAAGATAATGAAAATTTACAGGCAATTTTAGATGATTTTTATGTTGCTATGCATGTACCTTTTCGTAAAAATGATGAAGAACATGATATTAGCCAGATGGATGCAATTAAGATTGGATTTGGACTAAGATATCAACTCTTGAATTTTGTGAATTTTGATATTGGATATAACAGATACCTTAACACTGATATAAACGATGGGTTTAATAAAGGAATAACTCAATTTGGACTTAGTTTCGTTTTTTAGTTTTTTGATCTTAAATACTTAAATTCTACATAGAAAGTACCAAATGGTATTACTGATGAAGCCAAAACTATAAGTTTTTTTCTGAAGCTCCAATCTTGATTTAATCCTAGATAAATTGCTATAAATATATAGGCAACAAACAACAATCCATGTGGCATTCCCAATAGTTTAACGATATAGTCATTACCATTTAAGTATTTAAATGGTACCCCAACAAAAAGTAAAAGCAAGTAAGATGTGCCCTCTAAAAATGCGATAATTCTAAAAAGAGTTATGATTTTTTTATTTAAATGCACTCTCACCTGTTATATCATGTCCTGTTATTAAAAGATGAATGTCATGGGTTCCCTCATAAGTTACAACGGATTCTAAATTCATCATATGTCTCATGATTGAGTATTCTCCTGTTATTCCCATACCACCTAAAATTTGTCTTGCTTCTCTAGCTATTTTAAGCGCCATATCAACATTATTTCTTTTACACATGGAAATTTGCCCTGTAGTTGCTCTGCCTTCATTTCGTAAGACACCTAGCCTCCAAGTTAAGAATTGTGCTTTTGTTATTTCTGTAATCATTTCAGCTAATTTCTTTTGTTGTAACTGAAAAGATGCAATTGGTTTTCCAAACTGAATTCTCTCTTTTGAATATCTTAGTGCTGTGTCGTAACAATCCATTGCTGTTCCGATTGTTCCCCAAGCAATTCCATATCTAGCTGAATCCAAACATGATAATGGTGCTCCTAGACCATCTCTATGAGGCAAGATATTTTCTTTTGGGATTTTGACATTATCAAAAACTAATTCACCAGTAGATGATGCTCGTAGACTCCATTTATTATGAGTTTCTGGAGTCGTAAAACCATCCATCCCTCTTTCAACAATAAGTCCTTTTATTCTGCCATCTTCATTTTTTGCCCAAACCACAGCTATGTCAGCAAACGGTGAGTTAGAAATCCACATTTTAGCTCCATTAAGAAGATAATAATCTCCCATATCTTTGATATTAGTTGTCATGCCTCCAGGATTTGAACCATGGTCGGGTTCAGTAAGGCCAAAACAACCCATTAATTCTCCAGTAGCTAGTTTGGGTAAGTATTTATTTTTTTGTTCTTCACTTCCGTATTTCCATATTGGATACATAACTAATGAAGATTGTACTGAAGCTGTTGATCGTACACCGCTATCACCTCTTTCTAATTCTTGCATTATTAATCCATATGAAATTTGATCTAGTTCAGGCCCTCCATATTTCGAAGGTATATAGGGACCAAAAGCGCCAATTTCACCTAAACCTTTAATAATTTGATTTGGGAATTCTGCTTTTTGACACGCTTCTTCAATAATTGGAGAAATATCTTTTTTTACCCATTCTCTAGCAGCATCTCTTATTAATTTATGCTCTTCAGATAAAAGTTCATCCATCAAAAAATAATCTGGAGCTTGATATAAATCTTGTGACATTTTTTTTTTACAAAAGTAATTTTTTTAAATCAAATAATAATATCATAACTTATCTTTGTTTTATTAAACTGAATTTTGCCAATTTTTAACTTAACATATAATCAAGATGTATTTTTTGTTTTAATTACTATATCTTTTTTACTGATTGCAATTCTTAAAGGGATGTACTGGAAACATGCTAAATTATTGTTTATGGGAGTATATGCAAGAAGATATTCTAACCAATTTTTAAGAGAAGAAAATGTTTTTACAGAGAGGGTCAATATATTAACATCATTAATAATGTTGATTAATTTCACACTTATTTTTGTGAAATTGTTGATGAAAGATGACATAAGTTCTATCCTAATTATTTTTACTTCAATTGGCTCTTATTTTTTAGGTAGAATAATTATTGTTAGATTATTAGGGTCATTATTTCATCTTGAAGAGGTTTCTAAGTTAGCAGTTTTTTTTTCATTATTGTTTGATAAAACACTTGGATTTCTAATTTCTCCACTCGTATTATGTATTTATTTTTTTGCATTTGATATTTCTCATATAGTTATTTTAATTGTTTTGTTTATTGCGTCCATACTATTACTTTTGAAAATTGTATGGCTCTGGTGGATTGGCACCAATTCTTTTGGTTTGTCTAAGGTTTATATTTTTTTGTATCTTTGCTTGCTCGAAATTTCTCCTATATTGCTACTTGTGAAGGAGGTTTTTTATTAAAAAAATATAAAGATGCCTACACAAAATAAGAAAGTTAAAACTATACTAATTTCCCAGCCTGAGCCAGAAGGGAAGTCTCCTTACTCTACATTAGCTAAAAAGCATAAAGTAAAAATTGATTTTAAACCTTTTATGCATGTTTCTGAAATAACAGCTATGGAATTTAAAGAACAAAAAATTTCTATATTAAATCACGACGCAGTTATTTTTACATCAAAAAATGCTATGGATCATTATTTCGGAATGATGGAAAAACTTAGGTTAAGAATACCTGATTTTATTAAATATTTTTGTGTTTCTGAAGTTATTGCACATTACCTTCAAAATTTTATCACCTATAGAAAACGTAAAATATTTACAGGTGAACAATCCTTAGCTAGCTTAATTCCAGTGATGCAAAAGCATAAAGAATCAAAATTTATTTTTCCGTGTTCTGATTTATTAAAAAATAAAAAAAATATTGTTTTGGAAGAAAGCGGTTTGAATTATACAAAAGCTCAAATGTACAAGGTGTGTTGTTCAGATTTATCAGATTTATCAGATGTAAAGTACGATATATTAGTTTTTTTTAGTCCAACAGGCATTAAGTCATTGCTTGAAAACTTTCCAGAGTTTGAACAAAATGACACAAGATTAGCTGTATTTGGTCCAACTACAGTAAAATCAGTTGAAGACAATGGCCTAAGGATTGATATAGAGGCACCAAGTAAAAAAGCTCCATCAATGTTGATGGCTTTAGATCAATATATTAAAGTCGCTAATAAAAGAGTTAGAAAGTAGAGTGTAATTTAGAATTTGAAGGATATGTGTTATGTTTAGATTCCCAAAAAATCAAAAACTTTGTAATAACACTGATATTGATGAATTATTTGATCAAGGAACTTCAATATCTTTACATCCATTTAGAATAGTATGGTTTTATAATGAAAACATAGATGATGTGTTGATTAAATCTTTGATAGTTGTACCAAAAAAAAGAATTAAATTAGCTGTTCAAAGAAATACAATTAAAAGGTATATAAGGGAATCATATCGAACTAGAAAATTTAAGTTAGAAGAACACTTGAAAAATCAGCAAAAGCAAATTTATTTTGCAATAATTTATAGTACTCATAAAGAACTATGTTTTAAAGATATAGATGTAAAAATAAATCTTATGATAAATCGTTTTATTAATGTTTTATGAACCAAATTTTAACTTTTATTATAAAATTATTAATTGTTTTTTATAGGAAATCTATTTCTCCAATATTACCAAGAAGTTGTAGATATAGCCCAACTTGCTCTAAATATTCTTTAGATGTGATTAATAAATTTGGTTTGTCTAAAGGATTAAAACTATCATTTAAAAGAATATTAAGTTGCCACCCATGGGGGGGGCATGGCCACGATCCAATACCATAATAATATGAATAAAAAAATTAAACTCACAATTTTAGCATTTTGTTTGACGGTAACATCATTTATGTCATTTAGTTTTGTTGACAACTATTTTGAAATCGCTAAGCATTTAGATATTTTCACAACACTTTATAAAGAATTAAATACATTTTACGTAGATGAAACAATACCTGGAGATTTAATGAAAAATGGCATTGATGAAATGCTTAAGTCACTTGATCCATACACAACTTATATTCCAGAAACGGAAATTGAAGATTTTAAATTTATGACCACTGGTCAATATGGCGGAATAGGTGCTATGATTACTACAATGGATGATTATGTAATTATTTCTGAGCCATATGAGGGGTTTCCGGCTCAGAAATCAGGCTTAATGGCTGGAGATAAGATACTTGAGATAAATGGTTTAAGCGCTAAATCTAAGACTACGGAAGAAGTAAGTAAAATTCTCAAAGGACAACCAAATACTTCGGTCAACTTATTAATTGAAAGAAAGAACAATAGTACTCCTTTTGAAGTTACATTTAATCGAGAGAAAGTTTCAGTACCAAGTATTCCATATTCTGATTTTGTAGATGATGGTATCGGTTACATCCGACTTCGCTCATTTACTAGAAATTGTGCTTTAGAGCTCAAAAACTCAATACTAGAGCTAAAGAAAAATCAAAATTTAACAGGTTTAATTTTAGATTTAAGAAGCAATCCAGGTGGTCTGTTAAATGAATCAGTTGATATTGTCAATTTGTTTATTGATAAAGGGGAAGAAGTTGTTAGTACAAGAGGTAAAATAAAATCCTGGGATAAAAAATATATTGCAAATAAGAATCCACTTGATTCTGAGGTCCCACTTGTTGTATTAATTAATTCTTCATCTGCATCTGCATCAGAAATAGTTTCTGGTTCAATTCAAGATTTAGATAGAGGGGTTATTATCGGACAAAGAAGCTATGGGAAGGGTCTTGTACAACAAACAAGAAAATTATCTTATAATTCACAGCTAAAACTTACTGTTGCTAAATATTATATTCCAAGTGGGAGATGTATACAAGCTTTAGATTATTCGCACAGAAATCAAGATGGAAGCGTAGGAAAAATTCCTGATTCTTTAATGACGACATATAAGACAAGAAATGGTAGAATGGTTAAAGATGGAGGTGGTATACTACCAGATATAGTAATAAGTAAAGACAAATATGGTATGATTATTGGATCTTTAGTGAAAGAAAGATTATTTTTTAATTATGCAACAGATTATCGTCTTTTACACGATTCAATTCCACCTAATTTCATTTTTAATGAATCAGATTTTAGTGATTTTACTAAATATTTAAAAGACAAAGATTACTCATACCAGACAGAGACAGAGAAAGTATTAGAAGATTTAAAAAAACAAGCTGAAGAAGAAAAATATTTTGCTTCTTTTTCTGTTGAGTATGACTCTCTTTTTAATAAAATGATTAATAACAAAAATGATGATTTATTAAATAGTAAAGAAGATATTAAACAGATTCTAACTGGAGAGATAATGAGTAGATATTTTTATCAGAAAGGAAGGATTCTTGCTGGTTTAAGTTTTGATAACGAGGTTGAAGAAGCCATTCAAATTTTAAAAGATACAGAAAAGTATCAGTATATCTTAAGCGCTAAAGAATAGTGCTTAGCATTAATAAAAAAAATGTTTATTTCATTTTGCTAACGATATTTGTCGTTGGTATTGCCTTCCAAATAGTAATTTACAAGGTTGCTTTATGTGCATTATTTTTACATTGGATTTTCACGACTAAATTCCAAACAGTGATACAAAGTATTTCTAGTAATAGTTTTTTTTTGGCATTTATCATTTTTTACATACTTTATGCAGTAAGTTTTTTTTGGTCAGAGAATCAATCATTTGCTATAGCAGATTTAGTTCTTAAGATACCAATATTAATTCTTCCATTAATAATGTTATCTAATAAGCCACTATCTATTAAGGAAATTAACAAATTACTTATGGTATTTGCTCTGTCAGTTATATCTCTGAATTGTTATTGTTTTTTTGATGCTTTTTTCAATTATTTAAATACTAGAAATATTAATGAATTTTTTTATGGCTCATTAACAGTTAACATGCATACAGCATATCAAGCAACCTTTACTAGTTTTTCTATTTTTATTCTAGTTTATATTTATTTAAACAAAGAATATTCACATAATTGGATTTTCTCACTTCTAACTATAGTGCAATTTTTCTTCTTGTTCCTATTATCTTCCAGAATGCAAATGTTATGTATGAGCGTAGTGACACCAATATTCCTAATTTTTCATTATTATTTAAAAAAGAAAATATATCTTGGTTTTTCGTACACTATTTTAGCTTTTATGGTGTCGTATTTTTTAGTAAGCACTCCATCTGTTTTAAATACTAGATATAAACAAACTGTTTCACATATTAGTAGTATTGGAAATGATTCACAAAATTCTGATCCCAGAAAATTTATTTGGAATAAAGCAATAGATGTTATTAAGTATAATTGGTTGTTTGGTGTTGGAGTTGGTGATGCTAAAGATGTTTTAGTATCTTCCTATTCTAAAGAATTTAGTAAGCCAATTACAGATCATACAGTTGACTCAACTATTAATTTTCTAAAAGCAAATAATAAGCATCTAAATATACAAGCAAAAAAATTAACACTTGATCATACAAAATTAAAGAAAGAATCAGAAAATATTTTAATACAACAAATTAATAAATATCGGTACTTTGCTAAAAAAAAATATAATTTCCATAATCAATATTTACAGACATTTGCAACAGTTGGTTTTTTTGGACTGATTATATTAATCTATCTTTTATCACATTTAGTTATTATTTCAATTATAAAACAAGATTATATTGTTCTAGCATTTTTATTTCTGATAGCAATGAGTTTTTTTACTGAATCTATGCTTGAGAGGCAAGCTGGAGTAGTCTTCTTTACCTTTTTTTATTTACTTTTAGCAATGAGATTTAGTTTAAATAAACCCGCTTAATTCTCCTATTTAATGTTGAGTATATTTCATAAGGAATGGTATTTATTTTGCTTGCAATCTCTACTACTGAAAGATTTTCACCAAAAATCTCTACTTTATCACCTTCTTTAACATTCAAATCTGAAATATTGACAGCTAAGCTATCCATACTAATTTCACCAATAATTTTACATTTATTATTTTTTATTATAACCACTCCATTATTACAGCCTAATTTTCTATTTAATCCATCTGCATAACCAATTGGGATTATAGCCATTTTTATTTTTTTTTCAGCAATATAAGAAGAACCGTATCCAACACTAGAACCTTTTTTTATTTCTCTTATTTGCGAAACAACAGATATTAATTTACTTATTTGCTTTAAATTTATATCATTTGCTGATCCATATAAGCCAATACCAATTCTAACAAAATCATACTTAAAATCTGGATAATTTAACAAACCATGTGAATTTAAAATATGAAAACTAATTTTTTTATCATATTTATTGTTGAAATTTGAATTTATAGAGCTAAATTTTTTAAGTTGCAATAAGTTAATTTTTCTTAAATCATTTCTTTCAGAAGATGCTAAATGAGAACAGATTGATAATAAATTAAGGTGTTTGTTTTTTTTAATGATTGAATAAATTTCATCAATCTCTTTTTCTTCAAATCCATATCTATTCATTCCAGTATTAATCTTTAAATGAATATCAATCGGGTTTTTGTTTTTGCAGTAAAAAGCCAATATTTTTTTACTGTAGACAACGACATCAAGTTTATATTTTAGAATTTTATTATAGCTTTTTGTTCCTGTATTTGCAATAATTATTTTACACTTAATACCAGCCTCTCTCAGCTCAACACCTTCTTCAAAGTCACTAACCCATAAGGCATAAATTCCTAAGGATTCTAATTTTCGTGAAATTTCTATATCACCATGGCCATATCCAAATGCTTTAACAACAGCAATAATTTTAGTTTTATGTTTAATTAAATTATTAAGATATTGAAAATTACTTTCTAATTTTTTTAAATCAATATATAATATTGTTTCATTCGCTTCCATTATCTTCTTTTTCAAAGAAACAATCTCTGCATAACGCTTTATATTCTAACTTATCTCCAAGTTCTATTAATTGCTGATTTTTGGTCAATCTATAAGAGTGATTAGCAGCAGTACCACATTCAATACATATGGCATGAACTTTAGTTATATGTTCTGCAATAGCTAAAAGATCTGGCATTATCCCAAATGGCTTTCCCTTAAAATCCATATCTAGACCAGCTATTATCACTCTCTTACCTTGATTTGCTAAAAGGTTGCTGATTCTAATCAATTCTTTATCAAAAAATTGCGCTTCATCTATCGCAATTACCTCAGCGTTATCAATTTGATCTAATATTTCGATTGCTAATTTAACGGGTTTTGATTTTATTGCGTTAGAGTCATGAGAAACTATTTTTCTAGCATCATATCGAGTGTCAATTAGCGGCTTAAAAACTGCAACTTTTTGTTTTGCAAATTCAGCACGTTTTAATCTTCTTAAAAGTTCTTCAGTTTTTCCTGAAAACATTGACCCACAAATAATTTCAATACTTCCTTTTAACATTTGACATTTTATTTGTGAATCAATAAACATTGTAACTAATTTCTTTTGTTAAGTTTGTTAACAAATGTATAAAAAGGATTTTCAATTTATATGAAAAAAATCACATTGTTATTATTAAGTATATTGATATTTTTATCAAATACTGTTCTTGCTCAATCAGATACTAATTATATAAATAAAAAGCGTTTTTTATTAGTTAGTAGTAGCTTTGTAAGCGGGCTTGCTGCATCTTATTTATATGTTCAAAATGCTTGGTGGTCTGCGGAACAAATACCTTTTCACTTCGATGATGGATCTGATTTAACCTATGCTTTAAATTTAGATAAAGCTGGACATTTCTTAGGTGGATTACAAGCCTCAGATCTATTTTCTTCTTCTATGCAATGGACAGGCCTGAAGACCAAAAAAGCACTTTGGTATGGGGCTGCATTT
The DNA here is from genome assembly GCA_018652335.1 of Flavobacteriales bacterium. Classification (GTDB taxonomy): domain Bacteria; phylum Bacteroidota; class Bacteroidia; order Flavobacteriales; family BACL11. Next base: position 8,992 of record JABICI010000140.1, read on the forward strand.
GGTACAGGATTACAATTAGCTATAGAAATGAAGGATGCATATGCACCATATTGGGGGTTTAGTAAATGGGACTTAGCTTTAGGGTCAGCTGGATCATTATGGCCCGTTTTGCAATACCATAATAAAGATTTTAATGCTATTAGCTTTAAATTATCTTATTATAAACGCTCTAATATTTATTGGCAACTTGATCAACAGAGAGGAAAAGAAACTAGTAGTTTTGCTTGGCAGGATGATTATCCTAATCAAACTTATTGGATGACATTTGATATTAATCATTTTCTGGATTTATGTTGTTGGCCAGAGTGGTTAAATCTTGCTATAGGATATGGGATAGATGATACTCAGTACTTAGATGATAATCTATCAAAAACAGGCGGAAATAGAGAATTTTATATAGCATTCGATTATGATCTCCCAAAGATGTTAAAAACTTGGGACTCTCCATTAGGTGAAAAAGTGTTACACTGGTTAAACTATATGCACTTCCCATCTCCTACAATAAGGATATCGCCAAAATTTGAATTTTACCCACTATTTATCTAATTTTACAGAATGTCAAAACTATATATTATTCCAACTCCAATTGGTAATTTAGAGGATATTACTTTACGAGCAATCCGTTTACTTAATGAAGTAGATTTAGTTTTAGCAGAGGACACCAGAAATTCTAAAAAATTATTTATACATTATAACATTAATACTCAGATGTCTTCTTTTCATATGCACAATGAGCATGAAGTCCTACAAAAATATATTAAAAGACTTAGGAGAGGGGAGAGTATTGGATTAATTTCAGATGCGGGTACACCTGCTATTTCTGATCCAGGATTTTTGTTAATAAGAGAGTGTATTAAAGAAAAAATAGAAGTTGATTGTTTGCCAGGTGCTACAGCTTTTATTCCTGCATTAGTTAATTCTGGACTACCAACAGACAAGTTTCTTTTTGAGGGCTTTCTACCTTTAAAGAAAGGGCGGGTAACGCGTTTAATTAGTTTGTCAGATGAAGTTAGAACATTAGTTTTTTATGAATCGCCACACAGAATTATTAAAACTTTAACTCAGTTTTTAGAATATTTTGGTGATAAAAGACATGCCTCTATTTCTAGAGAAATTAGTAAATTTTATGAAGAGACTCACAGAGGAACAATCTCAGATTTGCTATCACAGTTTAAAATAAAGAAACCAAAAGGAGAGTTTGTAATTATTATTGAAGGGAAGAAATGAATTTAAAAAATAATATTAATAAGAAGCCTTACGTGATAGCTGGACCTTGCAGTGCAGAATCTGAATCTCAAGTTCTTAAAATTGCTAATGATATAAAATTAGTAACAGATGTTTTTAGAGCAGGGGCATGGAAGCCAAGAACTAATCCAAATGCTTTTGAAGGATATGGTGAAATTGCAATTAAATGGCTACAAAAAGTTCAATCTACTACAGGATTAAAAGTTTCTACAGAAGTTGCAACTCCTAAGCATGTTGAAATTTGTTTGAAAGCAGGAATTGATATGCTATGGATAGGAGCCAGAACAACAGTAAACCCATTTTATGTTCAAGAAATTGCTGAATCTTTGAGAGGAGTAGATATACCTATTTTTGTAAAAAATCCAATACATCCTGAGATAGGATTATGGATTGGAGCACTTGAGAGATTAAATAAGGTTGGGATAAATAATTTAGCTGCAATTCATAGAGGTTTCTATAGTTATAATGAATCAGCTTTTAGAAATGAACCTAAATGGGAACTTCCTATCAAACTTAGAAGAGAAATAAAAGATTTACCAATAATATGTGATCCTTCTCATATTGCTGGAAAGTCATCTCTGGTTGAGGATATTGCTCAAACTGCAATGGATATTAATCTTGACGGGTTAATGATTGAAACTCATTTTAATCCTAAATTTGCTTTAAGTGATCATAAACAACAAGTAACAACAAATCAACTGCATAACATTCTTAATAATTTAGTACTTAGGGATACTAAACTAAGAGACGAAGCTTTTAAAGATGAATTATTGCAATTTAGAAACGAGATTGATATTTTAGATCATAAAATCATTGTTCATTTAAAGAATAGGAAAAAAATTGTAGAGACAATTGCAAATTTTAAGAGTAAAAATAGATTAACTATTTTTCAAATTGAAAGATGGTTTGAGATAATTAAAACTAGAACATTAATTGCAAAAGAATTAGAATTAGATGAAAAAATGATTCAAGATATCTTTGAGCTTATTCATAAATATTCTATTATTAAGCAAACAGAAATTATGAGATAATGGAAAAAGTGTGGCAAAAAAAAAAATGTAATGAAAAATTAGCTAAAAAACTTGCAATTGATTTAGGTGTCAGTAATATTATTAGTCAACTATTAGTATTAAGAGGTATTAAAAATTTTGATGATGCAAAATCTTTTTTCAGACCACAGATTTCTCATCTTCATGACCCTTTTTTGATGAAAAACATGCATCTAGCTGTTAATAGAATTGAAAAAGCAATAAGTCAAAGACATAGGATACTAATTTATGGTGATTATGATGTTGACGGCACAACATCTGTTGCAATGATGTATATATTTCTTAAAAGATTTACTAAGAATATTGAGTACTATATTCCATGTAGATATAATGAAGGTTACGGAGTTTCATTAAAAGGAATTGATTATGCTCATGACAATCAAATTCCTTTAATAATAACTCTTGACTGTGGTATTAGAGCTACTGAACAGGTCAATTATGCCAATAAAAAAGGAATTGATTTTATTATTTGTGATCATCATAATCCTGCGTCGCAACTTCCTAATGCTATTGCAATATTAAACCCTAAACAATTAGATTGTAACTATCCGTTTAAAGAATTATCAGGATGTGGAGTCGGGTTTAAGTTAATTCAAGCTTATTGTAATAAAAATAATATTCAATTTATTGAAATTATTGATCTTATGGATTTATTAGCTATTAGTATTGGAGCTGACATTGTAGATATGACAGGTGAAAATAGAGTATTATCTTTCTATGGTCTAAAACAATTAAATTCATCTCCAAGAGAAGGCTTGAAAGCTTTAATAAATCTAACATCTTATTCTAATGAACTCAGTATGACTGATATTGTCTTTGGCATTGCACCAAGAATAAATGCTGCAGGAAGAATTGAACACGCTAGTAAGTCTGTTGAAATCTTAGTTGAAGTTGACTCTTTAAGAGCAAAAGAACTTGCTAATAATATTGATTCAAACAATAAATCCAGGAAGGAGCTTGATTTGAGTATAACGCAGGAAGCTTTAAAAATGGTTGATAAAAATAAAAGATCTACAGTTGTTTTTAGTAAAGATTGGCATAAAGGAGTCGTCGGAATAGTAGCTTCTCGCCTAATTGAAAAACATTATAAACCAACAATTGTTTTTGCTGAAAATGATGGTATATTTACAGGATCAGCTAGATCGGTTCATAATTTTGATTTATACTCAGCAATTTTAAAATGCTCCCACTTATGCGAAAAATTTGGAGGTCATAAGTATGCAGCAGGATTGAGCGTCAAAGCAGAAAACCTTGTTGAATTTATTGCTGAATTTGAGAAAGAGGTTGCGGCTACTATCACTAGCAATCAATTGACACCAAAAATTGATATTGATATTGATATTGATTTGGTTGATGTTAATCCAAAACTATTTAGAATTATAAAACAATTTGCTCCTTTTGGACCTAAAAATTTATCTCCAATTTTTTTGAGTACTCAAATTTCTGAAAATGGATATAGTAAAAGAATTGGCTCAGATAAATCACATTTAAAACTAATTGCCAAAACTAAAGAAAACACTATACAAGCAATTGGTTTTGGCATGGGCAATCAATTTGATATAGTTAAGAAACCAAATAAATTTGATATCTGTTACTCTATTTCTGAAAATGAATGGAATGGAAGAAAAAATCTACAATTAATTTTAAAGGATATAAAGAAATCGGTGAACTAATTTAGTATTTTCATCCAATATTTCTGCCAAGGACTTTAGAAATTTGAGTTTTAATTTTAATTAAAGACCCTAAGTTCTTTATTTCATTTTTAGCAATAGACCCATCTTTAATTTTTATCTGTATTTGTGAAATTTTAAGATCAACAATTTCTTTTTTTAAAGATAATATAGCTTTTTCTGTTGTTTTATATAATTTTTCATCTTCTCTTCCTGTTAATATATTATGCTGTTGTTTCCAGTTATCACTAATATTATGAGCTTCAGCAACTAAATCAACTGTTAACTTACTAATTGTATCATCAATATTATTTAAAAGTAGATTTAAATCTATTTTATTTTTTTCATTTATAATTTTAATAATTATATTATATAAATTTTTGTAAATTGTATTTGAAAGTTCAATTTTATCTTGGTGTAATTCATTAATTATCATCGATGCAACACTTTCTTCTTTATTATTATTTATAAAAGTTTTATTTCCATGATTGATTAATATTCTAAGAATTTCCTGTTCTTTTTTTTCTAATTTAATTTGATTTTTACTAATATATCCTTTCTTATCTTCTAATTTCGGTTTATTTTTTTTATTAGTTAAAGTGCTGTTCTTTATACGTGACCTTGCCTTAATAACTTGCTTTAAGAGTGCTTGTTCTGATAAATCTAATTTTGAATGGTAAATTTTACAGTATTCTTCTCTACTAAAAACATCAGGAATTTCTGAAATACTAGATATTATTTTCTTTTTTATATCAATTATCTTAGCTGGGTCTGTTTGATCATTAAGTTTATAAATATCAATTAAGTAGTCTACAAAATTGATAGATTTTTTTTCTAAAAAATCTTGAAATTCAATTGTAGATAATTTTTTTGAAAATGAATCAGGATCCTCCCCCTTAGGAAATGATACAATTCTAACGTTCATTTCTCCTTTCAAGCAAATATCTATCGAACGTATCGTAGCTTTAATTCCAGCTTCATCTCCATCAAATAATAAAACAACATTATTCGTTAAGCGTTTAATTAGATGTATTTGTGAATAACTTAGAGCTGTACCTGATGCTGAAACTACATTTTCAATGCCATTTTGGTGCATTGATATAACATCAGTATACCCTTCTACAATAAAACATTTATCAGTCTTACTAATTGCTTTCTTAGAAGTATACAACCCATATAGAATTTTTGATTTATCAT
>JABICI010000038.1 GCA_018652335.1 Flavobacteriales bacterium
AGAATAGATGTTAACTAACACCTTATTTTCAGTAGTATGAATAGTTATTTTATCATCAGCAGGGTTAGGGTATATTGTAAACTTAACATCATTAAAGTAATTAGAATTTACAGTACTTAGTGTGTTTAAATCACTTTTCCAAACTCCCCTTCCATAAGTTGCAGCACTGATAGTTCCTTCATCATAATGTATTTCCAATTCCTTTACAATAACATTTGGCAAACCATCATTAAAAGGCACCCAATCAGACATGGTATTGTCTTTGTAATAAACCCCAACATCAGTTCCTATATACAAATCATCATTAGCACCACCTTGATAAACAATACAATTAACAGGAAGAGCAGGTAAATTACTTCCAGAGACATTTGTCCAGTTATCTCCTGCATCAATTGATTCATACACTTTATGAGTATTATTGTAATCAGATAAAGTAACCCAAACTCTATCCGGATTTGTAGTTGAAACAGCCACATCAGTAATGTTATAATTTGGTAAACCAGGCTTTATATAGGTCCAAGATTGCCCAGCATCTTTAGTAACTTTTATCTTACTATAAGTTGCTGCATAAATATAATCCTCATCAGAAGATGCTAAAGCAATTGAACGAATTGCAGCCCCATTACTTACATTAAAAGAAACGGAATCCCAGATAGCTCCGGCAGTTGTTGATCGGTAAACCTCATCATATCCTGCTACTATTAAATTGTTGTTAGTTTGATGCATTTCATAAGGAGTATTCCACCCTCCCTCATAACTTACAGGTTTAATATTATTCCATGAATTCCCTCCGTTATATGACTTTCTTAACCCTCCATATTGATATTCAGCATAAATAATATCCTCATCATAATGATCTATTGCGCATTCCATACCATCCCCACCCATAATTGCATCCCAAGTAGAGCCAGTTAGCATTTCAGTACCATTATCTTGTGCTCCTGCAACGATTCTGTTGGCGTTTGATTTTGAAAGCCCTAAATTGTAGAATTGAGAGATTTCAAGCCCATCTGAAATATCTACCCATTTATTGAGATTATCCATATATTTGTAAAAACCACCATCATTTCCTGCATAAGCAACATGAGTATGTGGATTGAACTCAAAAGCATGTTGATCCACATGCATGTAAGAATAGTTCGCTCCATTTCCACTATTTGCATCTATATCCCAATTTGCACCACTATCATCAGAACGCCAGAGATTAATGCCTCCTACATAAACTAAATCTTCATTATTTGTTGCAACACCTAAGCTTAAGTCATACCAAGATTGACCTCCAGCACCACTACCATCAGTTTCTCTACCTAATATGTTTGGAGTATTTGATTGCAATACCCAATTATCTCCTCCATCAGATGATTTATAAAGTCCATGAAAACTATAATCAGAAGCAGAATAAAGTGCGTAAACAACCTCAGGATTATCAGGTGTTACAGCAATTAAAGGTCTGTGTTTTCCAGTTGATGAAACCCCATTATTAATAACATTCCAGTTATTACCACCATCAATAGTTCGGTAGACATTACTCCCTCCACTTGATTGTTTAGCCGCATAAATAACATTACGATTATTTGGTTTGTATTCAATGTCTCTCCATCTACCAATAATACCAGTAGTTGCCCATGTATTCCCTCCATCTGAACTTATCATAAGATTAGAGTTAGTAGCTGCAATTAAACTATCAGTATGATTAGGGTTTATAAGCACTTTGTTTACTGTTTTTTCTTGGTCAACAGTGTAGCTTAATCCTGTAGTATTCCAAGTTGCACCCCCATCAATTGATTTTAGAATTCCTATACTATAAGTATCAGTTGCATTTGCATCACCAGTAACAATGTACATTGTTTGATTATTGATAGGATCAATAGCAATATGGGAAACTCCCATAACAGGAAGATTATCAGTATTTGTTGTCCAGTTACTTCCTCCATCAATTGATTTCCAAAGCCCACCTGCCGGAGAGCCAATCCATATAATATCTTCATCAATAGGATCGAAAGCAATACAATTCACCCGACCATTTCCTCTTTTTTTATTGTTAGATAAAATTATTGGTGTATTGATAGGGCCTTTAGACACCCAATTACCTGCAGTGCTTGATTTTGCGTTGCTGTATTTTTCTTTTTCTTTTTGCCACTCTATAAATAATGCATTTGGATTGAATACGTTTTCTTCTGTAATTCTCTCGTTTACAAAATCCATTTCACGAGCATAAGGTTTGTATCCATTTCCTTTAGTATA
>JABICI010000055.1 GCA_018652335.1 Flavobacteriales bacterium
ACTGGATTATTTGTTGATAAAAACTGTGCAATGCTATCACCTAGGCCACCATTCAACATATGCTCTTCAGCAGTTACAACACATCCAGTATGTTTTACTGAGTTTAAAATCGCATCCGTATCAAGTGGCTTAATTGTGTGTATATTAATCACATCAGAACTTATACCATCAGTCTCTAATATTTTGGCAGCCTCAAGTGCTTCCCATACTAGATGACCTGTAGCTATTATGGTGACGTCGCTACCCTGCTTTAAATGAATAGCCTTACCAATCTTAAATTCCTGATTTTCAGGTGTAAAGTTAGGTACTTTTGGTCTACCAAACCTAAGATAAACAGGACCAATATACTTAGATATAGCAATAGTAGCTGCTTTTGTTTGATTATGATCACAAGGATTTATGACAACCATATGGGGCAACATCTTCATCATACCAATGTCTTCTAGCACCTGGTGAGTAGCGCCATCTTCACCTAAAGTTAATCCAGCATGAGATGCACATATTTTAACATTTTTGTTAGAATATGCAATTGATTGTCTTATTTGATCATAAACTCGAGATGTTGAAAAGTTAGCAAATGTTCCGGTAAAAGGAATTTTACCGCCAATTGTCATTCCAGCAGCAATTCCCATCATATTTGCTTCAGCAATTCCAATTTGAAAAAATCTATCTGGATTATCATTTTTAAATTGATTCATATTTAAAGATCCTGTAAGATCTGCACAGAGGGCAACTACATTTGAATTGCTTTTTCCTAGCTCAGTAAGTCCTGCGCCAAATCCAGATCTAGTATCTTTCATTTCCATATTTAGTAGATTTTTATAAGTTTAGATTTATCTGATTTAACTGTAAAGTTTTTTTCAATAGTATATATAGATTCTCTAGATGATAAAGACCTATAAACAACTTTATATTTTCCTGGTAGAAGATTAAGTCTATAATCAGTTCTCTCACCTTTAAAATGATAAATCTGATTTAAACTATCTCCATTAACAACATATATACCACCAAAACCTTTAGAAGGTAACATGATATTAACTAATCCAGTAGAAGGAATAAAACATTCGGTTGTTTGTGATGGAAAAATTTCAACATCTTCAAGCCTAAATCTAGGTAATGTAAACAATTCAATATCATAAATACCCGAAATATACCTTTCAGGATCGTTAATACTCTGTAAATTAAGTGTGGAATCTGTATCTGAAGAACTAACTGTGAATTGATATTTTATCTTTGAACTCATCTTGACATTAAGTTTACCTTGTACTGCTTCAATAGGTATAATAGTATGTTTACCAGGATTAAGTGTAATATTAGATATGGAGACAGGAGGAATTGTATGAGCAACAATATCATAAGACAAAACTGGATCAATCACCAAGGTATCTGGATTGCCTGATGAATTAAGAGTATGAATAAAGTTATACTTAGATTTTCCAGTAAAATTATTATAAAAAGTAAGATTAACGTTTGATTCAGTTGGCAAACCATTCTGATCTAAAAGATTTACTTGTGCGGTTGTATTGTCAATTACATGAGAAATAACAATGTTTAAGATATTAGAAAAATCTTTTTCACGGCTCGCATCATAAAATCGACCAACACAATCAAATGATTTTTTCCATTCTTTATCTAAACCAACACCAATAACAAATGGTTTTAAGATAATACCATCTCTTTGGTAAAGCCTTGAAACAGCACATGGATCCATACCGCATTCCTCCTTACCATCAGTAATTAAAATAACAATATTTCTACCATTATCATTTGGAAAATCCTTAGCACCTTCTTCTAGTGACCTAGCGATTGGAGTAGTGCCTCTAGGCTTTATCACAGAAAGCTTCTTTTTTATTAAATCGGCTGCCATATATGCATTTAGAAAATTCACTTCTAAATGGGTGTCATCACAATCCTGTGGGGGATAATTACTTTTATGACCATATACCCTTAAGCCAATTTCTAAATTTTCAATGTTTTTAAGAGAATCAACCATATTACTTAATAATTTTTTTGCGATATCTATCTTTCTTCCACTTTGCCACCTTGATAGCATAGATTGAGATCCATCAAAAATAAATAGAATACGATCAACAGGAACTTCTTTGTTCTGAGAAAAAGCATTTGAACTAGTAAAGACTAGTAATATAACAGCGAATAATATTTTAATTTTTTTAATAATCACCTAAAGTTTCAATATTTTGTTCTAATGCTTTTGCTAATTGCTCATCATTTGGAGCAGAACCATGCCACTTGTGGGTTCCCATCATAAAATCAACACCATTACCCATTTCAGTATGTAGAATTATTGCAACAGGTTTTTTGTTTCTTGTTAACTCTCTAGCTCTTTCTAATGTATTTATAACAGCATTAATATCATTGCCTTGAAACTCTTCTAATACAATCCAATCAAATGCAGTTAACTTTGCAGTTAAGTTACCAATAGAAAGCACTTCATTTAAGCTACCGTCAATTTGCTTTTGATTATAATCAATAGTAGCAATTAAATTGTCAACTTTATTTGCTGAAGCATACATAAGCGCTTCCCAAAT
>JABICI010000142.1 GCA_018652335.1 Flavobacteriales bacterium
AAACAGTAGAGATGAATATTCAACTGAAAATACTCTTAAACTTTCATATGTTGATTTTAATCCTACATTAAGCTTCAAGACTTCTGAAAAATTAGCTTTAAACATAGGACCATCATTATCTTTTTTAATTTCTGAAGAATATACATTCTCTGAAGAAAAAATTAATGGCGATTCATCTATTGTGAATACTTTAGATCCTGCAATTTACGAATCAGAGTCTCTTAATGTTGGATTAAATTTTGGACTTTCATTCTATGTTAATGAGAGTTTTTTGTTAGATGCTAATATTAATACTGGATTAATGAGTATAGGAAAAATTAGTAAAGAAACTCAGCTTCCATCTTTTGGTAATATAGAAAAATCAAATATTTATGAACTTTCTAATTATAACTTTGTAATTGCATTTGCCTACTTATTCTAAAACTATTTTATTAAAAGATTGCTTTTTTCAACTTACCTTTTATAAAGATTGGAACAGCATCTGATTTAAATGTTGGATTTAAACAGAATTTAGTGTCTTTTAATACTTCCTTTGTACTATTTCTTCTCCTATAAGATGAATTTTCTAAATACTTATAAAGATTATCTTTTCCATTTAAATAAAGTTGAATTGAAGAAGTTAACGAATCACAATTTGAACTAAAGAATTTCGAACTAATCAATTTTTCGGAAAGTGCGCCTGCGAAAACTGTATCTTCTAGATTATATAAGCCTTTCCATCCAGAACATAATATAACTACATCTTTATTATCTTTTACTAAAAACTCAACAACAGCATCAATATTTACGAAAGATGCTGTTATTAATTTGTTAGTTTTAGCCATGTGTATTGCTTTTGTTCCATTGGTAGTTGTCAGGGCGAGAGTTTTACCTTTTAAATTTTTATCAATATAATGAAATGGTGAATTTCCAAACTTAAACCCATCTACAAGAAGAGTATTTCTTTCTGCAGCAATTATATGATTAGGTTTGTTTTTGTAAGATAGTGCTTCATCAAGTGACATTACTGGAATTATTGACTCTATTCCATAATGAAAAGCAGTAGAAATTACAGATGTTGCTCTTAACAAATCTACAACAACAACCGTTGTGTTCAAATTATTATATGAATTAAATAACTCTGTTGTTAAACAAACTTTTATATCATTTTTTCTCATATTCATTTACTATTTGACAAATGGAATGGAAACTATATTTGCTTTAATTTTTTTATTTCTAATATTAACAAATACTTCAGTACCTAATTTAGTGTGAGCTACGTTAATATAGGCCATTGCAATCGCTATTTTTAGAGTTGGTGACATTGTTCCTGATGTTATTAAACCTATTTCATTTTCATTTTCATCTTCAATAATATAATCTTTTCTAGCTATCCCCTTTTCTATAAGTTCTATTCCTACTAATTTTCTTTCAACTCCAGTTTTTTTCTCAATCTCTAGATTTTTACAATTAATAAATATATTATTAAATTTTGTAATCCACCCTAAACCAGCTTCAATAGGAGATGTCTCTTCATTAATATCATTGCCGTATAGGCAATAACCTTTTTCTAATCTTAGAGTGTCTCTTGCAGCCAATCCAATTGGTTTTAACTCAATTGAAGTTTCGAATAATGAATTCCAAAGATTTATAGCGTCTACATTTTTAACATAAATTTCAAAGCCAACTTCACCAGTATAACCTGTCCTAGAAATAATAATATTATCAATATGATTTATTGAACCTATTTTAAAATTGTAATACTTTATATCTGATAAATTTGTGTCAGTTAATTGTTGTAAAAGACTAATTGACTTAGGACCCTGAATAGCAAATAATGAATAATTGTCAGATTCATTTTCAACTTTACAATCATATATATTATACTTATTAATCCAATTTAAATCCTTTTCAATGTTAGAACCATTAATTACCATCAGATAATAATTTTTAGAAATCATATATAATAAGAAGTCGTCAACAATACCTCCATTTTCATTTGGAAGATATGAGTATTGAACTTTTCCAGGGCTTAATAACCCAACATCATTTGATGATATATATTGTAAGTATTCTAAAGATCTTTCACCACTAATAAATATTTCTCCCATGTGGGAAACATCAAATAAACCAACTGAATTTCTGACAGTATTATGTTCTTCATTTACGCCAGATTTATATTGAATTGGCATTTTGTAATTAGCAAAAGGAACCATCTTAGCACCTAGCTTTTTATGAATATTTGATAGAATAAGTTCTTTCATTTTTTTATTTGCAAATTTAACATTTCATTATTTTTTTTACACAATTATTTTATGAATATAATGTTTATGTTTGCCTCAAATGAAAAAACTTAACAGAACTTTAACATTACCTGCAATAATAGCAATTAGCATTGGAGGAATGCTCGGAAGTGGAATATTTGTTTTACCTGGGATTGCAGCTGCCAAAACTGGTTCATCAATATGGTTAGCTTATCTAATTGCGGCAATATTAATTGTTCCTGCTGTTTTGTCAAAATCGGAACTTGCAACTGCTATTCCTAAATCTGGAGGAGCATACGTATATATTGAAAGAGCTTTTGGTCCTCTCTTTGGTACTATTTCTGGAATTGGTCTTTGGTTATCACTTTTATTAAAGAGTTCGTTTGCATTAGTTGGATTAGGATCGTATTTTGTAATAGCATCTGGAGTCACATCTATTCCTATTGAATATTTCTCTATAATGTTTCTTATTTTAATAGTCATCTTAAATATCATGGGTGTGAAAAAAGTAGGTAATATTCAGATTATTATAGTTATAATAAGTTTGTTTGGTCTTCTTAGTTTATTATTTGTTGGTATTCCTAAAATATCTAGTGAAAAATTTAATTTGTTTTTGTCTAATGGAGAATATGGACTGATTTCAACAATTGCTTTAGTTTATATGTCTTATGCTGGAGTATCCAAGATTGCAGCAATTGCAGGAGAAACTAAAAATCCTTCAAAAGACTTGCCAAGAGCTATGCTTCTTTCACTATTAATTATTACAATAATATATATATCAATTTCGTATCTATTAGTGTCAAATATATCTATCACTTATCTTTCTAATGATTATAAACCATTACACTCTCTAGCTAATAATTTAGGAGGTGAATTATTTGCTTATATTATTTCTATAATTGCAGTTATTACTCTAGTTTCTATGGCAAATTCAGGAGTTCTGGCATCCTCTCGTTTTCCTTTTGCAATGTCAATTGATAAATTATTACCTTTAACACTATCAAAACTTCACCCAAGATTTTTAACTCCTATTTACTCGATTATACTAACTGGTTTTGTAATGGGTTTTATTGTAACATCTTTAGATATTATAAAGATTGTTAAACTTGCTAGTGCCTTTAAAGTTGCAATGTTTGTTTCTGTTAATTTTTGTGTTATTATTTTAAGAGAGACTTCCGTGCAATGGTATAAGCCAACTTATAAATCTCCATTCTACCCATATGTCCAAATATTTGGTATTTTAAGTGGTATGTTTTTATTATTTTTCTTAGGATTGATGCCTTTTCTATCTTTAATAGCTATAGGGATAATCGGAACTATAATTTATTACAGATTTGGAATATCAGCATCTAGATCAGGAGTACTGAAGAGATATGGACAAGTTCCTGCACTTTATTTATTTAGTAAAAAAGAAAAAAATTCAAATCTTAATTTTATTAATGATGATTCAATTAACGATATGATTGAAGCCTCAATTAATAAAGATTCAGGAGTAATTATTCCATTATTCGGCAGTGAAGTATCGCCATCTCTGTTAATTAAATTAGGTTCATCTTTAAATAAAAATAAAGTTATCCAAGTATTGAATTTAATCGAAGTTCCTGATCAAACTTCATTAGATGTTTTTGATAAATCTACATCTAAATCTAAAGCATTACAAAGAATAGTTAAAAGAACTGCAGTTGAGTTAAATGAAGTTGTTGATTTTGAATCCGTTGTAACTCATAGACTAAATGAAACGATACAAGCTTTAAGTGAGAAATCTACTATTGAATGGTTAATTTTAGGTTGGAACGGTAGAGCTTATAATGGTATTTTCTTCAATAATCCACTAGGGTGGATTGTTAGTCACATCAATTCAAATTTTGGTTTATTTAAATGTTCTGGTTTGCAAAATTTCGAAAATATCTTACTTGCAATTAGGCCAAATAGTCCTGATATACTTAAGCTTATTAAGGCAACAGACAAAATTTCTAAAGGTTTCAATACTAATTTTAATATGCTTCATGTAGTTAACTCAAATATTACTGATGATGAAATTAATATTTTGAGATCTACTGCTGATCAAAATTTAACAGGGACATGTGGTGAATTAACTGTTATTAAATCAGATGATCCAACTTATACTGTTTCAGAACTAACATCTGAATTTGACCTTTTAGTGCTAGGCACGCCAAGGAAAGATAGTTTAAAAAGTATATTTTTTGGC
>JABICI010000143.1 GCA_018652335.1 Flavobacteriales bacterium
AATACTAATTTTATCTCAAATTCCAAACTATTTTAATTTCGGCAACATCTATTGGATTGGATTTATTATTTTCTCAGCCCTATTAATTTACCAACATACTTTAGTAAAGCACAATGATTTAAGTAAAGTTAATCTTGCATTTTTTACTTTAAATGGTTTCGCTTCTATAATTTTTGGTACAATAATTATTATTGATTTAACAATGATCTAAAATGTATTTCCATAATACATTTGTAATTATATGGTTAAAAAATTATTTTAAAATTTAACTAAAAATCTTTCCAGGATTTAAAATATAGCTAGGATCAAAAAGTTGTTTAATTCCTTTCTGTAATTCAATATTCTTTTTTGAAAGTACTATATCCATATATTCCTTCTGAACAAGTCCAATTCCATGTTCACCACTAATTGTACCTCCTAATTTCTTTGTTAATTTAAATATTTCTCTAATTCCTGATGATAATTTTAAGTTCCAATCATTGTCACTCATATTACCTTTTATAATATTTACATGTAAATTACCATCACCAGCATGACCGTAGCAAACAGACTTAAAACCATAAGCTTTTCCAATATCTTTAACTCCTTTCAGTAATTTTGCCAATTCAGCTCTAGGAACAACTGTGTCTTCTTCTTTATAAATAGAATTAGATTTAACTGCCTCTCCTACTGACCTTCTTAGTTTCCACAAACTATTTTTTTGTATTTCACTATCTGCAAGTAAGATCTCACCACAATCAAACCCTTGCATGACCTCAAAAATATGTTCACATTCTTTATAAAGTCTTTCCAAATCATTACCATCAACCTCTACTAGCAAGTGTGCTTTAACATCATCATCAATATTAAGTTCAATATCTGAGTATTTTTTGGTCCAATCAATCGCATCACGCTCAATAAACTCTAAAGCAGATGGTGTTATTCCAGCTCTAAAAACTGCTGAAACAGCCTCACAAGCCTTTTCGGAGGAATTAAATGGAACTAGCAAAGAAATATCTTTTGTTGGTAGAGGAATTAACTTAAAAACAATTTTAGTTATTATACCAAGAGTCCCCTCACTTCCAACAAACAATTGAGTGAGATTATAACCAGTAGAATTTTTTAGTACATTCGCTCCAGTCCATATAATTTCTCCATTTGGCAGGACAACTTCTAAATTGAGAACATAATCTTTTGTAACACCGTATTTAAGTGCTTTTGGGCCACCAGCATTTTCGGCTAAATTACCGCCAAGTGTACATGAACCTTTACTAGCAGGATCAGGGGGATAAAAAAGATTCTTTTTTTCAACAGCATCTCTTAGCTCTTGATTGATAACTCCAGGTTCCACAGTAACTTGCAAATTCCTCTCATCAATCTTAATAATTGAATTAAAACGCTCTAAACTTAAAGCTACACCGCCAAACAATGGTAAAGATCCGCCACTTAGGCCAGTTCTTGCACCACAAGGAGTAATTGGAATTAAATTTGAATTACAATAATCTAAAATTTTAGAAACCTCATTTGTATTATTAGGGGTAAGAACTAATTCTGGAAAATACTTTAAATCTTCTGTTTCATCATGAGAATATTTAGCTCTACTAGAATCATCGCTATAAACAAATTCATTACCAAGTAAATTATTAAAAAATGATATGTCATCAAAATTGATTTTCTTGTATTTCATGTATGCAAATTTAATTAAATTAGCCATCTTGTAATTAAAAATAATTTCAGATGAAAAAGATACTACTCATATGTCTAGGCTTTCTTGTTATAAACCCTATGTTCTCGCAAAAAAAGAATATTACACTTGATGACTTGTGGAAAAACTATTCTTTTTTTCCAAAAAATTATAATAGCTTAAACTCCATGAATAATGGTGAACATTATGTAAGTCTTGAAAATTCTGAATTAGGACAAGAATTAAATGTTTATAAATACAAAGATGGAGAAAAAGTCAGAACACTATTTAAAAGTGATGAGTTTGATTTAAAAAGAATAACTAACTATTCTTTTAGTAATGATGAGAAGAAATTACTTTTAGAAACACAATCAGAAAAAATTTATAGATACTCAAGTAGATCAATATATTATGTTTATAATATTTTTACTGATAAACTTAAAAAAATATCAGATGACAAATTAATGTTTGCAACATTTTCACCTGATGGAAATAAAATAGCTTATGTCTTAGACAATAATATATATATTCATGAAATTAATAGTGGAAGAACGAAGCAGGTCACTTTTGATGGTCAAAAAAATCAGATTATAAACGGCGCCTCAGACTGGGTTTACGAGGAAGAATTTGGTTTAGTTCGCTCGTTCGAATGGTCACCAGATGGAGAACATATTGCATATTATAAATTTGATGAGACAAACGTCAAAGAGTTTTCAATGGATTTATTCAAAGGTGGACTTTATCCTACTCAGGAAGTTTTTAAATATCCAAAGGCAGGTGAAGAAAATTCAGTAGTTAGAATTTATTTTTATAATCTAAAAGAAGATAAAAGTACATATATCTATACAGAAAAAGACTATGAATATATACCAAGAATAAAATGGACTAAAAACTCCAATCTGCTAGCTCTTTATGGAATGAATAGACATCAAAATGAATTAGATTTTGTTCTTGCAGACGCTACATCTAATACAAATAAAGTTCTTTTTACAGAAAAAAACAATTACTACATTGATATTCATGATAACCTGACTTTTTTACCAGATGATAATTTTATTTGGACATCAGAAAAAGATGGCTTTAATCATATTTATATTAAAGGTCTAGATGGATCAGAACAGCAAATTACAAAAGGAGATTGGGAAGTTACTTCATTTGATGGAGTTGACAGTGATAAAATGGAATTATACTATCGTTCAACTGAAGAGGGATCTATTAACAGAACACTTTATGTACATAACTTATTTACTGGTAAAAAAAGAAAGCTAAGTACCCAAATTGGTAATAACTCAATAAAATTTAGTGACAATTTTAAATATTATCTAAATAGTTACTCAAATGCGAATACAGCGCCATATTATACACTTCACAAATCAAATGGAGAGCAATTGAAAATATTAGAAGACAATGCAGAATTCAATGCTAAAATGAAAGAATTTAATTTAAGTAAAAAAGAAATTTTTTCTATTAAAACAGAAGAGGCAGAACTAAATGCATGGATGATTAAGCCTCCAAACTTTGATTCAAACAAAAAGTATCCATTATTTATGTTTTTATACGGGGGGCCTGGATCTCAGCAAGTGAAAAATAGTTTTGGATGGACTAATTATTATTGGTATCAAATGCTGGCACAAAATGGATATATTGTTGCATGTGTAGATAATAGAGGGACTGGAGGAAAAGGAAGTGAATTTAAAAAAATGACCTATAAAGAACTAGGTAAATATGAACTGATTGACCAAATAAATGCTGCAAAATATTTTGGTAATCTAGATTATATCGATTCAAAAAGAATTGGAATCCAAGGTTGGAGTTATGGAGGATACATGTCTTCTTTAGCCATTACTAAAGGTGCAGATATATTTTCTCTTGCTATAGCTGTTGCTCCAGTAACTAATTGGCGTTATTATGACAATATATATACCGAAAGATACATGCAAACTCCTCAAGAAAATGCTAATGGTTATGATGAGAATTCACCAATTAATCATGTTGACAAACTTAAAGGAGATTACTTATTAATTCATGGTAGTGCAGATGACAATGTTCATGTACAAAACAGTATGGAAATGATATCTGCTCTTGTAAAAGCTAATAAAAAGTTTGATTTATTTATTTATCCAGATAAAAATCACGGTATTTATGGTGGTAATACTCGACTGCATTTATATCAAAAAATGACAGATTTTATTTTAAAGAATTTATAACATAAAATTTACTATTTTCGTCAACCTAATATAAAAATTACTTTATGACAAATCAAGAACAACAATTATTAGGCCATCCAAAAGGATTGTTTTATTTATTCTTTGCAGAATTGTGGGAAAGATTCTCTTATTATGGAATGAGAGCACTACTTACTCTCTATATGGTAAATGAATTTTTTACATGGATGACAGATGAAGCATACAGAGAAGAAGTCTCATTTGGGATCTTTGCAGCATATGGATCGTTAGTGTATGCGACTCCAGTTATAGGTGGAATGATAGCAGATAAATTTATTGGATTTAAAAAATCTATCATGCTTGGAGGAATTCTAATGGCATTAGGTCATTTCTTTATGGCATTCTACTTTGATACTGATGTATTAGGTTTTGACAAACTTGCTATTAACAACTTTTTCTTTTATGCAGCCCTAGCTTTACTTATAGTTGGAAACGGTTTCTTCAAGCCTAATATTTCAACAATGGTTGGCCGATTATATCCAGAAGGAGATGACAGAAGAGATTCAGGTTTTACTATTTTTTACATGGGTATTAATGCTGGAGCATTTTTAGCTCCATTAGCATGTGGTTATTTAGGATATGAATATGGTTGGCACTATGGATTTGGAGCAGCTGGAATTGGAATGCTTGCTGGTCTATTTGTATTTATGAGAGGAATGAATTCTGGAGTTTTTGGCGATAATGGAAATCAACCAAAAGAATTTATTGATAAGAAAATGTATGGTATGCGAACAGATTACTTTTTCTACCTTGTAGCAGCGCTTATGGTTCCAATAGCTGCATTTTTAGTTAAATATAATGCATTAGAAGTTTTAACTGAAGGGCTTCACTTACATTCAGCACTTTTATCTTTGTTAGGGTTAGTTATTTTAGGTATTCTTGGTAAGAAAATGATGGAGCTATCAAGAATGGAAAACTTTAGATTATTAAGTGTTTTAGTTCTTACATTATTAATTACTGTCTTCTGGTCATTCTTTGAATTAGCTGGTACCGCTATTACACTTTTTGCTGAAAGAAATGTAAACTTAACCTTAATGAACGCATCACAAACAAATGCAATAAACCCTGGATATATTATTTTCTTAGCAATTCCTTTTTCAATGATGTGGGTATATTTATCAAAAACACAGAGAAACCCAATTACTCCAATAAAATTTGCTTTAGGTATTTTGCAACTAGGATTAGGTTTTTTAGTATTTGCAATGAGTGCTCAGTATATGGATGTAGATGGAAGAACTCCATTTATGTTCTTAATGATTGGATATCTATTACTTACAACTGGAGAATTATTTATATCTCCAATTGGACTTTCAAAAGTAACAGAACTATCACCTAAAAGTATGACAGCATTTATGATGGGAGTTTACTTTCTATCATCTTCATATGCTCATTACATTTCTGGAGCAATAGCAAAATTAACAACATCAACTGAGGTAGGAACAACTCCTGAACCAGGATTTATGACAACTATGATAGAAAAAGTAACTGGATTTAGTGGTGCGGCAACAAGCTCTACTGCTGAAGGGGTTGTATCCTTGTTAAATTATACCTCAGTATTTACTCAAGTAGGTATTGTTGCAATAGGAATGGCTATTCTAGCGTTTATATTAACACCAGTTCTTAAAAAATGGATGCACGGAGTGCACTAAAAAACTATAACTTAAAAAATGAAAAAAATGAAAAAAATATTATTAGTATTTCTTGTAGCATTATCTTTAAATGGTTTTGCTCAACAAAAAGAATTAGTATGGCATACAGATGTAAATAAAGCAATAAATATTTCTACTCAAAGTGGCAAACCTTTATTCTTATTCTTTACTGGAAGTGACTGGTGTGGATGGTGTAAAAAATTGGTTGCAGAAGTTTTTGAAAAGCCAGAATTTAAAAAATGGGCATCTAAGAATATTGTTCTAGTGGAATTAGATTTTCCTAAAAGAACACCTATTTCAGAACAATTACAGAAACAAAATCGTGAACTCCAACAGATGTTTGGAGTTAGAGGATATCCAAGCGGATGGTTCGTTACACCAAAGAAAGTAAATGATAAGGTAGAGTTTAATAAATTAGGTTCACAGGGCTATGTCCGTGGTGGAGCAAATGCATGGATTAATGGAGCAAGTCAAATTATTAATAAGTAAATTATGAGAATAATAGTAATACTTTTTCTTTCTGTCTTACCATTTCTATCATTCTCCCAACGAGCTACTCAAGCTCAAATATCATGGGTTTCATTAAAAAAAGCTAAAGTGTTGGCTAAAGAAATCAATAAGCCTATACTAGTATACTTTTACAAAAAAGACTGTCAATACTGCGACAAAATGAAGCGAGAAACTCTGTCTGATGTAAGCGTTATTAATATAATAAACAATAATTTTGTTCCAGTTAAAATAGATAGTCGAACAAAGGACACTATACATTATAATAATAAAGCATATGGTAACCAACAACCTGAATCATCTGGAAGATATGACTGGAGACATGATTTTTATGCAGAGGTAGCTGCCTTTGATAGAAATGGAACATCTCAAAGTACTACTCCAACAATTGCATTATTTAATCCTAATTTTGAAAAAATAACCATCTTTCCTGGAAATCACCCTAAGCAATTACTTTTAAGAAAGATAAATAAATTTATTAATTAAAAAGAGGAGCTATAATGCTCCTCTTTTTAATTTAAATGGGTGACTGATGGGATTCGAACCCACGACCCCCGGCACCACAAACCAGTGCTCTAACCAACTGAGCTACAATCACCATTTTAAGCTCGCAAATATATAATTTTCTGTTAATATTAGATTATTCTATTTATATTTGTTAAATAATAAAAATGGATAAAAAAAAGATAAAAATTCAAGTCAATGGCATGAGTTGCGCTAACTGTGCCTTAGGAATAAAGAAGCATCTAGAATCTAAGGGTTTAAAAGATGTAAATGTAAACTTCTCAACGGGAGAAGCATCATGTCAAATCGATCAAAAATATTCAAAAAGAGATGTTGAAGACATTATAAAAAAGATTGGATATACAATTATTCAATCTGTTAAAAGTAATGACAAAGTAATGTCAAAAGTTGAAAAGTACTTTTTATTTACACTATTTTTCACCCTTCCTCTTTTCTCACATATGTTTGTTGGCAAAGACAACATGCTAAATAACCCGTTAATTCAGCTTATACTTTGTACACCTGTGTATTTAGTTGGTCTTTTATATTTTGGTAAAAGTGCATGGAAATCTTTGAAAACAGGAATCCCTAATATGGATGTACTAATCTTTATCGGTACAAGTGCAGCATTTATTTACAGTATTTCTGGGTGGTACTTATACTATGGAACTGATTTAGTACATAATTATTTATTCTTTGAAACAGCAGCAACAATAATTACCTTAGTGTTACTTGGTAATGTTCTTGAACATCGCTCTGTACAAAAAACTACTACTGCGATTGGAGATCTTTCAGAAATTCAAGCCAATACAGCCAAGATAGATATTAATGGTAAAATAAAGAATATTGATTTTGATAAGATCTCTATTAATGACACCTTAATTGTAAACAGCGGAGATAAGATCCCAACTGATGGAATCATTAAAGATGGTAATTGTTTTATTGACGAGTCAATGATTACTGGTGAAAGTTTGCCAGTTAATAAGAAAATTAATGACCGAATTATTGGCGGTACAATTATTACTGATGGTAATATTAAGATGATAGTCACAAAGATAGGTGAAGACACATTGCTATCTCAAATAATTAATCTTGTAAAAGATGCACAAAACAATAAACCAAATATTCAAAAAATTGGAGATACAATTAGTGCTATTTTTGTTCCTCTAGTAATAAGCATATCTACATTAACCTTTTTAATCGGACATTTTTATTTTTTAATCGATTTTCAAGATGCTCTTTTAAGGTCAATTGCGGTTTTAGTTATTTCATGTCCTTGTGCTATGGGCTTAGCGACTCCCACAGCAGTAATGGTAGGAATTGGAAGAGCTGCTAAAAATGGAATACTAATAAAAGGTGGTGATACTTTAGAAAAACTAGCATACATAAAGAATATCGTATTTGATAAAACCGGAACATTAACAACTGGAGAATTTGAAGTATCAGAACTAAATATAATAAATGGTGATGAAAAAGAAATAAAGAATATAATTTACAACCTAGAGTTAAATAGCTCCCACCCTATTGCTAGCTCGTTATGCAATGCATTTGCCAAATATAATGAACCTCTGGAATTATCTCAAATTATTGAAAAAAAAGGTATATCAATAAGTGCTATAATTAATAATGAACAATATACTATAGGTTCATCTAAGATTATTACATTAAATAATAAATATGACTTATATTTATTAAAAAATGGAAATCAAATAGCAACTTTAAATATTATTGACTCACTAAAACCAAAAACAAAAGAGGTAGTTAATCAAATCACTAATTTAGGATACGATACTACCCTTCTAAGTGGAGACAAAAAAGAAAAATGTGAACAAACTGGTTTATTAATTGGGATTTCTAATATCATTAGTGAGTGTCTTCCAAATGAAAAACTTTCATCAATTGAAAATCTTCAATCAATCTCTCCTACAGCTATGGTTGGTGATGGAATTAATGATGCTCCAGCTCTAGCAAAAGCAAGTGTAGGAATATCTTTAGTAAATGCAACTCAAATTGCAATTCAATCAGCAGATGTAGTATTGTTAAACAAAAATGACCTAGATCAATTACCAAAATCACTGTTAATAGGAAAACATACTCTTTTAACAATAAAACAGAATCTATTCTGGGCCTTTGCCTACAATATTTTTGCTATACCTTTAGCAATATCCGGATTACTAAATCCAATGTGGGGCGCACTGTTTATGGCATTCTCTGACGTAGTAGTAATAGGAAACTCAATTAGATTAAGATACAAGAAAATTTTTTAGTACATTAGCGTCCTATTTTAACAATTTAACCCAAAACAATATGAAAAAAACGACTACACTAATTGCCAGTTTCTTTTTTGCTGTGATTCTAAGCGCACAAATAGTTCCTGGTCAAAATCACAAAGGATCAATAAAAGCTATTGATGATCAAAAAATCATGAAAGGTGATGAGAATTTATCTCATTTAATGCTACATCCAAACCCTCATACTCATGCAGTAATGAATTCTAAAAGTTCTAGCTTCCCTTCAGAAGTAATTGGTTACACAACATATGACCTACAGACTAATGGTTCAGTACAAAATAGATTAGCTGTACATGATGATGGGACAATGTCAGCAACATGGACAATGTCTAAAGAATTTAACACTACATATTCTGATAGAGGGACTGGTTATAACTATTTTGACGGAACATCTTGGATTAATCAAATCGTTCAACCCACAGATCAAGTTGATAGAATAGAAACATCTAGAGTTGGGTGGCCATCAGTTTTTGATCTTGGAACCGGTGAAGAAAAAGTTATTACTCATAGCACAGGATTAAGTGTACTTAATCAAGCAAGTAGATCTTCAATTGGAAATGGTGCATGGACTGATGCAAGTATTGGTGAATTTTATATGATATGGAATAGATCAGTTGCAGGAGGATTAGACGGAAATACTATTCACATGATTGCACTTACAGAGCCAATGGGTACTAATTGGAGTGGTTCATTATTTAATGGATTAAATGGAGCGCTTCTTTATTTCAGATCACAAAATGGTGGTGCAATTTGGGATATTGACACAATGCAATTACCAACTATAGATACAGCGCATTTCCTTGGATTTAGTGCAGATAATTATGCAATTTCAGCAAAAGGAGAGACTGTAGTAGTAGCATATTTTAATGATTGGGGTGATTCATTTATTGTAAAATCAACTGACAATGGAGATAACTGGACAGCTACTACTTTTCTTAATTTCCCACATGATAAGTATGCTATCGATGAAGGATTAGATTTAGATAGCGATGGTGTGTTAGATCAAGTGTATTCAACTGATAATTCAGGAGCACTAATTATAGATGATCAGGGAATGGCACACGTATTTTATGGAATTATGATGTATGCAGATGATGATCTATCTGATGGAAGTTCATCTTGGTTTCCATCAACAAATGGTATTGCTTACTGGAATGAAAGCTATGGTGCGGATAATACTCCTTCAACAGTTCATGTAGGTGACACATCTTTATGGTACTCTGATATGATGAATGATCACTGGATCGCTGAAGCACCAGACTTAAATGGAGATCCTGCTGTAGGAGGAATAGATGAAGTTGGTGGATATGCATTATACTACAGATCTCATGCTTCTATGCCGAGCGCTGGTCTATCATCAAATGGTGAAATTTATATGACATTTTCTGGATATACTGAAACTGTAGATAATGGCTCTCAAGTTTTCAGACATATTTATGTAACTAAATCAGTTGATGGAGGAACAACTTGGAAAACACCAGTTGACATTACTCCTCATGATGATTGGGATGGTATGCAAGAATGTGTTTATGGATCGTTAAGTCCAGTCGTTGATGATAAACTAAGATTAATATATCAATTAGACTTTGAACCTGGACTAGCTGTACAAGGTGATGAGGATCTTGTTGATTGGAATGCAATTCATTATCTAGAAGTTGACACTGTTGGATTATTTGATAATACTACACCACCTGTGTCTGTACTAGAAGCTGAAGATTTTAATAATAGAAACAGTAGAGTATTTGATATACTTGGAAGAGAATGGAAAACAAATTTTGCTGACCTACCAAAAGGAATGTATATAATTGATGGAAAAAAAGTATTTAAGAATAAATAATACTTTATTAATTAAAGTAGAAAAGACCAAGCATTGCTTGGTCTTTTCTACTTTATATCAGAAATAAAGTCTAATTTAGGAAGTTGATGTGCAATAAAACCCTCAGCATATTCGCAATCACTTTGACGACCTAAATCTCTTGCCCTATATTTTACACTTTCAAGAAATTCTAATGAAGAAATAAGAGTATCTGATTCATTACTTTCTGGATTGTAAAATTGTGTATCGTAAGCCTTAACAGCATCCATCTTTAAGTCAATTTGCTTAGTAATATCAATCACAAAATCTGGAGTTAGATTATTATATTGTATATAGTGATAAATTGATGCTGGTCTCCATACATCTTGATTTGTATCTATTTTTTCTAATCCAGAAAGAAAACAGGCATCAATAGTAATCTGAGAACTTCTAGGGTGATCGGGATGCCTGTCAGATAAAGCATTAGTTATCACAACATCAGGTTTATATTTTCTAATTTTTTTAATTAAAGACAATTTATGATCATGATCATCTTTAAAAAATCCATCTTTGAAATCCATATTTTCTCTTAGACAAAGACCCATAATTTTTGAAGCCTTTACAGATTCATTATTACGACTATTAACAGATCCTCGAGTACCTAATTCTCCTCTAGTTAAATCGATTACTCCAACTTTCTTTCCATTTTGGATTTCTTTTATTATTGTTCCCCCACAACCTAATTCAACATCATCAGGATGAGCACCAAAGACTAAAATATCTAATTTCATTTAATAGTGTTTTTTAAATTTCAGTTTGGCAAATACTGCTGAAAGTAACATTATTACGAATAGATAATATACAAAAACAGGAATTGGCATTGGATCTCCAGCAGCGTAAGAATGTAAGCCAGAGAGATAATAGTTAACTCCAAAATATGTCATAATGATTGTCCAAATAGCAAACATCGATACTGTGTTAAAAGTAAGTTGACTTCTTAGAGCAGGAATAAATCTCATATGCAAAACGAAACTATAAATTAAAACACTCACAAGAGCCCAAGTTTCTTTTGGATCCCACCCCCAATATCTTCCCCAAGATTCATTAGCCCATACACCTCCTAAAAATGTTCCAATTGTAAGCATAAACAAACCAATCTCAATACTTTTCTCATTAATAATAGTTAGCTCAGATAAAGTGTTTTTTAACTTATTCTTATTGTTAGAATTAGTAAAAATAATAAGCCAAAGCGCTATTAATCCTAGTATAGCAGCTAGAGACAAAAAGCCATAAGAAGCGGTGATGATAGCAACATGTATCATTAACCAATATGATTTTAGAACTGGCACTAAATTAGTAATCTCGGGATCTAACCAATTAAGGTGAGCAACCATTAGTAATAATCCAGAAATAACAGCAGTTGCAGCTAATGTAAGAATAGATCTCTTGGCAAAAATTATTCCAGATAAAATTGTAGCCCATGCAATGTAAATCATTGATTCGTAACCATTACTCCAAGGGGCATGACCAGAAATGTACCATCTTAAAGCTAATGCTAATGTATGGGCAATAAAACCAATAACAATCAGAGATGTGAAAAATTTAATTGTAAGATGAAGAAGCTTATTATCTTTAAATAAATTAACAATAACTGCAGTTATTAAAAGAATCCCAATTAAAAAATAAAACATAAATAATCTTGAAAAGATACTTGCTTTATTGTAAAAAATCTCAAAGTTAATTTTATGTTGAACTGGCATTATATCTTCTGCATACCTTAATTGATATTTTCTAATATAACTTACAATTGTATCAGCACTTGACCAATCATTAGTCTCAACTCCTTGTTTAACACCTTTAAAGTACATAGGAATTATATTTGCTACAAAAAGAGAATCATTTCCTGAAAATTCATTTGAGTTAACATAAGAGAACCATGTATTGTTAGAATCATTTGCAAGAGGAAAAAGTCTGAATATTCCTCCTCCAAAAATTGCAAAGCATATATTTACTCTTTCGTCTACCTTTAAAACATCTTTGTCGTACTGATCTCTATCTTTTGGTAGTTTTTCATAAGCATTTTCTACATCTTTCACTAAAAAATAGTGACCATCGTCATCGAAGAATTCATTGAAAGAAACTCTGATATACTTTGAATCTAAATCTTTACTCCCAATTAATGCTCTTAACTTCGGATTTGACACCTTAATTATAGGCTTTTTACCCCATGA
This sequence comes from Flavobacteriales bacterium, assembly GCA_018652335.1. Taxonomy (GTDB): domain Bacteria; phylum Bacteroidota; class Bacteroidia; order Flavobacteriales; family BACL11. The sequence continues at coordinate 12,866 of JABICI010000143.1, forward strand.
AACTGGATCATACATCATTCCTAGAACGACCTCTGTTGAAGATACGTCATTAAATTTATTCTTTCCATAAATTTTTCTAAAATAATCTGATGTAAGAGTATGAACAGGTTTAAATCTTCCTCCATTATCTTGTAAAACTAAAGCTTCAAAATTTTTGATATGATTAATATCAAATCGGTATTCTTTGTTTGACAAAAGACTGTCTGAAGCATATAAATTAGAACTAAAAAAAAGAGGTAAAATTAAAATTGATGAGATTCTTTTTAATTTTTTTGTCAAAGCTTTGTATCTTGTATTATTTGTTAAAAAGACAAGTATGAACCCAAGACCTAGTAAAAAATATCCAATATATGTAACAAGAGTCCCCCACCAATCATGATTAACTGATAAAATTGTTCCTTTCTCGTCTTTATCGTAAGAAGATTGAAACAGTCTAAATCCTCCATAATTTAAAACATTATTCATAAATATTCTATAATCTTCTACTTTCTCTCCATCTAAAATAGATACTTCAGCTGCATAGGAACTCGGACTCATAGATCCTGCGTATCTATCAAGTTGAAAATCTCTTAGTTTAACTCTAAATGGAGTTGTGTAATATTTTGATCCATAAGTTAGTTTGAAATTTAAATTATCGACTGCAAAGACCACATCTGTGCCTGCAAAGCCTTTACCTCCATACAAAATAACATCTTTATCAACACCATTAGCCTTAACATTTATGAGTAATGCATCTTCAGCACCATCTTGCATTACATTAGATGTACTTACAGGCTGCATCTCTGCTTTAAACATTATGTCCTTAAGAACTAAGTTTAAACCATTAAAAGTATGTAATGTTTTCTGCTGTAAAACAAAATCTTCGTTGGCAACTTTTTCTTCTGTACTTCTTGTACTCATACTCATAGTAGAGACAACATACGGTGCATTACAAGAAATAATACTATCATTAGAAGTTAAATTAACAGCACCAGTAATTGGATTATTAAAAGTAAATAGTAAATCCTGAATCTCTCTCTGCTCACCATCAATTAAGAACTCATCTTGCATCCCGTCTTGTCCAGGTACAACAAGATGGAGGATATCATTACCCCCATCGATACCAACAAATAATGAATCTTGTACATTAGGAAGAAATTTTAATGATTTGATGTAAATATCATTGTCTTTAAAATTAACATTAATATCAAAATTATTTTTGGTAATACCTGAAAGAAATAATTTTTTATCATACTTATATTGATGTAATTTATCATCAATATGAATTTGAAGAAATGTATCGTCTGAAATAAATAAATTTGTAGCATCTCCTTCTCTAATATGCATCATTCCCTCATATGATATATATCTAGTTATTGCAGAACCTAACAGTATAATAATAAAGGAAACATGAAAAGTTAAAGCAGCTATTTTATCAATTCTAAACAATTTAAACTTAAGTAAATTACTTACTAAGTTTATTGCAAGAAGTAATAATATAGCTTCAAACCATAAAGTGTTAAAAATTAAAGCCTTAGCGGTTGCTCTTCCAAAGTCGTTTTCAATAAATGTTGCATAACCAATAGAAAAAGCAAATATCAGTATAAGCATAGTCATCATTTGCATAGAAGTTAGAAACTTTATTATTCTGTTTATCATATCCGAAAATTAAGTTACAAAATTACGAATTATTATTAAGTTTGTATTCAATAATTGAGCATGAAAAATATTGTACTTATTGGATCAGGAAATTTAGCAACACAATTAAGTCTATCACTTTTGTATAATGGCTACAATATCATACAAGTTTGGAGCCAGCAAATAAAAAATGCAAATAAACTTGCAGAAAAAATACATTGTAATGCTACTGATTCATTAAAAAATCTCGCAAAAGCAGATTTATATATCATTGCAGTTAAAGATGATAAGATAGAATCTATTGTAAAAACTATAACAGTTGATAATATTATTCATACTTCTGGAGGATCTGATATTGATATTTTTGATAATAGATTTAATAATTTTGGAGTTTTTTATCCTTTACAAACATTCAATAAAGAAATAAATATTGATTTTGAGAACATCCCAATATGTATTGAGGCTAACAATAAAGAATTTGGATTAAAGTTAAATAACCTTGCTAAAAGTTTATCAAAGAGCATTACATTTCTAAACTCTAAACAGAGAAAAAAACTTCATGTCGCAGCTGTATTTGCTTGTAATTTCTCAAATCACATGTACACTAATGCATATAACTTACTTAAAGAAGATAATCTTGACTTTAAACTATTAATTCCATTAATTAATCAGACAATACTCAAACTTAATGATAATAAGCCAGGAGATGTTCAAACAGGTCCAGCTAAAAGAAAAGATGTAAAATTAATCAAGCATCAATTAGAAATGATTTCTAATAAAAAGACTAAGGATTTATATCAATTTATTACAAATTCAATAATTGAATTAAATGAATAAAATTATACATTTTATTAAACTTGTTAGATACAAGAATCTTGTAATCATTATACTTGTACAATCGGCAACTAAGTTCTTTCTAATAAACCCATATGTTAAAGACCCAACATTATCAAATTTAGAATTTATAATATTTTTATTTTCACTACTAACAATTGTAGCTGGCGGTTATATTATAAACGACATATATGACATTGAAAATGACAAAATCAACAAACCCGAGAAAAGAATTATAGATCTTAAAATCAGTAAAAGTTTCGCTTTAAAAACTTACTACATACTAAACTTTATTGGAATGTCAAGTAGTTTTTATTTATCATTTATTATTAATAAAATCTGGTACTGTCTAATTTTTTTGTTTTTTATATATAGTTTATGGAAATATTCTAAGAACTATAAAAGTTCTTTTATTTTAGGAAATTTACAGGTTGCATTTTTGACTTCACTGAGTATTTTTACTCTGGCAATTTATGATATCGTTTCCAAAGGAAATTTAATTTCAAATGGAACAAAAATGGTTTTCATTATCATTATCATTTATTGTGGATTTTCATTTATCACAACATTAATGAGAGAAATCTTAAAAGACATTGAAGACATTGAAGGTGACAGAAGAAATGATGCCAATACTTTAGCAATAAAATATGATATAAATAAAACCAAAAAAATCGTCTCTCTTTTAACTTGGATTCCTATCGTTGGAATTGGATATTTCCAGTATTTTCAGTACAGTGTATTAAATACAGAATTCAGTGTACCACTTTCTTATTGGGGTGTTAATATTTATTCTGTTTCTCATATGTTTGTGTTACAATTATTACTATTTTTTTTGTTATACAAGATATATTTTGCAAAATCCAAATCAGATTTTCATTATACAAGTGCTTTATGTAAAATCATAATGTTAGTTGGAATACTTGCAATTCCCTTAAACTACTTTTTACATATTTGATAAAATGCCTTTAAAAAATCTAAAAAAATATAATGTAATATTAGGATCTGCATCACCTAGAAGAAAACGACTATTGATGGACATAGGAATTGATTTTAAATTAAAAGTAAGTAGAAAGGATGAATGCTATCCAAACTCTTTAGAAGGCACTCAAATTGCAGAGTTTATTGCGAAGGAGAAAGCAAATACAATCGCCTCTGAACTTTCAACAAATTATCTGCTAATTACGGCTGATACAATTGTTCTACACGAGAATAAAATTTTACATAAACCAAAGTGTAAAGAAGATGCAATAAAAACACTTAAAGACTTATCTGGTAAAACTCATTTAGTTATTACGGGTGTATGTATAAAGTCTAATGAAAATGAAATTATTTTTTCTGATAAAACATATGTATCATTTTGCAATATTTCTGATCAAGAAATCATGTATTATATTGAAAAATATAAGCCATTTGATAAAGCAGGATCTTATGGAATACAAGAGTGGATTGGGAATATTGCAATTAATGAGATTAGAGGCTCCTACAACAATGTTGTTGGCTTACCTACATCTAAATTATATCAATATCTAAAAAGAATTAATTAGAAATGTAAATTTCTTATCTTTGCATTAATGAAAAAAACATATAGAATCAACTTTCCAAAAGTAATTAATCTGCTTTTTTTAGCTCTTATCTTGCAATGCTGTACTCCAATGAGTAAAATCACTTATTTAAACGAAGCTGATTTAACTGGCTTTGATATTTCTCCTAAACCACCTAAACATGTTTTAGAGATAGGTGATATTTTAATGGTTAAAGTAATTAGCAGAAATGAAGAATCTAATAATCTATTTAATATTGAAACTAATACAAATAGTAATAATTCAACATTAACAGCCGCTAATCTATATCTAAATGGATTTACAATCAGTCAAGAAGGAACAATTGATATTCCAAACGTTGGTAATGTATTTGTATTAAATCAAACACTCGAAGAAGCAGAGGCTACCATTTCATTAAAAGCAGAAGAATTTCTGATTAACCCCTTCGTTATTGTAAAGCTTGCAAACTTTGAATTTACAATTTTAGGTGAAATTAATGCACCAGGAAACTATCCTGTTTACAAAGAGGGACTAACAATTTATGATGCTATAGCTATGTCTGGTGGCATTAATGACTATGGAAATCTAAAAAGAGTTAAGATAGTTAGATCAGAAGAAAACAAAAGGAATGTATATGATATTGATTTAACTTCAAGCAAAATTATTAAATCAGACTTTTACTACTTAAGAAATAACGATTTAATATACATTAAGCCACTTAAATTTAAAGGATTTAAAAAATCACAATCTCAGCTACTACTTTCTGCACTTACAACATTTGCAGTTTTATTTAACGTATATCTTAAATTTAGCGAATAATTTAATGGAAGAAAAAAGTCGAAAGAAAGATACTAACGATGAAACAATTGATTTAAAAGCACTTGTTTTGAAGTACACACAATACTGGAGTTATTTTTTGCTATCAGTATTCATCACTATTCTATGTGGATTTATATACAATCATTTAACAATCCCTGAATATAGCGTTTCAACTACACTAGAGATTCGAGATGACAATAACACTCAACTCGGAGCAGAAAATCTTATAGAGGGACTTGAGCTGTTTAGTGGTAAAAATAATTTAACTAATGAAATCATTATTTTAAAATCATATAATATAACTGAAAAAATAATAAAAGAACTTAATCTTGGCATCTCATATTTTCAACACGGATTCTTACAAACAAAAGAAATATTTGAAAAATCTCCTTTTATCGTTTATGTTGATTCTACACATAATCAGTTAACTGGAACAAAATTTGAAATTGAAATAATTGATAACAATAGTTTTAATCTAAAAATATCATCTAATGGTGTTTTTCCATACAATATTGAGAACAAGAAATTAGACAAAACATTAATCACTGATGTTGACATAAGTGATACATTTAATTTTAACAAAAAAATTATAACAGACTATTTTGCGATAAAGATATCCAAGAGTAAATCTTTTGATTTAGTACAATTACTTGCAAATAAAAATAGTTATTCTTTTGAATTACATCAAGAAAGTAAACTAGCTCGTTCACTAATTTCAAAAATTTTAATAAACCCAATAAATAAAGAGACATCAATACTAAAACTAAACATCAAAGATAAAAATCCTAGAAAAAACATAAATATTCTTAACAAACTAACTGAAATTTATTTAAAAGATGGTTTAAATGAAAAGAATATTATGGCCATAAATACTATTAAGTTTATTGATGAGCAACTGTCTGTTATTCAAGACTCATTAACTAATATTGAGAATCAATTACAAAATTTTAGGACTCAAAACCCAAATCTAGAGATTGTTGATAAAGAATTTGGAACATATTTTCAAAAACAAAAATTAGATAACTCACTCTCTGAACAGTCTGTAAATATAAAATATTACAAATCTCTGTTAAAATATATCAAAGATGATGAAAATGCTAACTCAATAGTTTCTCCAACGTCAATGGGAATTAGCAATCCAGAACTTAATGGGTTAATTAGTCAATTACTCGAACTTTATGCCAAAAAAGGAGATTTACAACTTACGACTACTGATAAAAATCCTGCATTCAAATCTGTGATTTCTCAAATAGAATATACTAAAAAGATAATAGTTGAAAATGTTACTAATTTAATTTCCTCAGCTTCAATCTACGAAAATGACTTACAGTCAAGAATAAAATCTTTTAACAATAAGATTAATCAACTACCAGAAGCTGAAAAAAATTACTTAATTTTAAAAAGAAAGTACGAATATAATGAACTGACAGCTGTTTATTTACAACAAAAGAGATATGAAGCATCTCTTGCTAAAGCAGGTACTGAATCTGATCACAAAGTAATTGACAGTGCAAGATTAGATAGTGAAATTCCAATTAAACCAAGGAGATCTCTTACTTATTTTATATCTATTTTGATTGGGTTATTAATTCCTATCTTTTTTATTTCCATCAGAGAATTCTTTAGCGATACAATATTAAGTAAAGCTGACTTAGAGAATGCAACTAAGATTCCTATTTTAGGACTTATTGGACACAGCTCTAAAGCTTCAAACTTAGTAGTTGCTAATACACCAAAATCTATTATAGCAGAATCATTTAGAGCTCTTAGAACTAACATTCAATATCTTGCTGCTGATAAAACTAAAAAAATTATAACGATAACTTCATCTATTGGCGGAGAGGGTAAAACATTTACATCTATGAATTTAGCTTCAATTTTTGCAGTCGCCAAATACAAAACAATTTTAATAGGTGCTGACCTTAGAAAACCTAAACTGCATAAAGATTTTGATATTGATGAAACAAAAGGATTAAGTAGTTATTTAATAAATAAATCAACTTTATCAGATATAATAGAAAAGACAGAAGTAGAACTACTTGATGTTATTGGCTCAGGACCTGTTCCGCCAAATCCGGCAGAATTATTGGACAGCAAACGAATGGAGGAATTGATAAAGGAGTTAAATAAGAAATATGATTATGTTATAATTGACACCCCTCCTATCGGATTAGTAACAGACGGAGCAATTATTATGAAGCACGCTGACGTAAATTTATATGTTGTTCGACATGGCTATTCAACAAAAAAAGCTTTAAATGTTATTAATAACTTATATGAACAAAATCAGATCATCAATATACAACTTATAATTAATGATTTTAAACACTCGGCAACAGGATATGGATACGGATACGGATATGGATATGGATATGGATATGGATATGGAACCAGCGGTTATGGATATTATGAAAATGAAGAAGAAAATTAAATTTGACGAAAGATGGCAAAAAAAAACAATCCTGCTAATAATATACAAGATCTTCAGTTCTTCGGAGAATTTGGTGGCGTAAATCCTTCAATAGCAGATTCATCAACATTCACTTATTTGGCAGGCAAAACAATGGGTGATGTCTTTGAAGGAAATAGAGAGGGTTGTTATTTATACTCTAGACATACTAACCCATCAACATCTTACCTTGGTCAAGCTCTAGCAAACATGGAAAATACTAAAGGAGCAATACTTTCCGCTTCGGGAATGGGAGCAATCACTACAACCCTATTACAACTGTGTAGTGCAGGAGATGAAATAATAAGTAGTAGAACAATTTATGGAGGCACCTATGCCTTTATGAAGAACTATTTACCAAAATTCAATATCAAGACTAATTTTGTTAACACAACTAAGCTATCAGAAATTCAAAATGCGATAACTAGTAAAACAAAAGTTATCTACTGTGAGACTATGAGTAATCCCCTATTAGAAGTTTCTGATATTAAATCAATTGCAAAAATAGCTAAAGAAAAAGGCATTAAATTTGTAGTTGACAACACCTTTACTCCATTAATATTTTCTCCGTCAATAATGGGAGCTGATGTAACAATCCATTCCTTAACTAAATTTATTAATGGGACCTCTGATACAGTAGGTGGTGTGGTTTGTTCTGACGAAGAATTTATTAGTGAGATGATAGATGTGAATACTGGAAGTGCTATGCTTCTTGGTCCTGTGATGGATTCTATGAGAGCTGCGAGCATCTTAAAAAATATCAGAACACTTCCTTTAAGAATTAAAAAACATTCTCATAATGCACTTTATCTGTCTATAAAATTTCAAAAAGATGGCTTAAGAGTTGTATATCCTGGCTTAGAAAATCATCCTCAGCACAATTTAATGAAAAAAAGTATGAACGAAGATTTTGGCTTTGGTGGTATGTTCGTAATTGATGCTTTAACAAAAGATAAAGCAAATGAGCTTATGGAAGAGATGCAAGAACGTAACTTAGGTTATTTAGCTGTTAGCCTAGGCTTTTATAAAACATTATTTTCAGCTCCTGGACTTTCTACATCATCAGAAATACCTGAAGAAGAAAGAGAGACTATGGGGCTTTCAGATAGTCTGGTTAGAATTTCGATTGGTTTAGATGACGACATAGAAAGAACTTACGAAACTATGAGAGAGTGCATGCAACATGTCGGTATTCTTTAATCACCTATTTTTATCTTTACCAATATTTTTTATAAATAATAATGATGGATAATCAAAAAATCCCTTACATAATTGCTTTTCTACCTATCTTAATTTTAATTATTTTACTTTCTGTTAATGTAATTATATTTGAGAATGCTATTGGAGGTCCTAATCAAATTGCGTTAATATTTGCAGGTACAATAGCAAGTATAGTAGGGATAATATACGGATGTAAATGGCAAAAAATAATTGAAGGAATAAGCAATAGTATAAAATCTGTTGTGCCAGCAATAATTATGCTACTACTTATTGGGGCATTATCAGGGACATGGTTAATCTCAGGCGTTAT
>JABICI010000046.1 GCA_018652335.1 Flavobacteriales bacterium
ACCTGTTGCATCATATGTGTTCATATTATCAAAGTTGAACGTAGCTCTATCATGGATGATATCACTAACTGATAAACCTGTAATCGCAGAACCCGCACATAATGAAGAGGTTAAGTCTTCTACAACATCAATATCAATTGCTACAAAGCAATTATTTGCATCAACCAACCACAAAGTATATATTCCAGCTGTTAAGTTATTAATATCTTGTGTATTTTGAGTAGGTAAAGTTGACCAAAAATAAGAATATGGAATAATACCACCATTTGGTGTAATATCAATTGCACCATCATTTCCACCTGCACTAGTCACATTAGTTACATTATAAGAAGCTGTTAATAGAGCTGGTTCATTTACAGTATATGTCAAACTTAATGTTTGATTAAAGGCGTCAGTTACAACAACATTATATGAACCAGCAGATAGTAAATTAATGTTTTGCAAAATAGCACCGTTACTCCAACTGAAAGAATACGGTGATGCACCTCCTGAAGCAGTTAAATATATAGATCCATTACTTTCCCCAAAACACATAACGTCATTAATTGAATCTGACACCTGAATGGTAGAGAGCTGACCTTCATTAACAAAAACACTGAATGACTGGTAACAGTTATTTGCATCAATAACATTGCATGTATATAGACCAGAGAATAAATTCTGAGGATTCAATACTGTTGAGTTATAATTATTAGGACCTGACCAACTATATGAATAAGGAGCTACACCCCCAATTATTGTAGATGAAATATATCCATCATTATATCCAGGTGCCGAAGGAGGATAAGCTGTAAAACTATATATAATTTCTGGTGGTGATAATATCGTAAGAGAGATATTTTCTGTTTGACCAATTGCATCAGTAATAGTAACGGAATAAGTACCATCAAATAAACCAGAAATATCTTCTGAAGTTGCCCCATTATTCCAAAGAAAAGTAAAGGGGGCAACACCACCAGAAATAGATAAATCAATACTTCCATCTGAAAAACCAAAACAGCTAACATCTGTAACTACTGCAGATACAACAGGAAAATACAAACAGCTTCCATCATCAACAGTTGCATTTAAATCATAATTATTTGCGCTAGGATCTGTACATCCATAAAATGTACATGCAGTTAAACAACTTGAACTATTTATTCCTGTAATTAACGCATTAGCGACTACAGTGGGATGGAAGTCAATAATAATACCGTTTCCTCCAACATGACAATAACTCATAATAGTACCAACTTGAGGTGTAGGGTTATTAGTACAGTTCCCTTCAACATCCTCACAATTATCAATTGGACCTCCTGGCCAACCGCACCAATGAGTATGATGTGACTCGATATTATGGCCTATTTCATGACTACAAACCATCAAGTTCCAAGTATATGAAGGATTTGGAAAATTAAAATTTGTAGAATTATTTAGGTCAGAGCTAAATCCATAGCCCCATGTATTATTACATAACACATCTCGATAAGCAATACCACCAGTGCCTGTATTTGACCTTTTAGTTAAAAGGTGTACCAAATCTCTAGTAATAGAACTATTATTGGATATCCAATGATTCTTTAGTGCAGATAACATATTACTTGCATCATTAACGTATGAAGCATATGGATCTGTAACCTGCCATACAATTGTTGAGGATATTGATACATTTAAATTAACTTCACTGGCATAAACCTGACTAACACCTGCAACAATTGCATGAGCCCAGGAAGTTGTAGCGACATTAGAATTAAAAGTATTTCTTGTATAGTAATCTACCTCAACTGCCAACTCTAAACATTTAGGAGTTAAAACATTAGAATTTGATCGATTATTATTAATATTTAATTGATTAATTTTCTCTTCAACCTGACAACTAAAAGTATTTTGAACTACACAATCATTAACATCAAAAAGAAAGTATTGATTATCAATTTTATTAATTTCAAATTGCCTCCCATTTAGCAGATAAGTAATAATAATAGAATTTTCAAAGATTAAAAATGTTCCAATTGATTTTCCATTATAAAGTATATAATATGAATTAAAATCCGAATTAAAATCCTCAATTATTTTACCCTTTTCAGTCTCAATCATTAGTCTATGATTATCAGAAATAACATTAAATTGTTGTAAATCAACATTAATGTATCTTCCATCAATCAATGGGACTTCTAATGCAAATTTGTGTAATCCAGAATTAAATAATTTATCTAATAAGTTCCGCTTTATTTTTAATACTCTAGAATTCTCAATGTTATTAGTAATAGCATAATCAGAAGATGTAAAAGTAAATATACTCTCATTTGCAAAAAGAGTGATCTGAAATAGACAAAAGGTAAAAAAAAAGATTAGACGTCTCATATTATTAATTACATACGCAAAATTAATGATTATCGTTTACAAATTGACTTGTAATCACACCATTCACAATTTTTTAACTCTGTAGTTTGGGTAAACGGATTATTCTTAATCTTTGTCAGTACAACTATAATCTGTTGTTGTATTTCATCTAACACATTATTATTAATTCTTACAGTCTCAATATTACTTTTACCTATCTTCTTACTTACCTTTAATAATCCGGTCTTTAAATTTTTAAACGAATAATTACCAGCTATTACATCTAAATCTGCAAATTGCTGATTGTTCTTTAAATATAAAAAAGCATACATCAGCAATTGAAAAGCCTTTGATTTATCTACATTATCAATAATTTCATCATATTCTGTAAAAGTTAAATCTTTATCAGTTACTTTTCCTGTTTTATAATCAATTATCCTTAAAACTTCACCTTCAAGATCTATTCTATCTACATGGCCAATCAATTTAAAATCGGTGTCATCAACAGAAATACTATAACATAACTCAACTTCTTTACCAATAACTTTCACTGATTTATTTTCAGCACTTACCTTTTTTATTAGCTTTCTCTCAAGCTCTAAAAAATCAGCCGTTAATTTCTTAGCTATTTGTATATTAAGATAATTTTTACCTTCTTTTACTGCTTGATGAGATAGTTCAGATGCAAATTCTCCTTCAATATCATCAAGAATTTGAGGAGTTATGTTTTTAATAATTTTATCCGTCAGAATTCCTAAAGGATAGAACCTATCTAATACTCTGTGTATAACTGTACCTGTTGTAGCAGAGTCTATAAATTCATCCACAACATCATCTGTACGAATATTAGCTAAGTAGTGATAGTAAAATGATAAGCTACAATTATTATACTTATTTATTGCTGATGGAGATACCCCATTAGATGCCCAATTATTTATTTCTTTCTCGAGATCATTATTCTCAATACATATCTCTGAATCAGCTATACCCTTAATCTCTGCTCCTTTATAAACAAACTCCTTTACACCTCCTTTATACTCTGATAGCAATTGTGTTATAAACCTGCTTCTCTCTCCACTTCCAAAGTCGTCCGTCTCAGAATTATAGATCAAAGTAACATTTCTTGCTCTTTGTAAAAGTCGATAAAAATGATAGGCAAAAACCGCATCACTTTCAGAGTGAGTAGGAAGATCAAAATATCTTTTTAAATCATAAGGTATAAATGAATTTACTGATTTTCCTTTTGGAAGGATTCCCTCATTTACACTAAGCAATACAACATTTTTAAAATCCAATGTCCTGCTCTCTAAAATCCCCATTAACTGAACACCTTCTAAAGGTTCCCCTTTGAATGGTATCATTTCTTTAGAAATTAATTGCCGCAGAATGATATGCATTGTCTTTAACTCTATATCAAACTTATTTTCAGCAACTAAATTTTGTAAAATAATCAAGCTTTTATATAGTGTAGATAAAACTTCAGATTCAATGGTACCCTTTTTACCTAGAAGAGGGAATCTTAACTGTTCAATGATGGCAACTAATGCAATTATTGATTGATTTGAGTTATGCCAGATTGAGAATATTTCACTTACAAATGCATTATGCTTAAATAATGAGATAATCTGATCATGTTCAATAAATACTATATTTTCTTTAATAATAAAATTCTTAAAAGCAACAATATTATTGTAGTCAACAATTTTTGAAAAATAAGAATGCTCAATTACACTAATTACATCTTTATAATGAACAGATCGCTTCTTATACCTACTAACATTGATTTGCATTTTAAAGATAATATCAATGAATGAGTATAAAGCTGAATTCTTTAATGGAATCCCCATAGTTACATTCAACTTTTTTATAGCTGATGGTAAATTATGTAAGACAGGTGAGAGCAACGATTCATCAGATAAAATAATTGCGGTATTACTGTCCTCTAAATCAGAACTATCATATCCTTTTACAATTTCAGAAGCAACTTGTGCCTGAGATATATTTTTAGGACATGCAATAACATTAAATGATGCTTTTGAGGCGCTAAAGTAATCCCCTACCCCTTCAAAATCAATTTCTGACCACCTCTTACTTTGTTTTCTCAAAAACCCACCAGCTTCATGCATTTGATTATCAAAATAAAACTTATCAGCATCCCAAAAAACACGTGCAATGTTCTTATCTTTTAATACATCAAGAATCTGATACTCAGATTTAGTAAGGGCATTTAGTCCAACAAACCATACTTTTTCCCATTCAATAGTTATTGTACTAATTTTATCTGCGGCTTGTTTATAAGCCATTCCCTGATATGCAAGATTTTCATGAGATAATGATAAATAGAAATCTTTATACCATAATAGCATGCCCTCATAAAAACTAACATAATCTGATTGCATCTCGCTTAATCTTTGATTTGAAAGACTCCAATCATCTACACTCCAATTTTCTAAATCTTTTACATTTTTTAAATTAAAATATATTGATTCAGCATCAACAAGATTTCTATCTATTTCATTAAAGTCATGAAGCAGGACATTACTCCATTTTATAAAATCATTAAATGAATCGGCATTCTTTGGAGGGTATTTCTTATAAGAATTATAAAGTCTAAATTGTAAAGAGATATTATCTAAAACTTTTAAACCAGAAATTTTTTCAATAAATTCTTCTATAGAATAAAACTCTGGCAGGAATATAGGTTTATTAATTATTTTTGATAAATAGTATTTTAAAAAAACCACAGCTCTTTTTGAGGGAAGAACAACAGCTATATCCTCCATACTTTGAGGGTATTTATTCAATAATCTTTCTGCTATTTTCTCTAAGAATGGTTTTATAATCATATAACAAGTATTGGATCCGAAGTATAAATTAATACTTTTCGAATATTTGTTTTACCCATCATTTTTAATACATCAGCATATTCATTAATTTGAGTCTCATGTTTAAGCCTAAACTTTTCCTTATCTATTGCTGTTTTATAATCAACTATAACAATTTCATTGGATTTCTTTGAAAACATTAATCTATCAGGAATATAAGTCCTGCCTTCTTTAGTTAATATTTCTTTTTCAGTCTTGATATCCCATTCATCATCAAATAATGGCTTTACTTCTTTATGTGCAAATAGTTTAGTGATAGTTACCTTTAATTTCTCATAATCATCTTCCACACATACTCCTGACCTATACATCATATCTATTACTTCATTTTTTTGATTTGAATAATGTATTTGAGATAGCGCTAAATGCAATAATTTTCCC
>JABICI010000037.1 GCA_018652335.1 Flavobacteriales bacterium
AAACGGATTGAAAGACAAGAAACTTTTGACGCTACTGCTTTTGATAATTCGTTTAGAATTAAAATAACTAAATATGTGCCCTATTGCTGCACTGCCATTCATGATGGAAGTAATTTTCGTGAGCAGCTTAAGAAGAAAATCACTTTAGATGAATTTCAAAGATGGTTCGAAGAAGACCCTCATACCGGTGTATTTATAAGTGCAATGCCAATCACAATTTCTGGCTTAGATTCTAGATTTGAATATGATTTAAATCGAAGACCAGAAGACTGTATTTATGAAGAAGCTTGGGGAAATAAAGTTTGGAATCGACCATTGACTCCAACTGAAAAACAAACGAGTAAACAAAAGCATTTTAATTTTTACAAAGTGGTATATGCCATTGTTTCAAAATTAGAAGAGCTATACGGCTCATGCGTGGTGTACGATTTGCATTCTTATAATTACCAGAGGTGGGAAAGAGACGTGCCTTTGTTTAACGTTGGAACTGAGGGAATAAATCAGAAAAAATATAACGTTTTTGTAGATAATTGGATAGAAGAGCTTAAGTCGATTAAGTTAGATGGAATCAACAATAAAACAAAAATTAATGATGTATTTAAAGGCAGGGGTTATAATCTAGAATTTATCACCAAGAATTTTAAGAATACACTTGTGCTAGCTACTGAAGTAAAAAAAGTCTATTGCAATGAATTGACTGGAGAAGACTATCCTAAAATAATAAGAGAATTACAGCAAAAATTAAAAAATGCTATATTAAACAATGCTCAGTTTTTTAGTGAAAATAATACCAATTGGAAATCTAAAAATAGCTCTCAACTATTAGATAAAAAAATGGACCTTGCAATTGAGTCAGTAGACAAAAAGTTATTTAAACTTTTAAGGAATTTTGAGTTGTTAGCATCTGTTAACCCAGTTAACACGTACTCCCAGAAAAAACAATTTATTAGAAATAAATTTACAGTGCTTCCTGAATTTAAATATGCACCTATAAAAATAAATTCATTTGAACTAAAACAGCAGCTTAGTTCTTTGCGTATTCAAGATATCTCTGATGTTTCTATTAGACTGCTTTATGAATCTGTGGTAAATAGTTACTTTGATAAGATTGATTTATTATCCTCTCTTGGAACTAAAAAATTCTTGTATAATTCACTCGGTTATTTTGGACGACCCAGTGCAAAAGATCTTGACAATGCTAATTACATACTACACTTACCAGCCATTCCATCAGAACCAAAAAGGGTTCCGTTTCTATCTCAAGAGCAAGTGATAACTTGTTTTAAAGAAGGCTTAGATAATTATGGGATTAAAAGTAAAATCGAATTAAGCAAGAGAGTTATTTCTCAAGTAATGGTCTTAAACTCTAAAAAAACCATTCTTATTAGCCCTAATGCCAGATTTACTCAAAAAGATGTGAATGCGCTTATTGAACATGAAATTGGAGTTCACATGGTAACCACTCAAAACTCAATAGAACAAAATTTAAAACTGTTTAATTTAGGACTACCAGTAAATACAGAAACCCAAGAAGGGTTAGCTATTCTTTCGGAGTACTTAAGCGGCAATATAACGCTAAAACGCTTAAAAAAGTTGGCGCTAAGAGTTGTTATCGTAGACATGATGTGTAGCGGAGCTAATTTTTCGGATTGCTTTAATTTCTTAGTAGGACATCAAGATGTTTCCGCAGATGATGCTTATACTATTGTAACTCGTGTATTCAGAGGTGGCGGGTTCACTAAAGACTATTTGTATTTAAGTGGGTTCGAGAAAGTTTTAAAATTGTGGAAATCTGATACTGACCTTTCTCCATTGTTGGTTGGAAAAACGTCCATAGATTTTTACGATACCATTAGAGAAATGATTCAACGTGAAATGATTACTAAACCAAAGTATATTACCAAAAGTATTCTAAATCCTATTGAACAAAAAAACAACAGTATTTACGAATATATTTTGACTGGATTAAATTAACATCCAGAAAATAAAAATGAAGTGTTTTGCTAAGTATAATAAGTAACAAATAGAAATCTATAGTAGCAGGATTAGAACCTTATACTAAATAATTTTCTAAAAAAGTTCGAAATTAGGACCGAGAAGCCCACCAAATAAAAACCCACTCAATGAGTGGGTTTTTATTTACATATTATCTCCTAACCAACTATTATAACTTATAATATCAATATCTTCTGAATCATAATCCGACATATAAGACAACAGCTTTTCTTTATCTCCTTCAATATCCTCA
>JABICI010000036.1 GCA_018652335.1 Flavobacteriales bacterium
CCTGAAATAACCCCTAGTGTAAAACCATGTAAAAATTGACTGTCAGTTTTCAAATGGATTGGAGCATTATTTGCTAAAATATTCTTATATCTTCTTAGAAAAACTGGATGAGTCAATCTTTTAGTTCCCCGTCTCTTCTTAAGTTGCGGATCAGGAAATGTAATCCAAATTTCATCAATTTCATTTTTATCAAAACATTCTTCAATCCAATCAATTCTAATTCTTAGAAAGCCGACATTGTTAAGCTTCTTATCTATTGCAACTTTGGCTCCTTGCCACATTCTAGCTCCCTTGATATCAATACCTAAAAAATTCTTTTTAGGAAATTTTTCAGCTAAACCAACACTATACTCTCCCATCCCACACCCTAATTCAATAATTAAAGGATTATTGTTTTTGAAGAACTTTTTCTTCCAATTGCCCTTGAGATGATACCCTTTGCGCAAAAGTTCTAGCTCAGGCTGTTCAACATGAGTAAATGATGCCATCTGAGAAAATTTCTTTAACTTATTTTTAGCCAAGACTATTTTTTTGTGCAAAAATAATTTGTTTTAACTATTTTCGGCATGTGAAAACAAAAAAAAGAATCTTAGTCGCCCCTCTTGATTGGGGAATTGGACATGCTACGCGATGTATTCCAATAATTAAAGCACTTAAGAAGAATGGCTATGAAGTCGTACTTGCAGCTGACAACAGACCTCTTCACTTGCTAAGCAAAGAGTTTCCAAAAGAGGAAATGATACGATTTAAAGGCTACAGTATTAAGTACTCAAAATATTTTTCGATGCAATTTAACATGTTAATACAAATCCCGAAGTTGTTGTGGAATATAAAAGCAGAAACCAAAGAACTAGATGAAATAATTAATAATTATAATATTGACGGAGTGATTTCTGATAATCGTTTTGGATTGTTTTCAAGTAAAATACCCTGCATTTTTATTACTCACCAATTAGAAATAATAACACCCTATCTTAAAAAGAAAATTCGTGATTTTAATTACTCATTCATATCTAAATTTGATGCTTGCTGGATATTTGATCACGAAAAAAATAACTTAGCTGGTAGTTTATCTAAACCAAATGATCTACCTAAGAATTCAACTTACATTGGTAACCACTCTAGATTTTCCTATTCTAAAACAGAGAAAAAATACGATTTTCTTGCAATAGTTTCTGGACCTGAACCACAAAGAACCATATTAGAAAATGGCCTCACAAAGGCTTTACGAAAACGTAATGAAAAATCTTTAATTTTGTTAGGTAAACCTGAGCAAAATATAAATAAAAAATCAGGTAACCTCACAATTAAATCACATTTAGATGCTAATGAACTTAATCAAGCTATTCTTCAATCAAAACTTATAATTTGTAGATCAGGATACTCAACAATAATGGATCTAAAAAAACTTGGTAGTAAAGCATTTTTAATTCCAACTCCTGGACAAACAGAACAAGAATACCTTGCTGAAAAATTAGAATCTAAAAATATATGTTATTATCAAAATCAAGAAAAATTTGATTTTGAAAAAGGAATTGCAAATTGTAAGGCATATAGTGGATTCACATTAGAAAAAGAAGATCTAGTAGATTGGAAAGAACTCTTCAGAATATTTAACTAAAATCATATCACTAATCTGCTTTATTTAAGAAAAATGAAAATGTTGAACCGACACCCACAGTACTTCTCACATTAATATTTTGATTATGATTCTCTAAAATATGTTTTACTATAGCTAATCCAAGGCCAGTTCCTCCAATATCTCGAGATCGATTTTTATCAACTCTATAAAATCTTTCAAAAAGTCTGTCTAATGAATCTTCAGCTATACCAATGCCATCATCTGCTATTTCAATTAACATGTTTGCCTCCATATCGAAAAATCTAACTCTGGTTTTTCCTCCATCTTTACCATACTTGATAGAATTACTTACAAGATTCATAAGTACTTGCTGAATTTTATCTTTATCTCCAATTACAAGCTCGGTCTGTGATTCATTTATTAGCTCAAGTGTTATATTCATTTGGCTAGCCTTCATCTCAAATGCATCAATAACTTCGCTTGCGAGTTCAAAAATATTAAATGCTTGAAGATCTAGCTGATATTCATCTGTTTCTAATCTTGAAATTACCTCCAAGTCCTCAACAATATTTATCATTCTGTCAACACTTTTATTTGTTCTTTCAAGGTATTTCAAATTTATATTATCATCTTTTAATCCTCCATCTAACAAAGTCTGTATATAACCCTGGATATTAAAAATAGGTGTTTTGAGTTCATGTGATACATTGCCAATAAATTCTCGTCTGTAATTTTCATCTCTCTTGTAAGCATTAAGTTCTTCTTCTTTAGCATCTGCCCACTGCTCAGCTTCTCTCTCCACATTATCAATATCTAAATCTCTAATACTAGACGTACCCTTAAACTTATAAATACTTTTATAAATTACTTTAATTTTTTCATGAAAAAACTGTTTAACAACAAAATAAATCAAAGCAATTGTAGCAAGAAAGAAAATTAATAATGCAATAAAAAGATTTTGACTATTATTTGCAAAGTAATAAGTAAATCCAGCAAGTGAAAAAATAACAACACTTAAGAATATTGCAATTCGTATTGGAGTATTAATCTTCATTTAGATATCAAATTTATAACCGACCCCCTTAATAGTTTTTATATAATTACTACCTGTTTTTTCTCTAATCTTTCTAACATGTACATCAATTGTTCTGTCTCCAACGTATGCATCATTCCATACTTCTGAAATAATCTCTTCTCTAGTAAAAACCTTGCCAGGTACTGTCATTAAATAATATAACAAATTAAACTCTTTTCTCGCTAAATGAATTTCTTCACCTCTATACATCAAGACATGTTTTTCTTTATCAATTTCAATATCTTCTATTTTAATACTTGAACTACTCTCAATGCTTTTGTTTCTTTTAAGAAGTGCTTTAATTCTGCTAATTAATAATTTAGGTTTTATAGGCTTGGTGACATAATCATCTGCACCAGCATTAAAGCCTGCTAATTCTGAATATTCTTCAGATCTGGCAGTTAAAAATAATATCAGTGAGTTTTGAGTTTCAGGCATTTTTCTAAGTTCCGAACAAGTAGAAACACCATCCATTTCAGGCATCATAACATCTAAAATAATCAAATCGGGCTTTATCTTTTTTGCTAAACCTAAAGCAAGTACACCATTTAATGCTGTAGACACTTGGTAACCTTCTTTTTCCAAGTTGTAAGAAAGAAATTCAAGAATATCTTTTTCATCATCTACGATTAATATTTTCATAATGTTATTTTTAGCAAAAGTAAGAAATAGTAAAGTGAAAACACATTAAACTATAAATTTAACAATTCATTAATGTACATATTATCAAGTAATATTTAAACGTTATATATTTGTATTCAATTTAAAGAGTTTTGAAATTCAATATTTAGTAAAACTTAACAATTACATAACATTAGAATAACATATAATTAATAGATGTCTTGCAACTCATTCTTAAATTTGCATAAAATTAATTAAAACTCAAAATGGAAAATACAATTAAAACAATAGATGCATCTTCAATAATATACCTTGCTATAATGATTACTGTTTTCTTTATAGCATTATAATTCACTTTTTATTTCTTACTATTAATGAAAAAAATCTTTAGAGCATTTGGTTATCCTGAAGTCGTATGGCTACCTAAAAGCGAACACTCATTTTTAACTTTTATCTGTGTTTCATTTATAGCAGTAATGTTTATCACTCCCTACCCACAATATGCGATGTGGGCTGGCTTTTTATTTGCTGCATATGCAGCAATTGCCAATGATAGTATTCAGACTATAGGTACATTTATTGCTTCTAACCAAGATAAAAAATGGTGGGTTTTGTGGATTTTCATTGGAGGAATTTTCTTTTTCACAATGTTCTACAGCTGGATTAACTTTGGAGGTGATGTAAGTCATGGAAGATTAACATCAAAAGGCTTTGAAATAGCGCCAACAGAATTTCATTTTCTTCAGATAGCTGCTCCAATATTTCTACTTATTCTAACTAGATTAAGAATGCCCGTTTCTACAACCTTTATTCTTTTAACTTCATTTGCGGCTACACCAGCAGCTGTTGGTGGAGTGCTAGCTAAAAGTATGAGTGGGTATATTCTTTCATTCTTAATGGGATTAATTTTCTTTTTGATTGTTGCAAAAGCAGCTAAAAAGTATTTCACTGGAAAAGCTAAATTTGGCTGGACAATAGCACAATGGATTACATCTGGAACACTTTGGTCTGTCTGGCTAATGCAAGATGCAGCAAATATTGCTGTTTACTTACCAAGAAGCTTAAATACTGGGGAGTTTATCGGATTTACAACAATTGTTGTAATTGGCCTTGGACTTTTACTTT
Organism: Flavobacteriales bacterium; assembly: GCA_018652335.1. Classification (GTDB taxonomy): domain Bacteria; phylum Bacteroidota; class Bacteroidia; order Flavobacteriales; family BACL11. The sequence continues at coordinate 4,404 of JABICI010000036.1, forward strand.
ATTATAAAGGAGGTAGAATACAAAAAATTGTTACAGAAAAATCTGTAGTAACTGATGTTAGATTTGCTACATTAATTGATCTAATTTACTGTGTTATCTTATTTTACTTTAAGCTACATTCAAAAGTACCAATGAGTACAACATGGGTGTTTATTGGATTGTTAGCAGGAAGAGAATTAGGTATGGCAATAATGAAAACTGGTGATAAAAGTGTTTGGAATGCAGTTAAACTTGGATTTAAAGACATGAGTTATGCACTGATAGGTTTAGTTATTTCTATTGCAATTGCAATAGGAGTTAATGATCAATTAACAGTATCTTCAATGGTTGAAACTATACCACAAGAATTTGCAGCTGGAATAGTTAAGTTTTTCTCCAAAATTGGATTTTAATAGTACTACAACAATTTATTAACACTAAATTTACATTACTTAAAAGTGTTCATATTAAATTTGCCAAAAATAACTTAAAATGAAAAAAATGAAAAAAACAATTTTACTATTATTGACAGTATTTACATTTTCTTTTGTGAGTGCTCAAAATGGTTCTCCATCTGTAAAGATTTTCTCTAACTTTAATTATGATATGTCTTCTGAAGATGGTTCAGATGCATTTAAAGCTTTTGAAATCAAACGATCTTACTTAGGATACTCTTACAAGATTGATGATAAATTCTCAACAAAAATTACATTTGATGTGGGCAATAATAGTTCAGGAAGCTCATATACAGCATTTTTAAAAATAGCAGCATTAAAATGGAAAGCTTCTGACAATTTAACTCTTAATTTTGGTATGGTTGGTGCAAAAAACTTCAAGTTTATGGAAAGCACATGGGGAAGAAGATATATTCAAAAATCTGCACTTGACAAATACAAATGGGCGAATTCAGCGGATGCAGGTGTAACTGCTGACTACAAATTAAATGATCAAATTATAATAGATGTTCAAATATTAAATGGTGAAGGATATAAAAACACTCAATCTTCAAATGGTTTATTTCGTGGTACTATTGGTTTGACTTATAAAGTGATGGATAATTTATCTGTAAGAGTTAGTCAAGATGTATCTCCCAGATCATCTTATGATGAAATGAGTGAAAATCAAACTATCACAACTGCTGCTTTAGCATATTCAAGTAATAATATAACATTAGGAGCTGAAACAAACATGATGAATAATGTTGCTAACGTAAAAGATATCGAAGAAGAATTAATGTCTATTTATGGTTCTTACAAAATTTCTAACGATTATACATTATTTGCAAGATATGATGATGCTACTGAAACAGCTCGTGCTGGAACATATACAATCTATGGAATAGAAAGAAAAATGGCTAAAGGAGTTACCGTTGCTTTAAATATGCAATCTTGGGAAGATGAAGAAGAAGGCTCTGAAGTTGAAGAAACTCTATTTCTTAGTCTAGAATATAAATTCTAAAAAAATACACTAGCTAAAAAAGGCGATACAAAATTGTATCGCCTTTTTTGTTTTAATTTAATAACATCTTAACCTCTTGACATATATCAAAAAAAATTATTTTTGATTATCTAAATGCTATCATTATGAAAATTAATTTTAAAAAAGAAATTTGGCTAATTATTTCAGCTTTTGGAAATATGTTTGCTATACTATCTTGGCTTCAAGAATCTGATATATTGTCTGATGAAATAGGATGGCTAAAAGGTCTTTATGCATTAATTACTGGCATTATAGCCTATCTAATTATAAGGAGGATAATTTAAATATGATTAATCAAATATTTAATATTACAACAGAGAAACAATTTGAAGAAATTGTATTTAAAGTTTTTGATTATCAGATAGATAATAATCCTATATATGCAGCATATGCAGCATTAATTTTAAAGGGTAATGAACCTAAAGTTATATCAGAAATTCCATTTTTACCTATTTCTTTTTTTAAATCTAATCAAATTATCTGCAAGGGTAAAGCTGTTGAAAAAGTATTTTTAAGCAGTGGGACTTCAGGAGAACAAAGCAAACATCTAGTGGCAGATATAAGCATTTATAAAGAATCTTATTTAAAATCTTTTGAGCAATTTTACGGCAATATCGATCAATATTGCATATTATCATTACTCCCCAATTATAGAGAAAGAGAAGGCTCTTCTCTTATTTATATGGTAGATGATTTAATTTCAAAAAGTACACATTCTAAAAGTGGTTTTTATCTTAATGATTATCATAAATTATCTGAGACACTAAAATATCTTGAAAAGAAACAACAAAAAACAATTTTATTTGGAGTTAGCTATGCATTATTAAATCTTGCAGATAACTTTCCAATGAATTTAAAAAGTACAATAATTATGGAAACTGGAGGTGCTAAAGGTTCTAGTAAAGAAATAATTAAAGATGAACTCCACGACCAACTTAAGTCTGCTTTTTCATTAAATAATATACATTCTGAGTATGGAATGACAGAGCTTTTATCTCAAAGTTATTCATTAGCTAATGGGAACTTTAAATCCCCGGCATGGAAAAAGATTCTAATTAGAGATACTAACGACCCCCTGTCTATTATTGGCGATAATAAAACAGGTGGAGTTAATATAATTGATTTAGCAAATATTAACTCATGCCCATTTATAGCAACTCAAGATTTAGGTAAAACTCAACATGATGGCACATTTGAAGTTCTTGGTAGATTTGATAATGCAGATGTTAGAGGCTGTAATTTATTAGTTCAATGAAAATTAGAAAAGCTACTTTAGAAGATATTGACAATATTATGCACATGTATAATTCTTGTGTCAGTGGAATGATTGATGAAGGTATTGATCAATGGGATAGTACTTATCCAAATAAACAAATTTTACTAAAGGATATTAAATGCTCTACTTATTTTGTTGTTGAGATAAACAAAGAAATAATAGCAGGTATTAACATTGATAAAAATCAAGATAAAACCTACTTATCTATAAAATGGTATGATAAATCAAATTCTTTTTTAGTTGTTCATCGTCTAGCAGTTAAGAAAGAATACTGGAACAAAAAAATTGGAAAGAAACTTATGTTATTTACTGAAAGGCTTGTAATTAATAATAAACTCAATTCAATTAGACTAGATACGTATTCGGGTAACCCAAAAGCTATGGAATTCTACTCTAGATTAGGATATAAAAACATGGGCTCAATTCAACTCAAGATTAACAAAGA
>JABICI010000127.1 GCA_018652335.1 Flavobacteriales bacterium
AAAGTTTGATTTTATTGTTTCTAACCCTCCTTATTTTCCGGCTAACTATTCTAAAAGTAAAAGAGCGATTGCTAGACATACTAACTTATTGTCTTTTCAGGATTTAATTAAATCTACTGTAAATTTACTTTCTAGTAAAGGGATATTTGCCGTAATATTGCCAAAAATATCTGAGATTACTTTTTGTAAAACTGCTAACGCAAACAAATTGTTTTTAATTAGAATTTGTCAAGTTAAGGGACAAAAAAATTCGGATGTCAAGCGAGTTCTTTTAGAGTTTTCATTTGAAAAATCTTCCTTAGACTCTGATTCTTTAGTAATTGAAGAATCACGCCATATATACACTAATAAATATATTGACCTATGTCAAGATTTTTATTTAAATATGTAATGGCTATTATCTTTTTCTCCAAAAATTGCTTAATAGCTAGATAAATGAACAGTAAGAGTAGCACCTAAACTGAAAGTACCCGACTTTATAACTTCATCAACTGTATTTCCTAAAGAATCTGTTCCTCCATCTTTAGTAGTTTGAGTAGTTAAATTGTAACCTAATGTTGGATTTAATGACACATAATCATTTAACGAAATTGCATAACCAGCCGAAATATTTATAGCATTTCTTTTTGGAAATTCTGTGTCGTCATAGCTCCCAGCACTATCATCTAAGTTTATTGTTGCTAAAGCGTATGATAGTTGTGTCCATACTCCAGACTCACCAAAGTAATATCTTATTCCCGGGCTGATAACTAGTTCACTTTCACTATCATCATAATCAATAAAGCCCATTGCTAAGGGGTCACTTGCATATTCAACTGTAGTTGATTTAGATTGATAGTTTAACCCCAACCCTACTGCTAATCCGTCAATAACGAAATAAGCACCACCAAATTCTAATTGAAATTCACTTTGAGCGTATTTATCATAAACATCACTAAATTCTGCGTCTACAAGTGCTCCAGAGTTATTAATATAACCCCCTAACCCTTCCCATGAGTTAATATTTTGTGATTTGAAACCATTACTTCCCATTTCCATAAGAAAAATTCCTTGTTCATATTCAACTTGCCCTATAAGACTAAAGCTAAACATTATAGCTACTAATAATGTATTTATTTTTTTCATTTCTTTTTTTTTAAATATACAAAATTTATTTAACATAATACTTTATTTCATGTAGCCCAACTTTAATTTTTTATCTTTGAAAATCAAAAACACTAATTATTATGAAAAAGATTCTTTATATATTTATATGTCTCCCACTTTTTTTTTCTTGTGACGAAAATAAGAGTAATCAAGATAGCGTAAATGTTAACGATATAATTGAAAAACAGTTAGTAGGATTTAGTCTGACTACTAAAAACACTGAATTGACATCTGAAAGCGGAACAAATGTAGGTGTGAGCAATATGATAGTTGCAGATGTGGTTAAAGGTTCAATTATAAGGTTTGATTATAAAAATATGGATTTTACTCTAGATAACACACAAGAGGGGGCTTTAAATTTTTATTCAAATAACTTGGGACTTTATTGTGTAGCTAACTCAGAAATAACTACAATGAGTATGCCTCCAAGCGGTATGGGGCCAACTAATCATTTTAATGGAGATACAATTGTAATTAAAGAAATGACTTTAATTACAATTGATTCAGTTAAGTTTGTTATAAATAATTTTCAGTATAAGAGCAAGTAACATATACTTGGTTTTTATTTTACAAAGAAGTAACCTCTCATAATTCCACTATGGCCGGGATATGTACACATAAATTCATAGTTTCCTTTGCTTGGCGCTTTAAATTCTAATATAACTGTTTGTCCTGGGTCTGCTAAATCAGATGCTGCTATAATATCTGAACTATTTGAGATAAACTGCTTGTTAGGTCCAGCTGTCACACATTCTGCAGCCACGGCCTTTCTCTTGCCATAATTAACAAATACAATATTATGTAGCATTGAAGGGTCAATCCCATCGTTAACAAGCTTAATTCTTACCCAGCTTCCTTCCTTAACAGAAATATTAGTTAAATCATATTTCATTTCAGGCATTGTATTTCCTAATGCTTTGACAGTAAATTCTTCCCAATTTTTTGTTACTTCTGAAGCTTCAACTATTTGGGGTTCTATTTCTACATTAGATTCAGTTTCTTTCTTGTCTGATCCACAAGAAAATAGTAATACAGCAATTAATGAATATGCTATTGATGTTGTAATTTTTTTCATTTTGATATTTTTAAATTATAGTGCAAAAATAAACAGAATTTTTATATTGTATAATATTTTTAATAAATAATTATACAAAAATTAATATCTTCTTTAAAAAATCAAATTAATTTAATTAATGTTAACTAAATGAATAAAATGATCTTTTATTTTATCTTATCTATGGCTTGTCTGTAATTGTCTATTGCAACAAAGTAATCAGGGTCTTCCAAAACATTAACATCACAAATCTTTTCTGCTCTTTTAATTAGTTTAACACAATCAGCAGAGAGATGTCGTAGGTGTATCATTTTACCTCTTTTTTGATATCGTTCAGCAAGTTTATTAAGCGTGTCTATTGCTGATTGATCTGCAACTCTTGATTCAGCAAAATCAATAACTACTTCTTTCGGATCTTCCTTTACATCAAACTTTGAATTAAATAATTCTATAGATCCAAAAAAAAGTGGGCCATAGATTTCATAATGCTTAATACCATGTTTGTCAATATTTTTTCTTGCTCTAATAAGCAATGAGTTTTCCCATGCGAATACTAATGCTGATACAATAACACCAGCAAATACTGCAATGGCTAGATCAAAAATTACAGTAAGTACTGTTACAAGTATTATAACTAAGATATCAGCAAGAGGAACTTTATTTAAGATCTTAAAAGTATTCCATGCAAATGTTCCAATAACTACCATAAACATAACTCCAACTAGCGCTGCTATAGGTATCATTTCAATGTAGTTTGAAGCAAATAAAATAAATACCAATAAAGCTATGGCAGCTGTTATTCCAGATAATCTACCCCGTCCTCCTGATTTTATATTAATAATTGACTGTCCAATCATTGCACATCCTCCCATACCCCCAAAGAAACCATTTAAAATATTTGCTGATCCCTGTGCTATACACTCTTTATTGCCATTACCTCTTGTTTCTGTAAGCTCATCAATTAGGTTCAATGTCATTAGTGATTCTATTAATCCAATGGCTGCTAAAATAAGTGCATAAGGAGTAATGAAAATGAGTGTTTTAAAATTTAACGCTATTATAGGAAAATTAAATGTAGGTAATCCTGCTTTAATCCCATCGCCTCCAAGTGAAACAATAAATGATTTGACAGTCTGAGTCTCTATGTCTCCAAATATAACAATTATTGAAACCGTAATAATTGCGACTAGAGCTTCAGGGATTTTTTTTGTTATTTTAGGTAAGACAAACATTATTAGCATTGTTAAGCCTACTAATGCTAACATACTATACATTGCGGTCCCTACAAGCCAATTTTCACCTGATTTAAACATTCCAAGTTGAGAGGTAAAAATTACAATTGCTAAACCATTTACAAAGCCCATCATTACAGATTTTGGTATCATTCTTACAAACTTACCCATTTTTGTTACTCCAGCTAAAATTTGAAATAAGCCAGCAAGAATTAAAGTGGCAAATAAAAACTGAATCCCCATCATTGCACCATCTGGCCCCATAGTATTACCTTCTTTTACTAAACTTACCATTACAACTGCTAAAGCACCTGTTGCTCCAGAAATCATTCCTGGTCTACCTCCAAAGATTGCAGTAACTAACCCCATAATAAAGGCTCCATATAAACCAATAATCGGAGAAATACCTGCAACAAATGCGAAAGCAACTGCTTCAGGAACAAGTGCAAGAGCAACAGTTATACCAGATAAAATGTCATTTTTTATTGTTCCTTCTGCCGGGCGAGTAAATTTAAAATATGATTTCATTATTTTAATTTTTAGAAGCGGCGAACATAGTTAATCATATTAATCTAAAGCATATAAATTTTACAAAATAAAATTTTTGCTAAAAATTATTTATTATGGTAGTGTAATTTTAAAAGTAACAATTCCTTACTTTATAAAATGAAAAAGCTTTCTTGAAAATAGAAACTAAGGTTTCTTATTTAATATTAAAAACTATATCCAAACTTTAGTTGAAAATCAAATGGGAACCCTGGGCCAATTACGTAATAACCAACTGTTTCAGCAGCACCGGCAAGGCTGTTGTAATATAAATTGTACTCAGAAGAATAACTATCAACTGGGGGGGTCCAAAAAGAATAGCCTAATGTTGTCTCAAAAACAAAACCTCCATTTGCAGTATACTTATATCCAAATCCAATACCTCCACCCAATGTAATAAATCTTTCTTTATCATATATATTAGCTGTAACATAATCTCCGTTCATATTGTAATAGTCAAAAGTTAATTCTTCTCCATCAAATACATTAGTAAAACTACCAAATCCAGCTTTTGTTTGAAAAAACCCCCCTTTCTCGTTATCATCTGCAAAATAAAACCTCCAAAAGCCTTCAAGTCTTGGTCCTTTCCAATTAACTAGATAATAACTTAAATTTGCTCCTGTTGACATCCTGTCTGCGAAGCCATGTTCTAATTGTACTCTTACTTTTGCATTTAATAGTCCAAAACCTCCAGTTAATGAATTGCTTTGGGATGAAGCGCTTAAGCATACAGTTGTAACTAATAATAGGGTAAATAATTTTTTCATGTTTTTTGTTTTTTACAAATGTATTTTATTTTAATCATTAAGCGACGAAAAAATCAATAAACTGTAATAATAAAAAATCTAAACTATTATAATTCAGAGATATTTGGTTTATATCTTTCAATTACAAATAAAATATATTTCATCTTTATTACGATACTTTTTAAGAATTTATTATGCGGTGAGGAAGGGATTCGAACCCCCGAAACAGTTTCCCGTTTACACGCTTTCCAAGCGTGCGCCTTAAGCCACTCGGCCACCTCACCATTTTAACGCAAATCTAAAAATTAGTTGCTAATTTCGCCTCTTAAATTCTTTTGTAATTGTATTTTTATTTCCGCACTATTTAATTTCTGCCCTAAGAGGAACATTAGCTTTGTGACAGCTGCTTCCGTTGTCATATCTTTACCGCAGATTACTCCGGCTTTTTCAAAGGGTTCATTTGTTTCATATTGTCCTCTTACAGCCTCTCCTTGCAAACACTGGCTAATATTTACAATAATTTTTTTGTCTTTTATCGCTTGACTCAGTAGCTGTGTGAATTTAGGATTAGTAGATGCATTTCCGGCTCCAAAACTTTCAATTACTATCCCTTTTACACTTTTGATAATAGCATCTATTGTTGATAGCTTAATACCAGGAAAAAGTTTTAAAATAGCCACATCATTAGAACAATTCTTATGCACTTTTAGTTTCTGATCACCTTTTTTTTCTAGTGTTGATTTGTACTTAATATTTACTCCTGCTTCAGCTAAAATAGGATAATTAGGAGATGCAAACGCTTCAAAATGTTCTGAATTCACTTTTACTGTACGGTTACCTTTGTACAATTGATCTTCAAAATAAATTGAGACTTCATTGATCTTTCCACTTGCAGCAATCTCAATAGCTGTAATGAGATTTTCTTTTGCATCAGTTCTTCTTGCTCCAATTGGAATTTGTGAACCAGTAAAAATCACTGCTTTATTCAAATCTTCCAACATAAAGCTAAAGGCAGAGGCTGTATAAGCCATTGTATCCGTTCCATGTAAAACAACGAATCCATCATAACTATCATAATTTTTTTCTATTATACTTGCGATTTCAATCCAATTATCAGAATCCATATTACTTGAATCAATAGGTTTTTTTGTACTAATATTATCTAAATCAATTTCTTCACTATTAATTTCAGGTACTGCTTTTAATAACTTATCAAAATTGAATGGTATAAGAGTATTTTTCTTTTTATCCTTTACCATACCAATAGTACCGCCTGTATAAATCAACAATATTTTTTTCTTCATATATGAAACAATTTTTTCGCATTCGTAGTTGTAATCTCTGCTATTTCTTTAATAGTCATATTTTTAATCTCTGCTATCTTTTCAGCTATTTTAGTAAGATACTTACTTTCATTTCGCTTGCCCCTAAATGGAACAGGGGCAAGATATGGGGAGTCTGTTTCGAGTATTAAATTTTTAAGGCTTATTTCTTTGATAGTTTGATCTAAACCTGAATTTTTGAATGTAATTACCCCTCCAATACCTAAATAAAAATCTTTCAAATCAATTACCCTTTTTGCTTGAACTATTGAGCCTGTAAAGCAATGAAAGACTCCTCTTAAAGTATTATCATTATGAGATTCAACTATTTCAATGGCCTCATCAAATGCATCTCGAACATGTATAGCAATTGGTATTTGATATTGCTTAGCTAATTTAATTTGATGGATAAATGCTCTTTTTTGAACTTCAAGTTTAGTCTTGTCCCAGTATAAATCTAAACCTATCTCTCCTACAGCTATATATTTATTTTTTGCTAGTTCTATTTCAACATGTTGCATTTCACTATCAAAATTCTCTTCAGAAACATCACAGGGGTGTAATCCCATCATTGGAAAACAATTTTCAGGAAACTGATTACACAATTTTAATAAGTTATTAGTGTATTTACTAGAAATGTTTGGAAGTAAAATAGTATCTATTCCTAATGCGATAGCTTCATTTAATGCTGTTGTTCTATCATTATCAAACTGTTCGCTGTATAGATGACTATGTGTGTCAATAAATTTCATACCTGCAAAACTATTATAAATTTCTTAGTTTTACCATGTGCAAAAAAGACTAAAAATATTAGTTGTCCGTTTCTCTTCTATTGGAGATATTGTTCTTACTACACCAATTGTTAGAATGCTTAAAAAGCAACTTAATTCAGAAGTACATTTTTTAACAAAGCAAGTAAATAGTGATTTGGTAATAAACAACCCATACATTGATACAGTTATTATATTTAGAGAATCTATAAGTGAAATTATTGATAAATTAAAAAATGAGAATTATGATTATATAATTGATTTGCATAATAATATTAGAACTAGAATCTTAAAATTTCAATTAGGTGTTAAATCAAGAAGTTTTCCAAAAATAAACTTATTGAAGTTTCTTATGACTCAATTCAAAAGAAACTATTTGCCAAAAATTCATATTGTTGATAGGTATTTAGAAACAATAAAATTTTTGGGAATAAAAAATGATATGCAAGGTTTAGATTTTTTTATATCAATTAATGATAAAGTCCAATTATCTGCTTTTCCAAAAAAATTTATAGCTTTTGTCATCGGAGGTCAACATAGCACAAAAATTTTACCAACAAATAAAATTGTATCAATATGCAACAAAATTAATAAAGATGTAATATTAATTGGTGGGGCCGATGATTCGATGAGAGGTAAAGAAATCGAAAAAAAATGTAAACGTGTAATAAATACCTGTGGGGACTTTACAGTCATGCAATCTGCATTTCTAATTAAAAATTCTCAGTATGTTATAACTCATGATACAGGAATGATGCATATTGCATCTGCTTTTGGTAAAAAAATATTTTCAGTTTGGGGAAATACTATCCCTGAATTTGGAATGTATCCTTACATGGCTCATGAAGATTCTAGAATTATTGAGGTTAAAGATCTGAATTGTCGTCCATGTAGTAAAATTGGTTTTTCTAAATGTCCCAAAGGACACTTTAATTGCATGCAAGAAATAAACGAGAATTTATTTTTAAGTAAATAAAGCTTTAAGTTCAGAAGCATCCTGTGCTTTTAACTTACCAGCTAAAATTAGTGAAAGCTGTCTTCTTCGAAGTGCACCATCGAATCTTTTTTTCTCTAAATCAGTTTCAGGATTTACTTTGGGAACTTTAGCAGGTTTCCCCATAGTATCTACAGCAACAAATGTATATATTGCTTCATTACATTTTGTTTTATTTCCTGATAGAGTATCTTCAATCCATACATCTATAAATATTTCCATTGAAGATGTGAATGCTCTAGAAATAATTGCTTCCAAAGTTACAATACTCCCTTTTGGTATCGGGTATTCGAATGAAACATTGTTAACTGATGCAGTTACACACGCTCTGTTACAGTGTCTGTGCGCAGTAATGGCAGCCGCAATGTCCATCCAATGTAGTAATCTACCCCCCATTAAATTATTTAGATTATTTGTGTCATTTGGTAAAACAATCTCTGTTAGGGTTGCTTTTGATTGACTAGGTGTTTTTGTGCTCATGTTTATTTTGTAAGTAGCCAGGCTTTTGGTATATCTCGCTTAACTTCATTAAGTGCTAGAATAGCATCTTCTCTATTATAGAAATAATCGTAACTAACACGTAAAAGATTGCTGTCATCTAAAATTTCAGCATTAATGTTACTTGCTCTGAGTTCATTAAGTAATTTATATGCATTTTCTTTTTCTCCAAATGCACCGGCAATAATATAGTATGTATACGATGGAATAAATATTGAAACTTCATCTTCAATGGCTATTTCTTCTTCAACTATAATTTCTGATAAAGACTCCTCCGAAGAGCTATATTCGATATCATTTTTTTGAATAATATCTTCTTCAATTTCAGTTGTGGAATTAAGTGTGAAAGGGCTAAATGTTGCCATTTGAGCATAAATAGAATTTATTTTATCTTGTTGTGAAATACTCAAATAAGAAAGAAGTGCTAACGGAATAATTACAGCTGCAATTCTAAAAAGATCCGCAACGTTAAAGTTGATTTCAGATATATTCTTTACAGTAGATTTAAACTCTTTTTCTGAAGAGCTTTCTCTTGATATAAGTTTTTTATGTGTTGCTTTTAAGCCAAATGCGTCAATAGTATAATTTTTACTAGTGTCCTGCAAGAAAATAATATTTTTTTCTTTTCCAAGAGTAAACAATCCAATATCTTTTATTCTTAGTATACTTGATTTTGAAAGTTTACTATTGCATTTTTGTGCAAATTTTTCAACTATTTGCTGAGCTTTTTGTTGAGAAATGCTCTCATTATTAGAAATATAAGAGATTAGTAGCCCATCATTTGTTTTAAGATTAACATTGAACAAAATTTGCTTTGATGGTGGTGAAATAATTCCAGTAGTTGAATTTATTTTAGCAGATTTTGGATTACCAACAAATCCACCAAATTTTGGGATTATAACACAATCATGCAAAAAAAGTAGCTCAGAAATATAATATTCAACAGAATTAATCATAGTGCTAAATTAAACATTTTATATTAGTTGTAGCTTTATTTTTTCAATATCCTCAGGTATATCAACTGAATATGATTTGTAAAGTGTTTTACCAACTTTAATTTTATAATTATTATCTAACCATCTTAACTGTTCTAGCTTTTCTTCAATCTCGTTCTTACTCTGTGGTATAATGCAAATTGTATTTAAAATATCTCTTCTGTATGCATAAAGACCAATATGCTTGTAATAGCTAATATTTTTTTTAGTTGATTTAATAACTCTACAAAAATTTGTAGCATATCCTTCATCATCAAAAATAGCTTTTGGATTATTTTTATTTTTAAGTTCAGCTAAATCATCTATTTTATTTGCTAATGTTCCAATTTGAGTGTTCTCGTCATTAAATAACATTAATAATTCATCAATTTGTAAAGGGTTAATTAGTGGTTCATCACCTTGTATATTTACAATTATACTATACTCATCAGATAACTTTTTAGATGCTTCGTAACATCTTTCTGTTCCAGTTGTGTGAATACTTGATGTCATAATAACGTTACCTCCAAACTGTTTAACATGTGATAGTATTCTATTATCATCTGTAGCTACAACCACTTTATCAAGTCTAGATGATTTTATACATTGCTCATAAACTCTTTGTATCATACTTTTCCCATTTATATCTACTAATGGTTTGCCTGGGAATCTAGTTGAACTGTATCTAGAAGGTATAATTCCAATAACTTTCATTATATTTTGAAATTGATTTGAAATGCAAATGTTCTTGGACTCATCATTGTAGCTGGACGTGTCATATACTCTCTATTTAATAAATTGTTTATCACAAAGCCAAATCTTACCAAATTATTCAATTGATATCCTAATCTGGCGTCGACAATAAAATCCCCATTTTTATATTTTTTTCTAGCTTCATTTATTCCAGATATCCCAAGTAATTCTAGATGTTGCTCAGTAAAAATCTTGTCAATATTTTTCATGAAATCATTAAATCTCAAGCTATTTCCTATAGAAATTCGCTTGTAGAATAATTCAATGTCTATTTTTGCAATATTGCGGTAACGATATTTTAATATTGATGGGTCAGAACTACTATTTGTATAATTGAGTTCAGAAATATACTCACCATTTAGATATATTGAATCAATAAGTGTTTCATAAATTTTTTCAGGTTCTAATGGTATAGGGTTCATATATGTGTATCCCGCAAGTAAATTTACTTTCAGATTTTTAGTAAGCTTCCCTTGCCCAGAAATACTAACTTCAATTCCTGATACTTCTGTTTTTCCAACATTTATTGATTTAAAGCCTAGTCCATAAAAATTTAATGCAGGATCAATTGGATCACTAGCAGACCATTTTCCAAATGAAAATTCCATCATATCATTATATCTCATTAAGAAAGCTGCAACATCAATAAATCCTAACCAATTTCCAATCTTTAATCCTTGTTTTAATCCAATTTCTGTACTCCATCCGCTCTCTGGCAGCAAATTAGCGTTAGGATAAATTTCAAGCCCAGAATAATTTGTTCTTATGAAAAGTTCTGCCATGGATGGGAAACGAAAACCTTGCCCCCATGATGATCTTATGTAAGTTGCCTTTGCAAGTTGATAGTTTAAGCCTGCTCTAAAAACAGGCTTACTTGCACTAAATTGAGTTAAAGTATCTCCATTAATAATATATTCTTTTTCCGATTTAACTGTAAAGTATTCAAATCTACCTCCAAAAGAAATATTTAATTTGCCTATTTTTTTATCTAATTGTGTGTAAAGAGAATGATTTTTTCTTGTATTGTTACCTTGAAATAGATCTGAACGTGCAAATACTATCTCGTTAGTTGTTCCAGTTGTCAGTTGAAGTCCAAGTTTTTTAATATTTTTTTGCCATTGGTAATCACTGTACAAAGTTTCTGATTCATTATCCTGCCCTTCATCCATTCCTTTTGTGCTATTATCATTAATGACTTTTAAATATCGTGTTCTTAAGGAATGTCGATTGTTTTTATAAATATATGTGATGAAAGGATCTATATTATAGGTGTCTCCTGCAGTAGTTGTTATCTCCTCATTAAGAGGGATATACGCTCTATCTAACCCGTCCCAAACGATTGCAGATCCTGTTGTTTGAAATAAAAAATTTGCATTTATTCCATATGATAAGCCTAGAGTTTTTTTGCTTTTATATGTAGAATTTAAATTAAATCTTTTTCTATCTGTAACTTCTAAATAACGATATCCATCATCACTAAATATATTGCCACCTAATGAAAGATCTAGATTATCAATTTTCATTGAATGCAAAAATTCAATTCCTTTAAATGCTCTTCTTTTTTCTCCGTTCCAATTTAATTCAGCTCTTTCTGGTTTATCGATAAGTCCAAAATGCATATTTACTTTTGTATATCCAGGTAACTTATTTTTATTTATATTAATTTGACTAGGGAATGCAGTTCTGATATTTATTACTCCGTTTAAAGCTGAAGAACCATAAAGGGCTGAAGATGCTCCTTTAATTACTTCAACTTGGTTAATGTTTTCGGTTGCAATAAGTTTCCATTGTACTTGCCCTGCATCTCCAGAAATTAGAGGCATGTCATCAACCATTACTAATACACGTGTTCCAGCTCCGTAACTCCACCCACTTCCACCTCTTATATTTGCTTGTCCGTCTGTAATGTTAACACCTGGTATTTGGTCCATGACTGTTTGAATGTCTGTTGTGTTTTTATTTTCAATCAAGGAAGGTTTTATAACTTCCATTGAAACTGTGATTTCTTCAATTTTTTGTTCAAATCTTCCCGCTGAAACTACTACAGTACTTAGTTGTTCTGAAGAAGGAGAAAGCGCAACATTAATATTTTGTATCTTCTCTTTTGTTACTTTAATAGTCTTTATTACTTTTTCATATCCAATATACTTAAAGGTTATATTTTGTTTTTTGTTTGTTTTTAAATTTAATGTATATTCTCCATTAAAATCTGATGATGTCCCTTCCCCATTTTCTAATATTATGTTAACACCAATTAATGCTTCATTAGTATGATAATCAATAATTGTACCTTTTATTATTTGTGTATATCCAACTTCAAATAAAAATATGTTCAGTAGAAAAAGAAATATTTTTTTGGACATAAAATAGGTTAGTAGTTTTGACAAAGATAAAAATTTGACTGAGACTTAAGAATGCAAACTATTATGAGCAAGTGTTATTTTTTTAAATCTTTCTTTTCAAGAAGCTTAAATTTTTGAAAAATCTCTTATGCTTAGTGTGTTTTTTACACGAAATAGAAGAAAAATAAGTAATACTTTAGTCCTTCAGTTTTTAAAAAATAAATATACATTTGCCAAAATTTAAATTTAAAAATAACTAAAACAAAATATTTAAAAATGGAAAAAAAGATCCAGGATTTTATGCTAGAAGTGAAGCAAAAGAATCCTAATGAAATAGAATTTTTACAAGCTGTTGAAGAAGTTGCTGAAGCAGTTATTCCTTTCATGGAGAAAACGCCAAAGTATAATAATAAGATGATTTTAGAAAGGATGGTAGAACCTGAAAGAGTTTTAATGTTTAGAGTTCCTTGGCTAGACGATCAAGGGCACACTCAAGTTAATAGAGGTTATAGAGTTGAATTTAATTCTGCAATTGGTCCCTACAAGGGTGGATTGCGATTTCATCCTACTGTAAATCTATCAATACTTAAATTCTTAGGATTTGAGCAGGTTTACAAAAACTCTTTAACTACGCTTCCAATGGGAGGTGGAAAAGGTGGGGCTGATTTCGATCCCAAAGGTAAATCTGATAATGAAGTTATGAAGTTTTGCCAGTCTTTTATGACTGAATTATATCGTCATATTGGAGCTAATACTGATGTTCCAGCCGGTGATATTGGAGTTGGGGGTAGAGAAATCGGATTTATGTTCGGACAGTATAAAAGAATAAGAAATGAATTTACAGGAGTGTTAACTGGAAAAGGAATTAATTGGGGAGGCTCGTTAATTCGTCCTGAAGCTACAGGATATGGGAATGTTTATTTTGCACAAAACATGCTAGCTGTTAAAGGAGATTCTTTTAATGGAAAAACAGTTGCAATTTCAGGATCTGGAAATGTTGCACAATATGCTTGTCAAAAAGCAACAGAATTAGGAGCTAAGGTCGTTACTCTTTCTGATTCGTCAGGATATATTTATGATGCTAAGGGAATTGATGCTAAGAAATTAGCCTTTATAATGGAGCTTAAGAATGTAAGAAGAGGAAGGGTTAAGGAATATGCTGAAAAGTTTGGTTGTGAATTCCATCCAGGAAGGCCATGGTCAGTAAATTGTGATATTGCCTTACCTTGTGCAACACAAAATGAATTGAGTAAAGATGAAGCAAAAAATTTAGTAGCAAATGGTTGCATTTTAGTTTCAGAAGGAGCTAATATGCCTTCTACTCCTGAAGCTATTGCAGTGTTTCAAGAATCAAAAATTTTATTTGCACCTGGTAAAGCCTCTAATGCTGGCGGAGTTGCCACTTCAGGCCTAGAGATGAGCCAAAACTCACTTAGAATGAATTGGACAAGAGAAGAGGTTGATAATAAATTAAAAAAGATTATGCAAGATATTCATACTTCATGCATAGAGTATGGTACAGAAGGTAATTATGTTGATTATGTAAAAGGAGCTAACATTGCAGGATTTGTAAAGGTAGCTGATGCTATGCTAGATCAAGGATTGGTTTAATCGTTTTATAAGATAATACTCAATTAAAAGTTGAATAAAATTACAGAAAAAGGAGGCGTTGACCTCCTTTTTTTATTTGCGTATTTTTGCGCTATCAAAAAATAAAATTATGTTAGGAAAATTCCAAAAGCAGTTAAAAGATGAATTAGCAAGTATTAAAGAGGCTGGTTTGTATAAAAAAGAAAGAATAATTACCAACCCTCAGGGTGCAAATATTCGTGTAAGCTCAGGAGAAGAAGTGTTAAACTTTTGTGCTAATAATTATTTAGGATTGTCATCTCATGCTGATGTTATTCAAGCAGCTAAAAATGCCTTAGATACTCATGGTTTTGGAATGTCATCTGTGCGTTTTATATGTGGAACTCAGGACATTCATAAACAACTTGAACAAAATATATCATCTTTTTTATCTACTGAAGATACAATTTTATATGCAGCAGCATTTGATGCTAATGGAGGGTTATTTGAGCCTTTATTTGGAAAAGAAGATGCTATTATCTCAGACTCCCTGAATCATGCCTCTATTATTGATGGTGTAAGATTGTGTAAGGCTGAGAGATATAGATATAAAAATAATGATATGTCTGATTTAGAGACTCAGCTTATTAAATCTCAAGATCAAAGGAATAGGATTATTGTAACAGATGGTGTTTTCTCTATGGATGGCTATATTGCACAACTTGATACAATTTGTGATTTGGCAGACAAGTATAACGCATTAGTTATGGTAGATGATTGTCATTCAACAGGTTTTGTTGGTAAGACTGGAAGAGGGACTCATGAACATTGTAATGTTTTAAATAGAGTTGATATTATTACTGGTACTTTAGGAAAAGCACTCGGTGGTGCATCGGGCGGTTTTACCACAGGACGTCAAGAAATCATCGACTTTTTGCGCCAACGATCACGCCCGTATCTGTTTTCTAACACACTCGCGCCCGCCATCACAGCTGCATCCATCAAAGCCTTAGAATTGGTTCAAGAAAATCCATCTCTTCGAGAAACCCTCTTTGCCAACACACGCTATTTTCGCGAGCAAATGACAACACGCGGGTTCCAAATTAAGGAAGGCATTCACCCCATTGTGCCCATTATGCTCGGTGATGAAAAGCGCACGGTTGAAATGGCTCAAAAGGTCAACGAACGTGGTATCTTTGCCGTTGGATTCAGTTATCCAGTCGTTCCAAAAGGAGAAGCCCGCATTCGTGTTCAAATTTCAGCGGCACACACAATAGAACAGCTCGACAAAGCCATTGCCGTTTTTGAAGAAACCGGCAAATCTGTTGGCGTTATCTAAAGACAACCAAGCGACACATCAACTTCGCTAACAAAATCAGCTTCAAACCAAAAGGCAGTAGGAGACACCATGAATACGCAGCTCAGTCAAGCCACCAAAAACCCCGTTGCAATCATAACAGGTGCGGGGCAATGCATGGGCAAATCAGTTGCGCACACGCTGGCGCAACAAGGCCTGCAAATTGCCGTCAATGATATTCACTTTGACGCTGCCAATGCCACCGTCGCAGAACTCCATGCATCCAATTTCAATGCCATTGCTGTTGCAGGTGATGTCACCAACAAAACAGACGTGCAAAACATGATGCAGCAAACCATCGATTACTTTGGCGCCATTCACATCCTCATCAATAACGCTGGCATTCTCTACCCAAGCAAAGTAATAGACATCTCAGAAGAAGAATGGGACCGTGTTATTGACGTCAATCTCAAAGGCACATTTCTCTGCTCACAAGCAGTCTTACCAGCCATGCAGCAAAATAGCTGGGGGCGTATTGTTAACTTCTCTTCCACGGCAGGCAAAAATATCAGCACAGTTGGTGGCGCACACTACACGGCTGCCAAAGCAGGCATTCTCG
>JABICI010000141.1 GCA_018652335.1 Flavobacteriales bacterium
CGCATAAATCTTTAATCGATCTCTAAAAGATATGTTTTTACTATTTATGTTATTGTAGTATTTAGCAAGTGCAAGGGCTGTTATAAATTTAGCAAATTCAGAAGGTTGAAATTTAAATAATCCTAGCTCAAACCATGAAGATGCTCCTCCAGTTATTGCGCCTTGAAATAGTACTCCAATAAGTAGCAGAATTATTAGAAAATAAAAGATATAAGTCATCGAATAAAAAAATTTCCAGTCAATGATTAAAATAATAAATCCAACAAAAAAGGAAATGCCAGAAAAAAACATTTGCTTTCCATATCTTGATGATAGATCAAGCATAAATGTAGAGTCGTCATTATATTGTGAAGCATAGATATTAATTATACCAAATAATACAAGAAAAGAATATAATAGAATACTTAGGCCATCTATATTATCAAAAATATTTTTAGCTTTTCTCATTCTAATCCAATTTTATTATTTGTAATGAATGATTCTAACTCTGTATTAGTTATTTTCTTATTTAGATATTTATCAATCATAAGTGACGCAATTGGAGATGCCCAAG
This sequence comes from Flavobacteriales bacterium, assembly GCA_018652335.1. Classification (GTDB taxonomy): domain Bacteria; phylum Bacteroidota; class Bacteroidia; order Flavobacteriales; family BACL11. The sequence continues at coordinate 554 of JABICI010000141.1, forward strand.
TTGACCCCCATCCTCCATTTTCAACATATACAGCTATTGCAATATCCGGCTTTTTTTTAGGAGCAAACGCAATAAATATTGAATGATCTTCACCATGAGGATTCTGGGCGGTTCCTGTTTTTCCACATATCTCAATATTAGGAATTTTCGCATTTTTAGCTGTTCCATGTTTGCCTATAACTACTCTTTCCATGCCTTCGATAATTGGATTAAAATGCTGAGATTGAATTGAACAGAATTTTTTCTTTGTAAAGTTTGTGTCAATTTGAATGTTATCTGAACTTCTTTTTAAAATATGAGGTGTGTAGTAGAAACCTTTATTTGCTAATATAGCACTCATATTTGCCATTTGAATTGGAGTTAAAAGTAATTCTCCTTGCCCAATAGCCATAGAGATAATTGTATTTGCATTCCAGCTCCCTCTATACAAATTATCGAAATATGATGATTTAGGTAATTTTCCAGGAGCTCCTGAAATAAAATCATTATTCATATAATCTCCAATTCCAAAGCTAGAAACATGTGAATGCCAATTGTTATATGCGTCAATATTTGAGTTAAATTTTTTAAAATATTTATCAAACATATTACAGAAGTATGCATTACATGAAATTTCAATTGCATTAATGAGATTGACAGGATTTTCATGTTCATGACATCCAACAAACTTGTCTTTTCCATAACTGTAGCCTAAGTCACCGCTACAACTATAATGGTTGTATCTACTAATCACTTTTTCTTCTAAAGCTATTAGTCCATTTACAAGTTTAAATATTGACCCAGGTGGATATGTGCCTTGTAAAGCTCTATTAAAAAGAGGTTTTTTCTTGTCTTTCGAAAGTTTAATATAATTTTCTGATCGTTTTCTCCCAATTAACAAATTTGGGTTATATGTTGGTGATGATATTAATGCTAATATCTCACCAGATGAAGGTTCAATAGCAACTATTGCACCTATTTTATCTTTCATTAATTTCTCACCATATTCTTGTAGTTTAATATCTATAGTGGTTGTAAGTGTACTTCCTGATATTGATAATGTATCAAACTTGCCACCTTGAAACTTTCCTTGATCTCTATTATGAACATCAACAAGTTTAATTTTCATGCCTTTATGACCTCTTAATTTTTCTTCATAGGCTGCTTCGACTCCAGAAACTCCAGATAAATCTCCTTTTGTATAGAACTTATCTTCTTCGGTTTTTTTTAAATTTACCTCTCCTAAGTATCCTATTACGTGAGTAGCAGTATTTGAAGGATACTCTCTCATTGTAATTTTTCTTAAATAAAATCCTGGAAATTGATAAAGATGTTCTCCAAGAGCACTTGCATTTTCTTTGCTAAGATGCTTTATGAACACACTTTCTTTATAGCTAGAGTATTTAAATGCCTTATTGTATTTATCTATGAATTTTTCTCTAGAAATATTAACTAGTTGACAAAACTTTAAAGTATCCATTAATTTCTGTCTTAATTCTCTAGGCACAATCATTAGGTCATATGCAGGAACATTTGATACAATTAATGTACTATCTCTATCATAAATAAGACCTCTTACTGCTTGTTGAACATCATAGCGTAAGACATTATTATTTGCAGAGAATTTATAGTTTTCATTTATGACTTGGATATAAAATAATTTCGATAAAAAAATTAAAGCTACTAACAAAAAAATACTTGTAACAACTTTATATCTTCCCTCATATCGTTTCATCTTTTAGATGGTTTTGATATTTCTATAATCAATATTAATATAAGAGTAATAATACTGCTAGCTAAAATTTTGAATCCAATAGCTAAACTAAAATGTAGATGCTCAAGAATAAATAAAACAGTATTATGAATTAAAATCAGTATAAGAGAAAAGCTCACAAAAGCTTTAGTCCCAATTTTATTTATTGTTGTATTATCATTCTCTCCAATAATATTATGAGGTATTGTAAATTTTGCTATTGCAGGTTTTAAAAATGCTATAAATACAGTTGCTGTAGTGTGAAATCCTAAACTCCCACTAAAAATATCAATTAGAAATCCAACTAAAAATGCATAGAGTAGAAGGCTCCACTTATTAGGTTTAAGAGGCCAGCTGATAATTAAAGCTAAATAAATATAAGGATTAATGAATCTGTAAAATAGAACTTCATTTAAAATAAGAATTTGAATTAGAATATAAATTGGGAGTATCCAAAAATATTTTATGTAGATATTATTCATCTGTTTTTACTTGATTTTCTAAAGTATTCTGTTCATCTTTATTTACCGAATAAATCACATATACATGGCTTAAATTATTGAAATCTTCTATTAATTCTATATTAATAGAATAAAAACCCTCAGTATTATTCTTTTTATAATCAGAGATTAATCCAATATTGATTCCTTCAGGAAAAATTTTACTATAACTATTAGTTGTAATAGTATCTCCTTTGTTTATTGGAACATGCACAGGAAGATCATTGATTTGTGCATTTCTGTAATTAAATCCATCCCATGTTAGTATTGCGGTATGCCTGTTTTTCTTTATAAAAACTCCTGTTGAAGCTTTCTTATTTAATAATGAAATAACTACTGAGTAGTTTCTACTGACAGAGTGGATGATACCAATAACCCCATTTCTTGTAACAACCCCCATACCTTTTTTAACTCCGTCTTTTATGCCTTTATTTAGTGTAATAAAGTTGTTTCTTTTGTTTATTGAGTTATTAATAATTTTTGCGGATAAAAAATTAAACTTTTCTTTTTCAATAATTTTTGAATCAAGAGAATTATTTGTTGAATTTAATAAGCTATATAATTTAGCATTTTCTAATACCAAATAATTATTTATTTTCTTAAGCCTCATATAATCAGTTAAATAATTTTTATAGTCATAAATTTTACCAGTATATTGTGTGGTATAATTTGCTAATTTATTTGCTTGAAAAGAGTTGTTGTTAATTAAAATAGAAATCGATAATCCTTCTACTAGTATGAATACGAGTAAAAATTGATTTAGTTTTATAAATCTTATAAGATTATGCATTAGTATAACTATCGCATTAAAAATGTATACCTGTCAGTATTTTTAAGTGCTATTCCAGTTCCTCTTGCTACAGCTCTTAATGGATCTTCTGCAACATATACAGGGAGTTTAGTTTTTTTAGAAATTCTCTTGTCTAGCCCTCTAAGCATTGACCCTCCACCAGTTAGATATAACCCCTCATTATAAATGTCAGCAGATAGTGCTGGTGGAGTGTTGAATAGTGCACTCATTACTGCTTCTTCAATTTGCTCAATAGAATTGCTTAATGCGCCAGCAATTTCTTTGTATGTAACTATAACTTCTTTTGGAATTCCGCTCATTAAGTCTCTTCCGTGAACTGCATAATTTGGTGGTGGATCTTCAAGTTCAGTTAAAGCTGATCCACAATGAATCTTTATTTGTTCGGCCATAATATCTCCAATTGCTATATTATGTCTAGTTTTCATATGGTATTGAATATTTGCTGTTAGTTCATCTCCAGCAACTCTAATTGATTTATCACATACAATTCCGCCTAAAGATATGACGGCAATTTCTGTTGTTCCACCTCCTATATCAATAACCATATTTCCTTTAGGTTCAAGAACATCAATCCCAATCCCAATTGCAGCGGCCATTGGTTCATGTATCAACCACACATCTTTAGCTCCAGCATGTTCAGCAGAATCAATAACTGCTCTTTTTTCAACTTCAGTAACTCCTGAGGGTATGCAAACGACCATTTTTAATGAAGGTGCAAAAACACTTCCTTTCATGTTTAACATTTCTATGAAACCTCTAATCATTTGTTCAGAAGCTTGAAAGTCTGCAATTACACCATCTTTTAAGGGTCTTAGTGTTTCAATTTGTTGATGTGTTTTTCCATGCATTTGCTGTGCTCTTTTTCCAATCGCTACTATTTCTCCAGTTCGAATATTTTTTGCAACAATTGAAGGTTCATCAACAACTACCTTGTCATTATGGATAATCAAAGTGTTTGCAGTTCCTAAATCGATTGCAATAGCTTCCTGCATAAAGTCAAATAATCCCATACTATTAATTTTTAATGTTTAAAATGTCTTGTTCCTGTTAGAACCATTACAACTCTATTTTTATCACAAAAATCTATAGATAATTGATCATTTATTGAGCCTCCTGGTTGAATAACAGCTTTAATGCCAGCATCTTTAGCTAATTCAACACAATCTGGAAATGGGAAAAAAGCGTCAGATGCCATAGCACTATTTTTCAAATTAAGTCCAAATGATTTAGCCTTAACAACAGCTTGTTTTAGTGCATCTACTCTTGAAGTTTGACCAACTCCGCTTGCAAGCAGTTGCTTATTTTTTACGAACACGATAGTGTTAGATTTTGTGTGTTTACATATTTTAGATGCAAATACAAGATCAGTTAATTGATTGTTGTCAGGTTTTGTCTGTGTTACTGTTCTCATATCAGTCTTAAGGTCTGTTTTTAAATCTTTTTCTTGAAATAAGATACCATCTAAAACAGTTCGAAACTGTTCTTTTGGTAAACTAATATTTTTTTGTTTAAGCAGAACTCTTTTTTTCTTTTTACTTAATAAATTTAAAGCTTCTTTGCTAAATGATGGAGCAATTAAAACTTCGTAGAATAATTTATTTATCTCACTTGCAGTTTCAAGATCAATTTCTTTATTAGTTATTAATACACCTCCAAAGGCAGATGTTGGGTCGCCTGCCAAGGCATCTTTCCAAGCATCAACTAATTTTAATCGACTTGCAACTCCACATGCATTATTATGCTTTAAAACTGCAAAAGTCGTTTCATTAAATTCAGATATAAGATTTACTGCAGCATCTATATCTAAAATATTATTGTACGATAATTCTTTTCCATTAAGTTGAGTAAACATATTATCAAGATTTCCAAAAAATGAACCTTTTTGATGAGGATTTTCTCCGTATCGTAAAGTTTTTTGCTGTCGAATACTATGTTTAAACACTCTTTCTTCTTCTTCCTTATTAAAGTAATTGAAAATTGCACAGTCGTAGTGAGATGTTACATTGAACGCATTTATAGCAAATCTTTTTCTGTATTCTAAGTTTGTGTTTCCTTGATTTGTATTAAGCATGTCTAATGTTTCTTGATATTGACTTAATTCAGAAACAACTAGAACATCTTTATAGTTTTTGGCAGCAGCTCTGATTAGAGATATACCTCCAATATCAATTTTCTCAATAATCTCTTGCTCAGAAGCATTTGATTTAATTGTTTTTTCAAATGGATAAAGATCAACAATAACTAAATCAAACTCTGGTATCTGATATTCATCTAATTGTTCTTTATCAGACTTTTCGTCTCTTCTGGAAAGAATCCCCCCAAATACGTTAGGATGTAACGTCTTAACTCTTCCGGCTAGTATTGATGGATAAGACGTGAGGTCTTCTACTCGATTTACATCAATATTTTGTTTTTTGATGTAATTCTCTGTACCTCCAGTTGAATAAATATTTATGTTTAATTCGTTAAGTTTCTTTACAATTGGAGCTAAGCCATCTTTATGAAATACTGATATAAGAGCGTTTTTTATTTTTCTGTTGTTTTGCATTTTTCTTTCTTAAGACTATCTGCAATTTTACTTAAATATTAGGTCAATATGAAATGAAAAGATATCAAAAAAAAAGAATGTTAATAAGTTGTTTCTATTGTTGATTAAATGAGATTTTTAAAATTGATTGACAGATTTTAAGTGCATCTTCAATGTTATAAATATTTATAACAACTAATGAAAGTTTTTGTTTTTTTTCCTTCATCTCACAATCTTTAAAATTTTTTTTCAAATATTCTAGAACTAGTTTAAATGCTTCAGATTTATAGTATTTCTCATTATCGTGGTCTGTGAAATAAGCTCGCATTTGATTATTTTTTAGTAAAATTCGTTCAAAGCCAATTTTTTTTGCTAACCATCTTAGTCTTAAAGCATCATAAATATTATTAATTGCCAGTGGAATATCACCAAATCTATCTTTTAATCTGATCTGAAAACTTGTAATTTCTTCTTCACTTTTAAGGTTATTTAACTCTTTATATAGATTAATTCTTTCACTAACGTTACTTACATAACTATCTGGAATGAGGATTTCTAAATCTGTGTCTAAAACACATTCTTTAGTGAAAAATTGCTCTTTTTGTTCATTAAATAAGTCTTGAAATTTTTCTCTTTTTAGTTCTTCTATTGCTTCATTTAGAATCTTTTGGTATGTTTCAAATCCAATATCATTTATAAAGCCAGATTGATCTGCACCTAAAAGATCTCCGGCACCTCTTATATCTAGATCTCTCATTGCAATTTTAAATCCACTACCTAAATTTGAGAACTGCTCTAAAGCAATTAGTCTTTTTCGACTTTTTTCAGATAATTGATGAGTTGGAGGACTAATTAAGTAGCAGAAAGCTTTTTTATTACTTCTTCCAACCCTTCCTCTCATTTGATGCAGATCACTTAGACCAAAATTTTGTGCATTGTTAATAATAATTGTATTAGCATTTGCAATATCAACTCCATTTTCAATAATTGTTGTAGAAACTAAGACGTCAAAATCTCCTTCAATAAATTCAATCATCAACTCCTCAAGTTTTTTCCCTTCCATCTTGCCATGACCTATTCTAACTTTAGCATCAGGACAAAGTCTTTGAATTAATCCTGAAACATCTTTGATGTTCTCGACTCTGTTGTGAATAAAAAAAACTTGACCATTTCTAGCCATTTCATAGCTTATGATATCACGGATCTTCTCTTCAGACATCCCCATTATTGTAGTTTCAATTGTTTGTCTATTTGGAGGAGGAGTATTAATAATTGATAAATCTCTTGCGCCTAATAACGAAAATTGTAATGTTCTTGGGATAGGAGTTGCACTTAATGTTAGTGTGTCTATATTCTCTTTAAAAAGCTTTAGTTTATCTTTAATATTCACTCCAAATTTCTGCTCTTCATCTATAATCATAAGCCCTAAATCAAGGAATTTTACATCTTTACCTACAATTCTATGGGTCCCGATTAGAATATCTATATTTCCATTTGCTACTTTTTCTAGTGTTATTTTCTGCTCCTTTTTTGATTTAAATCTATTTATGTAATCAATTTGACATGGGAAGTTTTTTAACCGTTTTTTGAATGTTTTATAATGTTGTAATGCTAGAATTGTTGTCGGGACAAGTATCGCAACTTGTTTGCTGTCTGATACAGCTTTAAAGGCAGCGCGAATTGCAACCTCGGTTTTTCCAAAACCTACATCTCCACATATTAATCGATCCATAGGAATTTCCTGTTCCATATCTTTTTTAATATCAGATGTAGCTTTAGTTTGATCTGGGGTGTCTTCAAAAATAAAAGAAGATTCTAGTTCATATTGTAAATAGGTATCTGGAGTAAATGCAAATCCTTTTTTTAATCTTCGTTTTGCATAAAGTTGAATCAAATCAAACGCAATCTGTTTTACTTTTACTTTAGTTTTTTCTTTATTTTTTTTCCAAATAGGAGAGCCTAACTGATTTATTTTTGGCTCCAATCCTTCTTTTGCTGAAAACTTGGAGATTTTATGCAGCGAGTGAATACTAATGTATAAAATATCACCTTCCTTATAAGTAAGCTTTATTACTTCTTGAAATTTTCCGTGATTATCAATCTTATGTAGACCCTCAAACTTTCCAATACCATGATCAATATGAGTGACAAAATCACCAATTGTTAGTGAGGTAAGTTGTTTGATTGATATTGCCTGTGAGTCAGTAAATTTAGTTTTAGGACTAAATTTGTGATACCTGTTAAAGATCTCATGATCAGTGTATATAGCCTGCTTATTGGTATAATCAATAAATCCTTCTTTTAAAGAGAATAAAATACATTTATATTCGAAACTTTGATCTGAATTATTAAAGATAGACGTGAATCTTTCTTCCTGTTCATCTGATGAACAGAGTATTATGTTTTCAATGCCATCGTTATTATTTTTTATAAAATCTTCTCTAAGGAGATCAAATTGTTTGTTAATTCTTGTTAAAGATGATGTATTTGTATTTATAACTTTAGCAGTTTTAAAATACCTTTTATTATTTACCTCAATAATTGAAAATTTATTTAGCTGACTTGTAAATTCAAATCCATTAGTAAAAATATTTTCTGGTAAAAGATGTTGGGTTATACTATCTTCTATTTTTTTTTCATGTTCTTTACTTACTTTATTAAAGTAGTCATTAAGTATGTCTTTTGTATAATTAATATCTTTTGTCCAAACAGTTGTGCTTTTTGGTAAATAGTCTAAGATGCTAACCTGATAATCAGTACTTTTTTTTGCTTCTGTATTAGGAATTATAGTGATTTTATTTGATGTCTTAACAGATAGTTGTGAATTTATATCAAACGTTCTTATACTTTCAATAGTTGTGTCAAAAAATTCTAATCTGAATGGCAATTCATCTGCAAAAGAGTATACATCTATAATGCCACCTCTAATTGAGAACTGTCCAGGTTCAGTGATAAAATCAACTTTCTTAAAATTTAAATTTAATATCATTTGTTCTAATATCTCAATTTCAATCTGGTCAGAAATCTTTAATGTAATAGAATTTTTTTTCAACTCTTTTCTACTTACTACCTTTTCAGATAACGCTTCCGGATAAGTAATGATTATAGGATTTCTTTTTTGAATAAGTTTGTTTAATACTTCAATTCTTAGTAGAATATTTGCATTATCTGTTTCTTCAATTTGATATGCTCTTCTGTATGATGCAGGAAAAAAAAAGACCTCATAGTTAAGTAGCCTTTCTATATCATTTGTGAAGTATGAAGCCTCCTCCTTATTATTTAAAATAAACAAATGTGGAGTAATACTATCTATAACGACTCCACTTGCAGTAGTTGCAAAAGAGGACCCTATTAAACCTGATGCTTGTATTTTAACTCCTTGATTTTCTAACGCTTTTTTTATTGCATTAGATTGTTTTGGTATGCCAAAGTGAGTTAGTATTGGAGCTGCTTGAGGCAATTATATTTTATTAATTTCTTTTATCATTTTTTTATACCAATCAACTGATGTGTCAAAAGGCTTTCCTCCTTTAATTCTGTCAAAATTTATACACGAAAGTTTATTATTATCTTCATCTACTCCAATAACACCACTTATGTTATTTTTAGCACTTTTCACAGCATAATCACAAAAGGAGAAAATTAATTTCAAATCATTCTCGTTAGCTTTAGCTGATCTTGAAAAGTAACCGCTTTTTTGAATTAGTATTTTGTTTGCATTTAATTTCTCTCCAAATTTTTTTGCAAACCATTTACCAGCATTTAAATCGTCAAGTCTAACGTGACCAAATGCATCATATAATATATTTTTCTTGCTATCCTTAGCTTCTTTAATTATTAAGTCATAGCCAGCTCCTTCAGATAAAAATATATTTACACAATCATATTTATCCATTATTTTATTTAATCGAGAACATTCTTTGTCAAATTTAATCTTATTTTCAGGAACAAAAATTGAATGAATATCCCATTTTTTCTTTAAGAGTTTAATTTCATCAATAAAATGTTTCTTTTTTAGCTTTTCTCTGTATTTGTAAGCTGTTGCAGCTGTTAGCCAGCCACAATTTCTTCCCATTATTTCATGTATAATTAGTTGCCTGTTTGATGTTGTATTTTCATTAACAATATTCTCAAAAAATAAAGCCCCTTGTTCAGCAGCCGTATCTGCACCCAATGATTGAGCTATTGGAAACACATCATTATCAATTGTCTTTGGTAATCCTACCACTGTTAGTTCGTAGTTGTTTTTTTTTAGGAATCTTGATAAATCCGCTGCAGTAGTATTTGTGTCATCACCTCCAATTGTGTGCAAAATTGTCACCCCATCCGTAACTAATTGATCAGCGGCTATTTTTAATGGATGTTCACCTTCTTTAATTAAGCCTTGATTTAAACAATCTTTCAAATTAGTTAATTTTACCCTGCTGTTACCGATAGGAGAGCCTCCAAATTGATAAAATTTATTTATATTTTTTAGTATTGATTTTGGAAAGCAAATAGATTTGCCTAACAGTAAACCTTTGTATCCATTTAGGTATCCAATTATTTGTGTATTTGGATCTTCTGATAAATAGTTTTCGATTAATCTTCCTAAAGATGCTGACAAGCATGGAGCTAGCCCTCCTGAAGTCAATATTCCAATTTTCATTAGTTTATTTTAATATGCAAATATCTAAAAAATTAAAGTATATCATGGAAAAATAATCTTTACTTTGTGAATGTATTTTACAATTAAATGTATTCAGTATTAAAATTTGGTGGTGCTTCAATAAAAGATGTAAAGAGCATTAAAAATGTAGGTAATATTTTAACAAATTATTTGTCAAAAAATACTGTGATTGTTTTTTCTGCTATGGGGAAGGTGACAAATATGCTTGAAAATGTGGTTGAATGCTATTTTCAAAAAAGTAAGGACCCATTCAAAGAGTTAGATAAAGTCAAAGAATTTCATAATAATATTCTCGATAATCTTTTTCAGCAAAACCATGCTGTTTTTAACTCAATAAATAATTTATTCGTTGAAGTAGAGTGGGTTTTAGAGGAAGACCCTCATCAAAGTTACGCATATAATTATGATCAGATTGTGTCCATTGGAGAATTTCTTTCAACTGAAATCATGAGTGCGTATTTAAATAAAATTGGCTTCATTAACACTTTAATTGATGTAAGAGATTTGATTAAAACAGACAATAATCATAGGAATGCTAAAATAGATTGGTCGGAGACTTCTTTGGCTATAAAATCAAAAATAAATGATAAGACTTTTATTACTCAAGGATTCATTGGTTGTACATCTGAAAATTTTACAACTACACTTGGTCGAGAAGGAAGTGATTTTACAGCTTCAATTATTGCTTCATCTATAGATGCTGCAGAAGTTATTATTTGGAAAGATGTTCCAGGTATGATGAACGCTGACCCAAAATATTTTAAAAATACAAAGTTACTAAAACAAATCTCATATGATGAAGCTATTGAATTAGCATATTATGGTGCCAAAGTTATTCACCCAAAAACTATACAGCCTCTTAAACATAAATCAATTCCTCTTCAGATAAAATCTTTTTTAACACCACTTTTAACAGGATCTAAGATTGGTTCTTTTAAAACAGATAATCAAGATTCTTGCTCATATATTATAAAGGAAAATCAGATCTTAATTTCTATTTCTGATTCAAATCTTTCATTTATAGTTGAGAAGCATATTAGTAAGATATTTAATTTGCTATCAAGGTATTCAGTTCGTTTAAATATGATGCAAAATTCTGCAATTTCATTGTCAATATGTGTTGATAATGATAAGTATAAGGTACCTTCTTTGATTACGGCTCTTCAAGAAGAATTCCAAGTCTATTTTAATGAGAAATTAATTCTTTATACAATCAGACATTATAATAATGATTACAATGACGATTTTTTAAATAATAAACAGATCTTATTAGAACAAAGATCAAGACATACGCTTCAACTTGTTGTTAAAAATTAATTTATAGATTTTTGAAAAAAAATAAAATAAAAGTATCTGTAGTAGGATCAGGAATTGGAGGTTTAGCCATAGCTGTTAGATTAGCTGTAAATGGTTTTGATGTTAAAGTTTTTGATTCTAACAATCAGCCTGGAGGTAAAGCAGTAGATTTTTCATTAGATGGCTTTCGTTTTGATAAAGGACCTTCCTTACTCACTATGCCTGAGAAGATAGATGAACTTTTCTATATTGCTGGCAAGAATCCTGCTGATTACATTAGTTACTCAAAAATGAATGAAAACTGTAGATATTTTTTTGAAGATGGTAATGTTATAAAGGGATATGCAAATCCGCAGCAATTTGCAAATGAGTTATATAAAAAAGAAAATGTACCTAAAAATAAAACCCTTAGGTTTTTAAGAAGAAATGAGTTTATTTTTAACTCAACAAATTATCTATTTCTAGAAAAATCGCTTCACAAGCTTAAAACATATCTTTCATTTAGAGTTATACTTTCTGCTTTAAAGATCCCATGGCTTAATCTATTTTCTTCAATGCATACTGTTAATAGTAATACGTTTTCTAATCCAAAAATTGTTCAAATTTTTAATAGATACGCAACATACAATGGCTCAAATCCATATCAAGCTCCAGCAGTATTAAACAGTATTACTGCACTTGAGTTTAAAGATGGTGCCTTTTTTGCCGACAACGGGATGAGTTCTATAGCAAAAGCAATTTATAAACTAGCTAAAGAAATTGGTGTTAAGTTCTATTTTAGTTCAGAAGTTGATAAAATAAAAGTTGGTAACGGAAAAGTTGAAGGTATTATCGTGGACAATAAAGTAATAGCTTCAGATATTGTTGTGTGTAATACAGATATACATTATGTGTACAATAAATTATTGTCTAAAGAGTTCAACGTTCGCTACAGAAAGAATCAAGAAAGATCATCATCTGCAATAATTTTTTATTGGGGAGTTAATAAAATTTTTAATCAACTACAAATCCATAATATACTTTTTTCTAAAGATTATAAATCTGAATTTGATTTTATTAAAGAAGGAAAGAAGATTTATTCAGACCCTACTATTTATATTAATGTTACTTCAAAAAAAATAAAATCTGACGCCCCAAAAGATTCAGAGAATTGGTTTGTTATGATAAATGTTCCACATGATAATAGTCAAGAATGGGACAAAATAATTAAACAAACCAGAATACAAATTATTAATAAAATTAACAGAGTTTTGAAAACTAGTGTTGAGGATTATATTACTTCTGAGAGTGTTGTAGATCCAAGAAGTATAGAAATTGAATCTCATTCTTTTAAGGGAGCTTTATATGGAACATCTTCTAATACTAAAAAGTCAGCTTTTTTTCGTCATCCAAATTTTTCTAAAGACATAAAAGGTTTGTATTTTTGCGGTGGGAGTGTGCATCCGGGTGGTGGAATTCCACTAGTTCTCTCATCAGCGAAAATTGTTGAAGAATTAATAAATTCAGATTGTGAAAGAAAATAAAGTCAAAATAGCAATATTTTTAATGTTTTTTCTAAACATTATCGGCTCATTTGGTTTGTTTTTTGATGAAATTGAAAACTTAATTCTATTTCTTACACCTATTAATATTTTGATTCTTTTAGTATTGTTTTACTGGGCAAATGATTATAGAAAGAAAAGTTTTATATTCACTCTGACTTTAATCTTTTTATTTGGATTTTTAGTTGAATTAATAGGTGTTCAGTATAAATTTATTTTTGGAGATTATTCATATGGCAATGCTCTTGGTCTTAAAATTTTCCAAACACCATTAATTATTGGAGTTAATTGGATTAATCTTTCATTAGCATGTTTTGGAATTAGTTCATTTTTTGTTAGAAATAATTTTTTAGTTGCTTTAATTGCATCTACTCTAATGGTTTTGACAGATTTTATAATTGAACCTCTTTCTGGATTACTTGATTTTTGGTACTGGAGTGGCAATCAGATTCCTTTACAAAACTATATTGGATGGTTTCTTGTCTCATTGTTAATTCAATTATTTCTTGTTAGATCAAAAGTTGAATTAAAAATACAACTTTGTTTTGCTTTACTTATTTCTCAAATAATATTTTTTCTTATTCAGTATATTAATCATGGGCTTTTTTGAAAATAAATATTTTTATTTTATTGTATTATTTATTACTGCAATATATCCCTTGATTCAATCTTTTGAAAGAAGATTAAAATTTTATAGATCATGGATATATTTATTGCCTTCACTTTTTGGAATGATGATTATTCATATTCCAATCGATATTCTTTTTACTAAAATTGGAGTATGGGAATTTAATAATGAATTAATTTATGGTTTTTTTATATTTAACCTACCAATAGAAGAATGGTTATTTTTTATAATAATTCCATTTTCATGCTTATTTATTTATCAAGTCTTAAAGTATTTTTTTACAATTCCAAAGCCTTCAAAGGAAATCTTTAGAGTAACATTTTTTTTTGGCATTACATTAATGCTACTTGCTTTATATTTTTATGATAACATTTATACATCTGTCTATTTTGGCATACTAGGATTAAGTTTAATTATTGTTAATTATATTAAGCCTATATGGTGGAGTGATTTTTTATTTATGTACGCTGTATCTTTAATCCCATTTCTTCTTATCAATGGATTCTTAACAGGTAGTTTTACAAGTCAAGCAGTTGTAATATATAACGAAGCTGAGATTATTGGGCTAAGAATTTTGAATATTCCTGTTGAAGATACTATTTATTCGTTCGAAATATTACTTACTACAGTTTGGTTTTACGAATATTTCAAAAAGAAATTGCCTTTCTAATTGTAAATTAAGTTAATTAATATCTAGCATCTTCATGCCTCTTTTTTAATTATATTTGCAGATTATAAAATTGCAATGAACTCTCAACACACCTTTTATATTCCAGTTATGGGAACTGCATTTACTGCTGATTCACCCTTGAAGGTAGCTCATTATGGTATCAACACTGTTGTTGCATTAGCTGATGATGTTTTGTTAGAAAGACTTAGGAAGTACTACAGTGAATTATATAACATTTATTACTCTGAAATAAATAATAATACTAAAGATTATCGTGCTGATCGTATCACATCATATCTTAATTTAGTACATGACATTGTTAGTAAAAAATATGATGAGTTTGTATTTACCACAAAAGAAAAATTTGAAGATATTAAGAAGTATTACTCAATGCTTCCAGAACGTAGCGAGGTAAAGAAGGAATTTAATAAAATTATAAGCGAATCTTTTAGTTTTGAGGATTTATCAAAATGGTTAAAGGATAATCTTTCTATGGGTAGTATTGATGTAAATATTATGACTAAGGTTGATAAAGTCAATTATTTTAAAAAGGATAAATTGCCTTCTGAATTTAATGATGCGCATGCTGGCTTAAGGGGTTATGCAAGATCAAATTTAGCTTCTTCAGTTATTTTTTCTGCTGGAATGAATCCAAGATTATACGGTTATATCTCCAATTTTGATGATTTTTTCCCTCTTCAAAATGGCTATATTAAGAAAAAAATAATTTTAAAAGTATCTGATTTTCGTTCTGCTGTTATTCAGGGTAAATTTTTAGCAAAAAAAGGACTTTGGGTCTCTGAGTATCGTATTGAATCAGGTTTAAATTGTGGTGGTCATGCTTTTGCAACTGATGGATATTTAATGGGACCAATCTTAGCTGAGTTTCGTGATAAGAGACAAGAGTTAATTGATGAAATATATTCAGTTTGTAAATCTGCTTTACAAACCTCAGGCAAAGTAGTTCCTGACAACCAATTATCTGTTAAAATAACCGCTCAAGGTGGTGTTGCAACTTCTGAAGAACATAATTTTTTAATAGATCATTATAATTTAGATGTTGTTGGATGGGGAACACCATTTCTTCTTGTTCCTGAAGCAACAACTGTTGATAGTAAAACTAGAAAACAGCTGCAAGAAGCCAAAGAAAAAGATCTATATCTAAGTAATATATCTCCACTAGGTGTCCCATTTAACACTTTGAAAAACTCAACTAAAGACATAGAAAAATTTGAAAAAATTAAAGAAGGAAGACCCGGAAGTCCTTGTCCGAGAAAGTTTTTAGCTTTAAGTAATGAATATGGTACTGAAGGAGTTTGTACAGCATCAAGATTGTTTCAAAAGAATAAAATTGAAGAACTTGGTATGTCTGAAGATATTACTGAAAAAGCATGTTTGTGTATGGGGCTTGCAGCTACAGCAGTTATTAATTATGATGTTAATACAAGAGAAAGTAAAGGAGTATCAATTTGTCCAGGACCAAATATGGCATATTTTTCAAAAGAGTTAACTTTATCTGAAATGGCAAATCATATTTATAATGATGCAGATGGGGTTGTAAGATCTGATCGTCCAAACATGTTCGTTAATGAATTGTCAATGTATTTAAAATTGCTTTCTGAGAAAATAGAAGAGCATAAACTAAGTTGGGGTAGGGCATCTGAAAAAAAACTAACTAATTTTGCTGACAATTTAAATAACGGTATTGATTATTACTTTGAGATGTTTAATAATGTTGACAATACTTTCAATGATATTAAAAAATCAGTTTTAGATTCACTTGATTCTGC
The DNA here is from genome assembly GCA_018652335.1 of Flavobacteriales bacterium. Classification (GTDB taxonomy): domain Bacteria; phylum Bacteroidota; class Bacteroidia; order Flavobacteriales; family BACL11. The sequence continues at coordinate 16,718 of JABICI010000141.1, forward strand.
TATGCATCATATGCATAACATGCAAAATGACATATCAGACCTTATCAAGAAAAATCATTAGAAATTTTCTGAAATAATATTTTAGCGATTTTTAAATTACTTTCATGCGTCCAGCCTGCTATATGAGGACTAAGTATTACTTTTGAGCAATTTGTTAGATAATGTAGATTTTCTTCTAAACCATCCTTTTTTAGATTTTCAAATGAGATATTTTCATATTCTAATACGTCTAAACATGCTCCTTGAATTTTACCGCTTTTTAATGATTTCACTAGATGTTCTGTGTTAACACATTTACCTCTAGCAGTATTTATTAGATAGATATTTTTCTTAAAATTATTTATATACTTATCATTGATCAAATATGATGTCTCCTCAGTTAAGGGGATATGTATGCTTAGAATGTCAGCATTCTCAAAAATATATTTCATACTAGATTTAAAAGGGTAATCTACAAGATATTTATCATAAGAGATAATATTAACTCCAAATCCCTCTAGTAATCTTGAAAATGCAGATCCATTGTTGCCATAACCAATGATTGCTACAGTTTTTCCTGAGAGTTCAGTTCCACGATTTGTTTCTCTGTTCCAACAACCAGATCTAATCTCAGCATCTGCCTGTCTTAGATTATTAAATAGTGATAAAATCATACCCAGTGCATGTTCAGCCACAGCTTGTCTATTTCCTTCAGATGCATTGTAGCATTTTATTTTTTGTTTTTTTGCGAAATCTATGTTTATATTTTCTAATCCACTTCCTGCTCTAGCAATAAATTTAAGATTAGTTGCTTTTTTTATAAAATTCTCGTCTATGATAAATTTACTTCTTATAATAATCCCATTATATTTTTCAATTATGTTTTCAATTTGAAACTTACTTAAATCAAATGCAGTTTCACATTCGTGATTATTTTTTTCTAGCTCTTTTTTTAAAAGAGGATGAACGATATCAATAAAAAGAATTTTCATTTTACAAGATTGCTTGTCCGATGTAGAAATATATGAATAATCCTAAGACATCATTAATTGTTGTAATAAAAGGACCTGTAGCTAAAGCAGGATCGATATTGTATTTCTCTAGAGTTAATGGTATTAGTGTTCCAAATATAGCTGCGAATACTACTACAGCTAATAATGAAATGCTTACTGTTGCACTAAGTAAAATTCCATATCCAAGAGCTAATGAAGATCCTAATATAATGACTGAACAAATTATACCGTTTAGAAGGCCTACAAAAAGTTCTTTCAACAATTTTTGAAAAATATTTTCCATTTTTAGAGACTCCTTAGCTAGACCTTGAACAACAATTGCAGCAGATTGAACACCTACATTTCCGCCCATTGCTGCAATAAGTGGGATAAAAAATGCTAACTCGAAATTTTGCCTAAGATCAAATAACCCTATTATTCCTGCTCCTAAAATTCCTCCAAACATTCCAATTAATAGCCATGGTAACCTTGCTCTGGTTAGCGTCAAAATAGTATCACTACTTTCAACATCTTCAGAAATACCACTAGCTAATTGGTAATCTTTTTCAGCTTCTTCTTTAGCAACATCCATAATATCATCAAATGTTATTCTGCCAATTAGCTTTCCCATATTGTCAATTACTGGAATAGTTACAAGATTGTATTTCTGCATCATATTTGCAACATTTTCATTATTTTCTAAACAATGAACAGAAATAATATTCTCATTCATTATATCTTTAATAGCAGTTGACTTTTCAGTTAATAATAATTTTCTTAATGACATTAATCCTAGTAATTTATCCTCATCATTTACTACATATATTGTATATATATTTTTAAGATCGTTTGCCTGCTTTCGCATTTCTTTAAGACATTTTATTGTATGCCAGTTTTCATTTACTTTTATTAATTCCTTTTCCATGATTGAGCCAGCAGTATCACTAGGGTAACTTAGTAAATCATTTATGTTACTTAATAGGACTTCGTCTTTGATTTGTGCAAGAACCTCTTCTTTTTTATCATTAGAGAATTCTCCTATTACATTTGCGGCATCATCAGTAGCAAGTTTGTCAATTACTACATTTGCTATTTCATTTGCAGTAAGATCTTCGAGTAACTTTTCTCTTGTTTCATCATCAAGTTCAATGATTATAGCAGCTAATCTTTCTTTGTCAGCTATAAGTTTGTAGAGATATTGTGCTTCTTTTGTATCTAATATTTCAATTATTTCAGCAATATCTGCTGTATGAATAGTATTAAGATTTTCAATTAATTTTTTAGATTGATCATTTTTTATTAATGTCTTTAGCTTTACAATATACTCACTATTTAACTCTAATTTAATTGACATGATTAGTTATTTTTATAAAATCATCAACTGATAATTGTTCTGCTCGTAAAGTTAGTAAATCTTTAATTTCCTCTTCATTAATAAATTTAAAAGGCTTTAATGCATTTCGCATTGTTTTTCTTCTTTGATTAAATGATGCTTTTACAATGCGCTTAAATTTATTTCCTTCAACACTTAACTCTTTTCGTTTATTTCTTGTTAATCTTATTACCCCTGATTTCACTTTAGGAGGAGGTATAAAGACATGTTCATCAACTGTAAAGCAGTATTCAACATCATAAAATGTTTGCATAAGCACTGATAAGATGCCTCTTTTTTTGCCTTTCTTGCAAGCTATTCTCTCAGCAACTTCTTTTTGAAACATCCCTATTATTTCATTGATTTTATTTCTATTTTCGTATGATTTGAATAATATTTGTGATGAGATATTGTATGGAAAATTACCAATTAAACAAAAATTAAAACTAAATGTATCTTCAATATTAAGTTTCAAGAAATCTGTGGCAATTATATCTAGCTTTGGATAATTTAACCTTAGATAAAAAACACTTTCTTGATCTATCTCAACTGCCTGAATATTATATTTTTTTTCTAAAAGAAATTTGGTAAGAATACCCATTCCTGGTCCAATCTCAACAACATTTCTTGCTTCTTTAGAAATAAGGTTTGTAATTTTTAGGGCTATTGATTCATCATTTAAGAAATGTTGTCCAAGATGTTTTTTTGCTTTTACATCTTTCATTACTATTTTTTTAATCTTTTGAAAAGTTTTGATGCAAAAACAAAATTTGTTAGCTCTTCATTATTTGAGACAATTAACTCTTCTTTGTTTCCTTTCCACCACATTTCTCCTTTATGAATAAAAGAAATATTATCTCCTATTTGCATAACTGAATTCATATCATGTGTATTAACAATAGTAGTAATATTATATTCTTTTGTGATTTCCATTATTAAATCATCGATCAAAATCGCTGTTTTAGGGTCAAGACCGGAATTAGGTTCATCGCAGAAAAGATATTTTGGTTGCATGACAATAGCTCTTGCAATTGCAACCCTTTTTTTCATTCCGCCACTTAGTTCAGATGGCATTAAGTTGTTTTTGCCTTTTAAGTTAACTCTTTCTAAGCAAAAATTAACTCGTTCCATCTTTTCTTTTTCAGACTTATCAGTAAATAAAGAGAGGGGAAAAATTATGTTTTCTTCAACAGACATATAATCATAAAGCGCCCCACCTTGAAAGAGCATTCCTATATCTTGCCTTAATTTTTTTAGTTCTTTCTTGTTCATTTCACTTACGTTAGAACCATCAAAAAGAACTTTACCTGAGTAATTTTTGTATAAACCTATTAGTATTTTAATGAGTGTAGTTTTTCCAGAGCCACTTTCACCAATAATAAGATTCGTTTGTCCCTTTTTGAATGTCATGTTTACATTTTTCAATACTTTGTTTTCTCCAAATGACTTTTCTATATTTTTAATCTCTATCATGCTAGTATAATTTTGGTTAAGATAAAGTTAAACACAAGAATGATAATACTGCTATACACAACAGCTTCAGTGCTAGATTTCCCAACAGCAACTGCCCCGCCATTTGTGTAATATCCAAAATAAGAAGAAAGAGAAGATACTATAAATGCAAAGGCTAGTGTCTTAATAATTGCATAGTTTACAAAAAACGGAATGAATTCATATCTTAACCCATACATAAAATCTGAAGTAGTTACATTAACAGATAATCCTCCAACCCATGCCCCAATCATGCCAATTCCCATACTAAGAATTACAAGAAGAGGAAAAAAGAAAAGAGATGCAATAATTTTTGGAAGAATTAGAAAGGATGCTGAATTTACTCCCATTATTTCAAGAGCATCTATTTGTTCACTTACCCTCATGCTCCCAATCTCCGAAGCAATGCTTGAACCAACTTTACCTGCAAGTATTAAAGAAATCATAGTTGGCGAAAATTCTAAAATAAGAGAATCTCTGCTCGCTAACCCAATTAAATATTTTGGTAAAAGTGGATTTTGTAGGTTTAAAGCAGTTTGAATACTCACAACGCCACCCACAAAAAAGGAAATAAATAATACAATACCTATTGAATTTAATCCAATTTTTTCAAGTTCTAAAATTAATTGCTTATTAAACACACTCCATTTTTCTGGAACACTCATCACTTTTCTCATCATCAAGAAATATTGTCCAATGTGTTTGAGTAGTTTTTGCATGAATTAATATATTAATTTAATAAATTTGCATTTACGATGAAAATACAAAAGTATCATCTTTTATTGATTATTTTATTTTTAATCATCACTTCTTGTGGACTGACTAAGAAACGAGGTTGTGATACATGTCCTAATTTCACTGCATTATCTGAGCTAAATAAATGAATAAATCTCTTTAGATTTATTCTAAATAACTATATTTGCAAAATGCAATGTTTAGCGGAATTACCGATTGGATCAATTGGAGAAATGGTTAGAATTTTCGATAATAATTTAGAGCAGAAACTATTAGAAATGGGCTGTACTCCTGGAGAGAATTTTAAAGTAATTCGTAAAGCTCCCTTCGGAGGTCCAGTGGCAATCCTAATATCTTCATACATTCTTAGTATTAGAAGAGAAGATGCAAAGAGTATTGAAGTAATTGAATTAAGAAATGAGTAATCAAGTATTTAAAATTGCTCTTGCTGGAAACCCTAACTCTGGCAAAACAACTTTATTTAACGCACTTACGGGACTAAAGCAAAAAGTTGGAAATTACCCTGGTATTACTGTAGAAAAAAAATTAGGAACAATTAGGTTTTCAGATGATTATGAAGCAATTGCAATTGATTTACCAGGAACTTATTCCCTATTTCCTAAATCAATAGATGAAGAAGTAGCTCAGCAAATTTTATGTAATAAGGACAATAGTGATTACCCAGATATTACTTTGGTTGTTGCTGATGCGTCTAATCTAAGAAGGACTATTTTTCTTCTTACTCAGATAATTGATCTAAAGATGAATGTTGTCTTAGCTTTAAATATGGTTGATATAGCAACAAAGAAAGGATTAATCGTAGATGTAAATTTGTTATCTAAAAAACTCGGTATTCCTGTGGTTGCTATTAATGCAAGAAAAGGGAAAGGCATTGAAGTGTTAAAAAAAACCTTGATTAATTCTTTGGATAGATCTCCTGATTATCCTTTTCTAGATGTAGGAAAACTATTTAAGGGTGCTATTAAAAAAGCAAATATTATTAGAAATGTTGAAAATAATTACGCTTCTTTTATGGCATTATGTAAACAAAAATTAAGTGGTGAACTAGAAAATAGATGCGCCTTAAATCAGCTTTGCAAATCAGAAGATATTATTCCAGAACGAGCACAGGCAAAAGAGACTGTTAATCGCTATTCATTGATTGATAAATTAGTTAAAGAAACTGTTAAACAAGGTGAGCCTATTGGCAAATATATGATTACAAGGAGGTTAGATGACCTTTTAATTCATCCCTTTTATGGATATATAATTTTTCTACTAATATTATTTGTTATTTTTCAAGTTGTCTTTTCTTTGGCTACATATCCAATGGATTTAATTGATGGTTTATTTGTAGATATTCAGATGTTTGTGGCTCAAACTTTACCAAAAGGCCTATTAAATGATCTAGTTGTTAATGGAATACTAGCTGGTCTTGGGGGAATCTTAATTTTTGTGCCTCAAATAGCATTCCTATTTGCTTTTATTGCTTTTTTAGAAGACACAGGATACATGGCAAGAGTTAGTTTTATTACTGATAAACTTCTTAGAAATGTTGGCTTAAATGGAAGGTCAATTATCCCTTTGTTAAGTGGTGCAGCATGTGCTGTTCCAGCAATTATGTCTACAAGGACAATTTCTTCATGGAAAGAGAGGATTATTACAATCTTAGTTACACCACTTATGAGTTGTTCTGCAAGATTACCCGTGTACACTTTGATTATTGCACTCATAATACCTGCCGAAGATTATTTTGGTTTTAATTTACAAGGAATAGTAATGATGTCATTCTATATGATAGGGTTTATTTCGGCAATACTTGTTGCTCTTCTGTTAAAATACATCATAAAGTCAAAGGAATATTCCTATTATATAATGGAGATGCCATCATATAAAATTCCTGATTGGAAAACAGTTGGGTATACAATCTATGAGAAAGTTAAAATATTTTTATTTGATGCAGGAAAGATTATTATTGCTGTCTCTATTGTCTTGTGGTTTATGTCCTCTTTTTCACCTGGAGATAATTTTGAAAAAATAGAGCAAAAATGGAAAGGACATGAAAATGCAGAATTTAACATAAATGCAGATAAATTAGAAGCTTCTTATGCGGGAATAATTGGAAAGATGATTGAGCCTGCAATTAAACCATTAGGATTTGATTGGAAAATTGGTATCTCACTTATAACCTCTTTTGCTGCAAGAGAAGTTTTTGTTGGAACAATGTCAACTATTTATAGCGTTGGAGATAGTAATGTTAAATCAATACAAACAAGACTTTCAGAACTAAAAAATCCTGATACAGGAGAAGCTTTTTTTACTCCTGCTGTTGGAATATCATTAATGTTATTTTATGCTTTTGCAATGCAATGTATGACTACTATTGTAATTGTTTATAGAGAAACAAATCATTGGAAATGGCCATTTATTCAGTTTATTTATATGGGTTTTTTAGCTTATGTTTCTAGTTTAATTGCATATCAATTACTGAGCTAATGACTACTTTTAATTCTTATGTTCCAAAGCGTAGTATTAAATTACTAGAATGCTGGATTAATGAATTGCATTTAGAAGTGAAAGTTACTAAGCCTAGAAAAAGTAAATTAGGTGATTTTAAGGTAATAGGCGACCAGCTGATAATCTCGATAAACAATAATCTAAATAAGTACGCGTTTTTAATTACTCTTGTACATGAAATAGCACATGCGTTTGTATTTAAAAAATATCAGAATACAGTTTTACCACATTCTAGAAGTTGGAAGTTAACTTACAAAGCATTAATGCTTAATTTTCTCACTACTGATTATTTTCCTGATGATATATTAAAAGTGCTTTGTAAGCATATGATTTACCCGAGTGCGTCATCATATTCTGATATATCATTAGTTAAGGTACTGCGAAAATATGATTCGTTAAAGAAAGACACCTTATCTGATTTAAATATTGGTGATATTTTTAGAATTTCATCAGGTAAGGAATTTGTTAAGGGTAAAAAAATAAGAAAAAGATATAAGTGTATTGAGTGTTCGACTAATAAGGTTTATTTATTCCATCCGTTTGCAGATGTCACAAAATTTAATGATTAATATTGCAAATTATTGTATGTTAGTATCTAATAATTAAAAATGAATAAAAATAATTACGCTATAATAATGGCCGGAGGAATTGGTTCAAGATTTTGGCCAATTAGTAAAGAGTCTTTACCTAAACAATTTATAGATATACTAGGAACAGGGGAGACTTTAATACAACAAACATTCAATAGACTTATAAAAATATGTTGTTCTGAAAATATATATATTGTAACAAATAAAAATTATAGAAATTTATGTATCAAACAGTTGCCGGGTATTTTAAAGAATAACATTCTTTGTGAACCAAGTATGAGAAACACTGCTCCTTGTATTGCTTACGCCTCTTTCAAGATACACAATAAAAACCAGAATGCTAATATTATTGTTGCAGCGTCTGATCATATTATTTTAAAAGAAGATGAATTTGTTCGTGTAGCAAAAAATAGTCTGCGTTTAGTTGGTGAAAATGATTTTTTATTAACCTTAGGAATAAAACCTTCACGTCCTGATACTGGATATGGGTATATCCAATATACATCTGAAAAAATAACTGGACAAAAACATATAAGAAAAGTCAAAACTTTCACAGAAAAACCAGATAAAGAATTAGCAATTAATTTTTTAGCCAGTGGAGATTTTCTTTGGAATTCTGGAATGTTTGTTTGGAGTTCTAAATCGATTATTCTAGCTTTCAGGAAATATTTACGTGACATGTATGATGTTTTTGAAGAAGGAAATCAATTTTATAATACAAACGAAGAGTTAGAATTTATTGAAAGAGTTTTTCCAGGATGTAAGAATGTTTCTATTGATTATGGAATTATGGAAAAAGCAGAAAATGTTTATGTTTATCCAGCTGATTTTGGTTGGAGTGATTTAGGTACATGGGGATCTTTTTATTCACATTCTCGTTTAGATGAAAATAAAAATGCAATTAAAGGATCAAATGTATTTATTTATGATTCTCAGGATAATATTGTGAATGTCCCTGAAGAAAAGTTAGTAGTTATGCAAGGAATTCAAGGCTATATAGTTGCAGAAAAAGATGGTAATTTACTAATCTGTAAAAAAGAAAATGAGCAACAAATAAAACAATTTATTTCAGATATTAAAAATGTAAATAATTGAATTCTATTTTAAAAATGGGTTGTTATCTTTTTCAAATTCTAGGCTAGTAGATGGTCCATGCCCAGAATAAACTTGCGTCTTTTCTGGTAGTCTTTTTAAAATAAATTCTATACTTTCCATTAATGTTGTATGATTTCCACCAGGAAGATCTGTTCTTCCAACACTGCCCTTAAATATAAGATCTCCTGCAATTAGAATATCAGCTTCTTTATTATAAAGACAGATATGACCTGGTGCGTGACCCGGCGTAGATAAAATTTCTAATTTAGTATTTCCAAAGCAAATAGTTTCTCCATGTTTTAAAAAGTGTTTTGGCGCAGGTGATGGTTCATAATGTTCAAATCCATACATTTTAGCAATAGAAGATGCACCTTTAAGTATTTCTAGATCTAATTTATTAATGAATAAATCTAGGTTCCATTTATTACTAACAAACTTATTACCTAATACATGATCAATATGGCAATGTGTATTTATAAGTTTAACGGGCATTAAGCCCTTAGAAGATATGAATTCTGATATTGTAATCTGTTCATGATTACTATAGCATCCAGGATCAATAATAATACATTCTCTCGTTTCATCAGATAATATATATGTGTTTTCCTGAAATGTGTTGAATGTGAAAGATTGAATATTCATTTTTTTGTTTTTACAAAGATATGTTAATTGTTGTTTAAAACTAAATTGTTGTTTTTTTTGAAATAACAACTACATTTATAATTTTGTAACATGAGTATTGTAACTGTATTTTTGTTAATTATTATTGGTTTATTAGCAGGTTTTATAGGAGGTTTAATAGGTGTTGGTGGTGGAATAATTATTATACCATTATTAATTTTAATGCTAGATATGACACAGCATCAAGCTCAGGGAACTGCCTTATTTACAATGTTACCTCCTATTGGTATTCTAGCAGCTATTAACTATTATAAGCAAGGTATTGTCAATATAGAATATGCTTCTATTATCGCATTCACATTTTTAATTGGTGGTTACTTTGGCTCTAAAATTTCTTTAACTCTTTCACCTGATCTTGTTAGACGTATTTTTGGCGTTGTTATGTTAATTGGAGCTATAAAACTCATTTTTACAGAATGATAAACATCATAAAAAAAAATGTTGATGATATTTATGATGAAATAGTATCTATAAGAAGACATTTACATAAGTATCCTGAATTGTCTTTTAATGAGTATAAAACTTCTTTGTTTATAAAGAAAATTCTTACAGATTGGAAAATTCCTTTTGTTGAGAATATTGCTGATACTGGAGTTGTCGTTGTTATTGAAGGTCAAAATCCTGCGAAAAAAACTACTGGTTTGCGTGCTGATTTCGATGCCTTACCAATTCTTGAGGAAAATAATATTGAATATTGTTCGCAAAATGAGGGAGTGATGCATGCATGTGGTCATGATGCTCATACGGCAATTTTACTAGGAGTCTTGAAAATACTAAATTTTTTAAAAGATAAGTGGACTGGTACAGTTAAGTTTATTTTTCAACCGGCTGAGGAGCAATTTCCTGGAGGTGCTAATCAAATGATTAAGGAGGGAGTCCTTGAAAACCCTCATGTAGAAAAAATGTTTGGTCAACATGTTTTTCCTGAATTAGAGTCGGGTAAGGTAGGGTTCTGTCCTGGAAGATATATGGCTTCAGCTGATGAGATTGAGATTTCAATTATTGGAAAGGGAGGACATGCTGCTTTACCAAATACTTATAATAATCCTATTATTGCAGCATCAAAATTAGTTTTAGCATTAGATGAATACTTTTTGCCTTTTAGTGATATTCCTGCAGTTTTTGCGATTGGATTTTTTAATGCTGATGGTTTTTGTAATGTTATACCTGATAAAGTTGATTTAAAAGGGACTTTTAGAACTATTGATGAAAATTTTAGAGATAGTGCTCATGAAAAGATGGTAGAGATTTCTAATAGTATATCTGAAGAATGTAATGTGAGTATTGATTTTGTAATCCGAAAGGGTTATCCTTCCTTATATAATGATGAGAATTTAACATTCTCCGCAATTAAGCATGCTAAAGATTTTTTAGGTAAGGAGAATGTAATCGATTTATCTTTAAGAATGACAGCAGAAGATTTTGCATATTTTGGCCAAAAAGTTCCTTCTTGTTTTTATAGATTAGGATCTTCAAATATAAAACGAGGTATAATTCATGGGCTACATACATCAAAATTTGATATTGATGAAAAGTCATTAAAGATTGGAATAGGACTAATGTCTTACTTAGCAATCAAAAATTAATTCAATAATTTACTTCCTATTAAATAGAACTCATTTGAAAATGACTTAATTCTATCAGTTAATTCAACTGATTTAATAGCATCATTGTTAAAGTCTTTTGCTGTTGCGTATACAACACGAGGTAACTGTATCATTCTCCATTCATTCATGCATATTTGAGTAAGATGCATAGTAGATAGATAACTTTTCTCACCACCTGCACTACAAAGAATACCAAAAAATTTATTTTTTGCATTAACAAAGCTTGTATCTAGAATTGTTTTAAGTGAATCATTAAGACTATAGCAGTGTACCCCCATTCCTATAATAATATTGTCAGCTTCTTTAATTTTCATTGACAGTCTCTCCATTTCAATACTAATTGGAGAGTGAGTATGGCGTAGAGGAATATCTCTTGAATCAATTATTGTGCAATTTGCTCCTTTGGAGTTTAGTTCATTTGCAACAGAATTGCATAAGATAAATGATTTAGAGTTTTTTGATAGCGAACTTGAAATAATTAATGTATTCATTCTTATCAATTTGCAACTTGCGAAATAAAATCAATTCTTAGTAATCTAATTTCATTATCATTAAATATATCTTCATCGAATTCTACTCTTGCTTCATCAAAAGAAAAGCCTTCCGTTTCACTGAAAAAATTATGTATATCTTGTCTTTCGTCTTCATCAATCATTTCAAAGATTACATGTGATAGATTAAGACGTGTTCCGCCCTCTACAATCTCTTCCATTTCTGTCAGTAACTCATCTGTTGAAAGGCCTTTACCGCTTGCTATATCAGCAATAGTAAGCTTTTTATCTAGTGATTGGATAATATAAATCTTGTTTGATGATTTATTTGCAACGGATCTAACTGTAATTTCTTCAGGCCTCTCAATTTCATTCTCTTGTACATATTGATGAATTATTTGAATAAATTTTTTGCCATATTTATTAGCTTTTCCAATACCCACACCTTGTATTTTGGAGAGTTCTTCAATCGTAATTGGATATTGATTTGCCATATCTACAAGTGATGGCTCTGTAAAAATGATTGCTGGAGGCAGATTAATTTCTTTTGCTAGTTTCTTTCTTGTATCTTTTAAGATAGAGAACATTAATTCATCTGCAGCAGTACCTTTTTGTGAAGATATAGCTGTAGTTTTGTTCTGTTCATAGTCATGATCTTCTGTAATTAACAGACTGTACGGTTTGCTTATAAATTTCTCACCATCATTTGTCAGTTTCAGTATTCCGTAGCTTTCAATTTCTTTTGTAATAAGTTTTTTTACATATGCTTGCCTAATAATTGAATGCCAAAAGGCTGATGGTTTTTCTGATCCTGAACCAAAGACTTCTTCTAGTTGATTTATATTTTGTTTAATAAGAGAATTACTTTCTCCTACAAGAATTTTTGATATTTCTTTTGGTTTAAACCTTTCTTTTGAACCTTTAATAGCAGTCAATAGTTTTTGTATAAATAACTTGCCTTCAATTTGAATCTTTGGATCTCTACAATTATCACACATCTTATCACACTTCGATTCATCAAACTCTTCACCAAAATAATATAATAGGTACTTTCTTCTACAAATCGATGTTTCTGAGAAAGCTATTGTCTCCATAATAAGTAGTCTGCCGACTTCTTGTTCTGCTACGGGTTTACCTTGTAAGAATTTTTCAAGTTTTTCAATATCTTTGTAGTCATAAAAAGTAATTAAATCTCCTTTTCCGCCATCTCTGCCTGCCCTGCCTGTTTCTTGATAATATCCTTCTAAACTTTTAGGAATATCATGATGTATTACATATCTTATATCTGGTTTGTCTATTCCCATACCAAAAGCGATAGTTGCAACAATAACTGCACAATCATCCATTAGAAATGCCTCTTGGTTTTCTACTCTTTTTTTTGGATCTAATCCAGCATGATATGGTAGAGCATTTATTCCATTAATTTGCAATATTTCTGCAATTTCTTCTACTTTTTTTCTACTTAGACAGTAGATGACCCCTGACTCTCCTTTTCTAGTTTGTATATATTGTATAATTTGCTTTGCAACATCTTTTTTAGGTTTTATTTCATAGAAAAGATTACTTCTGTTAAAAGAGTCAAGGAAAAGTTTTCCCGAACTAATTTGAAGATTTTTCATTATATCTTGGCGAACCTTTGGTGTTGCTGTAGCTGTCAAGGCTATAATTGGCGCTGAATAAATTGAATCTATTATATTTTTTAGCTTTCTGTATTCTGGTCTAAAATCATGACCCCATTCAGATATACAGTGAGCTTCATCTATTGCATAAAATGAGATTTTGGTAGTTTTAAAAAAAGCTATATTTTCTGATTTAACTAAAGACTCTGGTGCGACGTATAAAAGCTTAGTAATTCCGTTTGAAATATCATTTTTAACTGTTGCTGTTTGTGTTTTTGTTAAAGAAGAATTTAAAACGTGTGCGATACTATCATTCTTATAATACCCTCTTAGAACATCAACTTGATTTTTCATTAAAGCAATTAATGGAGATACTATAATTGCACATCCATCTGATATTAATGCAGGTAGCTGATAACACATAGATTTTCCTCCTCCGGTAGGCATTATTACCATAGAATCATTTCCTTTTAGGAGATTGTTTATTATTTCTTCTTGATCTCCTCTAAAGTGATCGTATCCAAATATATCTTTAAGGTTTTTGTGTAGTGTTGCTGTTGAAATGCTCATTAATAATAAAAATGTGATACTTTTGTTGATAGATATACGTACGAATATACTACTTTATTTTAATGAATTCAATAGCCGATATAAAAAAAATAGCAAAAGAAACAATTGCAACAGAGTTAGCTGCTGTTTCTAACTTAGATAATAGAATTAATAATGATTTTGTTTCTGTGGTAAAACTAATATTTGAGTCAAAGGGAAGATTAATTATTACTGCCATAGGAAAGAGCGCAAATATTTCTAACAAGCTTGTAGCTACATTTAATTCAACAGGACAACCATCAATTTTTTTACATGCTTCTGAAGCAATTCATGGAGATTTAGGTAATATACAAAGAGATGATATAGTAATGTTTATCTCTAACAGTGGAAATACTTCTGAAATTAAAGCTTTAATTCCATACATTAAAAAAATGGGAAATCCAATCGTTTCTTTAACAGGTAACCTTAATTCATTTTTAGCATCCTCTTCTAAATATACAATTGATGTAAGTGTAGAGAAAGAAGCTTGTCCTAATAATTTAGCGCCCACATCATCAACAACAGCTCAATTAGTTATGGGAGATGCTATTGCTGTAGCGTTATTAAAATGTAAAAAATTTTCGAATAAAGATTTTGCTCGATTTCATCCAGGAGGATCCTTAGGAAAAAGATTACATTTGACTTTGTTTGATTTGTCATTAGAAATCACAATGCCTGCAGTTAAAAGTGATGCAAAAATTAGCGAAGTAATTCTGACAATTTCTAAAAATAGAGTTGGAGCCACTGCTGTTTTAGATAATAATAAAATAGTAGGGATAATTACTGATGGAGATTTAAGAAGAATGTTGTCAAAAAAGCTTAATCTTTTTACAATTGCAGCAAAAGATATTATGAATTCAAAGCCTAAGAAAATTGCTGTATCAGAACTAGCTGTTAATGCTTTAAAAATTATGGAAGAAAATAATATTAGTCAATTAATTGTTATGGATAACAAAAAATATCTAGGCATTATACATATGCAGACATTATTAAAAGAAGGCTTAATTTAAAATGACTGATAAAGATAAAGAAATGTCATTTCTAGACCATCTTGAGGTGTTTAGATGGCACCTTATAAGAGCTGCTGTAGCAATTTTATTCTTCACAATTATTGCGTTTATTTATAAAGATATAGTTTTTGATGTTATTCTATTAGGTCCAAAAAGAACTGATTTTTTAACATATAGAATTTTATGTGAAATCTCTCAATATTTAGGTCTGGGAGATGCGCTTTGTCTAAGGGATTCTCCTTTTAGTTTGATGAATATTAGTATGAGTGGACAGTTTTCAACTCATATTACAACATCTATTTTTGCAGGATTTATTATTGCGTTTCCGTATGTTTTATGGGAGATTTGGAGATTCATTAGTCCTGCACTTCATTCAAATGAGAATTCTATGGCAAAAGGTGTAGTTTTTTTTAGCTCAATTTTATTTTTGATTGGAATATTATTTGGATATTATGTTATCGCGCCACTTTCAATAAACTTTTTAGGTTCGTATCAGGTTAGTAGTTCTGTTGCAAATCAAATAAATCTTTCATCATTTGTATCTACAGTAACTACCGTAAGTTTTGCTAATGGTATTATTTTTGAATTGCCTATTTTGGTTTACTTTCTTACAAAAATTGGTTTGTTAACTCCTGACTTTATGCGAGTATATAGAAAACATTCAATGGTTGTTATCTTGATTTTATCAGCAATAATTACACCTCCTGATATAACGTCTCAAGTTTTAGTTTCATTACCACTTATTATATTATATGAGTTTAGCATTAAGATTTCTGAACGAGTTATTAAAAATCAAGAAAATATATAGAGATGATATTAAAATCAAAAAAAATAGTAAAGTTATATGGTAAAAAAGAGGTGGTAAAACAAGTTTCAATAGAGGTTAATCAAGGAGAAATTGTTGGATTACTTGGACCTAATGGAGCAGGAAAAACAACAACATTTTATATCATGGTTGGCTTAGTTAAACCAAATGAGGGTAGTGTTTTTTTAGATAACAATGAGATTACTAATCTGCCAATGTACAAAAGAGCTCAAATGGGAATTGGATATTTAGCTCAAGAGGCTTCAGTATTTAGATCAATGACAGTTGAGGATAACATTTTATCAGTGCTTGAAATGACTAGCTTAAGTAAATCAAAACAACATAAAAAATGCGAATCATTATTAAATGAGTTTGGTTTGCAACATATTAAAAAAAATATAGGCTCACTTTTGTCGGGAGGTGAGAGGAGAAGGACTGAAATTGCAAGAGCTCTTGCAACAAATCCTAAGTTTATCTTACTTGATGAGCCCTTTGCAGGAGTCGACCCTATTGCTGTTGAAGATATCCAGATGATCGTTTCAAAGCTAAAGAATAGAAATATAGGTATTTTAATTACGGATCATAATGTACATGAAACTCTAAAGATAACTGACAGGGCATATTTACTATATGAGGGGAGTGTTCTTAAACAAGGTACGGCAGATGAACTTGCTTCTGATGAGAGGGTACGTAAGTTGTATCTAGGAGAAAATTTTGAGCTCAGAATTTAACTATATTTTTTCTAATTTAAATTCAAATGATTCCATAATTTGATTACAAAGCATTTTTTCACAAGCTTCATTAACTTTTTTTGATGCAATTTCTTTTGTTTGTGCTTCAATTTCTAAAGAAATGTGTTTACCTATTCTAACGTTTTTAATTTCTGATAAATTAATATTTGTCATACTTGAACTTACAGCCTTACCCTGAGGGTCAAGTAATGATTTGTGAGGCATAACATTTATTTCAGCAATGAATTTCATATTTTAGTTAAATTATTTATTAATGATAAAGTTAGGTATAAAATTACAATAAAAGGTATAGCAGCAAACTGAAATATGAAGAATAATATAGCCGTTGATAAAATAAGTGTAATCCTAAATACATTCAATCGAGAAATTCTCTTTTCAGTTTTACTGAGTTTAAATGAAAAAAGTGGCATCTTTATCACTAAAAGTATTGGCATTATTACTGAAATTATTGATAAGAATATTATGTCAGAGAACATTGGAAATTGCTCAAAATTAATATTTGGAATTGCGGCTATAAATATAGCTAATGCAGGAACAGGAAGCCCAATAAATGAAGTGGTTTGTCTTGTGTCAATATTAAATTTAGCTAATCTATATGCTGAAAAAAGTGGAATTAAAAGTGCTAATGTTGCTGGTAGTAAAATTACGTTATTACTCATTGAATGACGAAAAACAATGCCATTACTAATATAAAACATAAAATGAAATAAAAGAAATCCTGGCGCCACACCAAATGTAACAATATCTGCCATAGAATCTAATTGTTTTCCTAGCTCACCACTAACTTTTAGTAGACGAGCAGCAAGGCCATCAAAAAAATCAAGAAAAGCACCAGTAAAAATGAATAATGATGCTAATTCCAAACTGCCTTGAAAAGCAAAAATAATTGAGAAAAGCCCACATGTTAGATTTGTTAGAGTAATGAAATTTGGGAAAATCCTTTTTAATGTATTCATATTGGCAAAAATATGATAATATTTGTAACTTCTATGAGAAAACTATTTTTAGCTTTGTTAAGTGGATTGCTTTTTGCATTATCTTGGCCATCGACTGGCTTTTTTCCTTTGATCTTTTTTGCGTTTATACCCCTTCTTATATTAGAGAAAGAATCTAAAAATGGAAGTCAAGTATTTTGGTACTCATTTTTCGCTTTTTTTTTATTTAATATTATAACTACTTACTGGATTTATCATGCTACTATTGTTGGAGCTATTATTGCGTTTATTATAAATTCTACTTTAATGGCATTTTCTTTTTGGTTATTTCACAAAATAAAAACAATTACAAAAGAAAAATTAGGGTATTTCTCATTGATTGTATTGTGGATATCTATGGAGTATCTGCATTTAAATTGGGATTTATCATGGCCCTGGCTAACTCTAGGAAATGTATTCGCAACCAATCCTTACATTATTCAGTGGTATGAATTTACTGGTTTTTTAGGTGGTACATTATGGGTAATACTTGTTAATCTTTTATTATATGGTATTTATCGACTTTATACTATTTATCGCCTATTACTAACTGTTTGTATAGTTTTATTTCCTGTTTTCTTATCTCTTTATATATATTTTAGTCATGATTATAGAGAAGATAATGCAGTTGAAGTTGTAATTGTCCAGCCTAATGTTGATCCATATTTAGAAAAGTTTGATTTAGCACATGATCTTCAGCTTAACAATTTTATAGTGCTTGCTGAATCTGTAGTTACCAAAGAAACTGAACTTCTAGTTGGTCCTGAAACTGCACTAATTGAAGGGATATGGGAGAATCAAAACAATAATTATGATAAAATTCAAAGTATATCTAAACTAAAAGATTTTCAAGCTAAGTATCCAAGATTAAATATCGTGATAGGTGCTACTTCATACAAATTGTTTAAAAGTAGTGATAAGAAATCAAATACTGCAAGAGAAATAATTAATGAGAATATTTTTTATGATGCCTATAATTCTGCTTTTTTTTTGAATAAAAATGGTGATATTGAAGTTTATCATAAGACAAAACTAGTTCCTGGAGTTGAAAAAATGCCATTTCCTAAAATGTTAGATCCATTAGCGAAACTAGCTGTTGATCTTGGTGGAACTAGTGGCTCATTGGCAAGTGATAATTATCTCAATTTATTTAAATTTAGTCGAGTTAAGATTTCTCCTCTTATTTGCTATGAAAGTGTTTATGGTGAGATGATTCCATCAGAAAAAAATTTAATTACTATAATTACTAATGATGGGTGGTGGAAAAATACAGCTGGATATAAACAGCATCTTGTTTATGCTACATTGCGAGCAATTGAACAAAGAAAATTCGTTGTGCGTTCTGCTAACACAGGTATATCAGCAGTAGTTAACTCAAGAGGTGATATAGTTAAACAATCAGAATGGAATGAAGCAGTATGTTTATCATCAAAAGTTCAGTTAAATAATAGTATTACATTTTACAATAGATTCGGTGATTACATTGGTAGGCTATCAGCTTTTGTTGCTATTATCCTTTTAGCTTTATCTTATGTAAAGAGTAAGTTGAATACTTAGTTTATTTTAAGTTTAATGGAATAAAACAAACAGGAATTTCTTTTATCTTATGCTGGTTTACTCTATTTAAGTTTCTATAGATATTTAGAACTTCTTTTTCTCTTTTTTCTAATAGATTAAAATCTCCTTCAAAGCTCATTGCCCACTCTAGTTCTGGATAAGTTGCGCCAATTTGATCCTCATCAGTCTTATCATTTTCCCAAAGTCCATCTGTAGGAGGGGCGTCTATAATATCTTGCGCTATGTTTAGTTCTTTACCAATTGTATAAACTTCAGTTTTTAATAAATCAGCAATAGGACTTATGTCTACACCACCATCACCGTATTTTGTGAAGAATCCAATTCCAAAATCTTCAACCTTATTTCCTGTTCCTAAAACTAAGGAGTTGTTCGACTGTGCAAAATAATATAGAGTTGTCATTCTAAGTCTTGCTCTAGTGTTAGCTAGAGCTAAATGGTTGTTCTTGTCTACGTGATTATTTGATATGAATTCATTGTAAACAGAAGTCAGGTCTATAACTATTGATCTAACATTAGGAAATTCCTTTTTAAGCCAAGCAATATGATTTTTTCCTCTTTTAATTTGTTTAATATTTTGATGAATGGGCATCTCTAAGCAAATTAAAGGAACTGAGCTGATTGCTGCTAGTGTTGAAGAAACAGCAGAATCAATTCCACCAGAAATACCAATAATAAATCCATCGGAATTACTTTCTTGAATATAATTTTCCAGCCAGTTTGTGATATGGTTTATTACTAATTTAGTTTTCATAATATTTTGCAAATGTAAGTCAAATCTTATTACTTTTGCTAAATGAAACAACTAGTTTTTATATTAATGTTATCTATATTTTTATTTGTATTATGGATGATTAAACCAAATGATAGAGTTGATTTAGTTAATGTTACGGTTAATAGATTTGACAAGTATTTATTTGAGCTTTTTGAGCAGAACAAAATTGAAGATATTAGTTGCTTAGATATGAAATTTGGTTCATTTAATGAGGTTTTTGTCACTCAAATAATGCAAATTGCTAATGAATATAATGTTCAGCAATGTGACAAAGTGATAAATAAGCTGTATGAATTTACTCAAAATAATGACATGCAAGAAGCATATGATTCAACTGCTTTATTATTTAGTGATTTTTCTGATTTAAATGTTGATATAAGTTCTGCATTTACACTCTGTAATAATTATTTTCCAAATTATCCAACTCCAAAAATAATTACTTTTTTTGGTGGATTTAATTATGGTGTTGTTTCATACGATGATAATATTGCTATAGGACTTGAAAATTTTTTAGGTTTTAATAGTAAATTTTATAAATATTTAGGTGATCCTGAATATATCAAATATCAAAAACAAAAGAGATTTATTTTATCAAATGTAATGGAAGTGTGGTTCAATGAGTATTTTTTAAAATATTTAGATGGAAGAGATTTGTTGTCACAAATGATTTACAAGGGGAAGATGGTGTATTTTTTAGATGTAATGCTTCCTGATCTATCTCTTAGTAATAAATTAAGGTATAGTGAAGAGGAGATGAATTGGGTTATTAAAAATGAAGGGGCTATTTGGGAGTATTTTATTAATGAGGACTTACTGTATTCTTCTAGAGAAAATAAAATTAGATCATATCTCAACTATGCACCATTTTCTAAGGGAATGCCAGATGATGCACCTGCAAGAGTAGCATATTATATTGGTTATAAAATTGTTGAAGATTACATGCAAAATAATAAAATTAGCATTCAAGATTTGATTTACTTAGATAATTCAAGAGCCTTTCTTCAAAAATCTAAATATAAACCTAAAAAGCAATAAAATGAAACAAATTTTAAAATTTGAAGTTGAACTTGATGAAAATCATCTTCCATTAAATATAAAGATGTTAGCCAGTTCAGGGGCTGCTAAAGAAGATCATATTAAATCATTAATGATTTCTGCATGGGAATTTAAAGCTAAGGAAACATTACGAATTGATTTATGGACTAAAGATATGCCAATTAATGATATGTTTATTATGTATCATCAGACTTTAATGGGAATGGCTAGTTCTTTAGAGAAGGCTACGGGAGAAGATAAGTTAGCAGGTGCATTAAGAGATTATTGTGGTTTTTTTGCTGAACAAACAAAAATATTGTAAGATTATTTTGCTGAGAAGTTAGAATTAAGAGACATAATATAATCTAATATTTCTTGTAGACCTTTTTTTTTCTCTGCAGAAGATACAAATATTTTTGGTAAATATTCCCAATTTTTAATCATTTCTGATTTATATGTTTCAATATTATTTTCTAGTGCTCTTTTACCAAGTTTATCCGACTTTGTAAATACCATTACAAATGGTATTTGGCATTCAGCTAGCCATTGTAAGAAGTCTTGATCAATTGATTGTGGTTTGTGTCTGCTGTCAATTAGTACAAAAAGACAATTTAGGTTGGATCTATTTCTAAGGTAATTACTTATCATCTCATGAAAAATTGCTCTTCTTGCTTTTGATGTTTTTGCAAATCCATATCCTGGAAGGTCTACTAAATACCATTCTTTATTAATCAGAAAATGATTTATTAATTGTGTCTTGCCGGGCTTTCCCGATGTTTTGGCAAGAGATTTTTTATTTGCTAGTGCATTAATTAGCGATGATTTGCCTACATTAGATCTTCCAATAAAAGCATATTCTAGTTTATCTACTTTAGGACAATTTTTATAGTCAGTATTACTAACTATAAATTCTGCGGTCTTAATTACCATTTTAAACTAATCAAAAGTTTTTTTAAGAAATTGAAGTACAATTTCACTAAATCTTTTTGGATGTTCCCACATAGCTGCATGTCCACAAAGAGGAATCCAATTTAATTCTGAATTCGGTAATAACTTATGAAATTCTTCTGCAACATGAGGGGGTGTGACCTTATCTTCAGCTCCCCATATTAGACACGTTGGTTTTGATATATTAGGAATATCTTTCCCCATATTGTGTCTGATTGCTGATTTTGCATACCCAAGTAATTTTAGTATTGATATTCTATTATTAGCTATCTCAAATACTCTGTCTACTAATTCATCTGTAGCAACGTTAGGGTCATAAAAAACTTCTTCTGTTTTAAATCTTATATAATCTTTGTCACCTCTTCTAGGAAATGTATTTCCCATTGATTCTTCAAAAAGACCTGAGCTTCCTGTTAGGATAAGAGAATCAACTTTATTTGGATATTCTTTTGCAAAGATTAATCCAATATGACCACCCATAGAGTTCCCAATTAAGGTTGCGCTTTTAAGTCCAAGATGATTCATGAATTCGTTTAAGTAATCGCTTAATGATTTGACTGAAACCTTAAGAAGTGTTCTTCCTTCAAATAGTTTTAGGTCTAGACCATATACTTTATACTCTGTTGAGATAAAATCAACCATTTCTCCAAAGTTCTCAACTCCACCCATTAGTCCATGTAGTAGAATAATTGGTCTACCTTGATTACCTTCTTCAAGCCATTTAAACTTTCCTTCCTTTTTAACCATATCTCCTAAACGATTTAAATACAAAGTAACGAAAATATTTATTATCTAAATAAAATCTAAAATTTAGATCACTTTTAATTTGAATCTCAAATCCCAAAAATCATAATTGAATTACTTCTTAGTGGGTAAAGTTATTAACAAAGTGGATGATTGTGGTAGAAAGTGGTAAATTTGATTATATTAGCAGAGCAATTTAAAAGACTTTGCGAGTGATAGATATTATAGGAACATATGAATGTAAGGCTGACATTAAAGGTCGTGTAATGTTTCCTGTTGCTCTTAAAAAGCAGTTGCAGAAAGTTTTTTGTGATGGGTTTGTAATTAAAAGATCTGTTTTTAATAAATGCTTAGAAATTCATCCCATGCAAGAGTGGAATCTTGTTGTTGAACAGGTTAATAGATTAAATCGTTTTGTAAAAAAGAATAATGATTTTATTAGATCTTACATGGCTGGCCTTAAGGTGGTGGATATTGATGGATCTGGACGCTTTCTTATACCAAAGGATTTAATCTTATTTGCAAATCTAAATAAGCAAATTGTTCTTTCATCATCAGTTAATATGATAGAAATATGGGATAAAGAGCTATATGAAGCTTCAGTTTCTGAAACACTTAAAAACTTTGGGTCTCTTGCAGAGGACGTGATGGGTAATCAACCATTAGATGATAAAAATGGAATATCATAGTCCAGTGTTACTTGATGAGTGTATTGAGGGTCTTTCAATAAATCCTGATGGAATATATATAGATGCAACTTTTGGAGGTGGCGGGCACTCTAAATTAATTTTAAGCAAATTAAGGAATGGCAAGTTATTTGCTTTTGATCAAGATTTGAGTTCTATTGATAACGAATTGAATTCTCCTAAATTTAAGTTGATAAATGCAAACTTCAGATTTATAAAAAACTTCTTAAAAATGGAAGGAGTAGAGAAAATAGATGGGATTTTAGCAGATTTAGGAATTTCATCACATCAAATAGACGTTCCTTCTAGGGGATTTTCAACTAGATTTAATGGTGATTTAGATATGAGAATGAATGTTAACTCATATTTGACAGCTAAAGATGTGGTGAATAATTATTCTGAGGAAAATCTTTCAAACTTATTTTTTTCTTATGGAGAACTTAGAAATTCAAAAAAAATATCTAGTGCTATTGCAGATGCAAGAAAATCTTCTGAGATCACAACTACAAGTGAACTAGTTTATGTTGTTGAAAATTTAGTGCCAGAAAAATTTAGAAATAAATTCTTGTCAAAAGTTTTTCAGTCAATTAGAATCGAAGTTAATGATGAGATGTCCTCTTTAGAGGAGATGCTCTTAAGTGCTCAAGAACTTTTAAAAGTTAATGGAAGGCTTGTTGTTCTTTCATATCATTCTCTTGAAGATAGATTAGTAAAAAATTTAATAAGAAAAGGGAATTTCTCAAGTGAAGTTCAAAAGGATTTTTTCGGAAATCCAATACGAAATTTAAAAGAAATAAATAAGAAAGTAATAGTAGCTTCAGCATCTGAGATAAGAAATAATTCAAGAGCAAGAAGTGCTAAATTAAGAATTGCTAGTAAGATAAATGACAATTAAGCAAAGAAATATAAGCCCATTTAGCTCTATTCTGAAAGGAGAATTTATAACTAATCAGATCAGCCGAGACTTAATTCCGTTATTAATCTTAATAGTTTTTCTTGCTTTAATAAATATAAAATCTTCTTTTAATGCTGAGAATTTACTTAAAAAATCTATTAATTTAGAAAGAGAAGTTGCTGATTTAAGACTAACGTATATCACGTCTAAATCTGATTTAATGATATTATACAGGAGATCTAATTTTGAGAATGTTGTTAAAGATTTAGGATTGAAGACATCTATTTTGCCACCAGAAATTATTGAAAGATGATTTCTAATAAAAATAACAATTTTAGAATAATTGGTTTGTATCTATTTATAGTTATTATTTCCTCTTTTATCATAATTCAGATTTTTAAAGTACAGCAGTTTGATCATTTAATTAATACTAGTAGTCAGCCTAAATTTTTCAAGGTAAACGCACCTAGAGGAAATATTCTTTCAAACGACGGCTCACTTTTAGCGATATCTATGCCATTATACAATCTTTTTCTTGACTTGAGTGTTATTGATGAATTTATTTTTCAAAGAGATGTAAAAGAATTATCAAAGTTATTGTCTAATTTATTTGATAATAGAACTCATAAAGAGTATGAAGATTTTTTAAGAACAGCAAGAAAATCAGAAAACAATAGGTATGTAAGACTAAAATTAAAAGTAGATCATAATGAACTTATTGCTTTGAAGAAGTTTCCAATATTTAAATTAGGCAAGAATAGAGGTGGTTTAATTGTTGAGCGTAGACCAAATCGAGAAAACCCTTTTGGCTTATTAGCTAGTAGAACTATTGGAGAGAATAGAGATGTAAATCCAGTAGGTATTGAAAGAGCTTATGATCCTATACTTTCTGGAGAACAAGGTATAACTTTGAAGCGAAAAATTTCTAAAGGCCTATGGATTCCACAAGATTCTAAGTGGAATAAAATCCCAAAAGCAGGTAGTGACGTAATGACTACTATAAATGTCGATATGCAAGATGTTGCCGAGAGGTCATTAGAATTAGCGCTAATTAATGAAAATGCTGATTGGGGTTGTGTTGTTCTTATGGAGGTTAAAACTGGTGAGATAAAGGTAATTGCAAATTTGAAGAAAGATAGTTTAAATCGTGTGAGTGAATATTTTAATTACGCTATGGCTGAACATGTTGCTCCTGGTTCGACATTTAAATTAGCTTCTATTGTTGCAGGCATTGAAGATGGGAAGTTTGATGTCACTGATTCTGTTGACTTATACAAAGGAAAGTTTCAGTACTATGACAGAGTAATGATTGATTCACCTCATAATTACTCTAAAGTTACTGTAGAAAAGGCATTTGTAATCTCTTCAAATGTTGGTATTTCTCAACTTATTCATAAGAACTACAAAGATAATCCGTCTGCTTTTACTGATAGGATATATAAAATGGGTTTAAGTACTAAGTTAGACTTAGAGCTTCCGTATCCATCTGCAATAAAGATGCCAGTTCCAAATCAGAGTGGATGGTCAGGTGTTACATTGCCATGGATGTCTAACGGATATGAAATGGCTATAACTCCATTACATCTTCTTACTTTCTATAACGCAATAGCTAATAATGGTAAAATGATGAAGCCAATATTTACAACTAAAATTATAAATGATGGCCAAATTATTTCTGAACAACATCCACAAGTCATTAATCCTGCTATTTGCTCTAGAACAACTATTACAAAGGTAATTCCTTTATTGACAGGTGTAGTTGAGCGTGGTACTGCAAAAAATATTAAATCAAATAAATATCAGATTGCTGGAAAAACTGGTACAACTGTTTTGAATTATGCAGGCAGAAAAAAAGATGAGAAGAAAAAGTATCAAGCCTCTTTTATTGGTTTCTTTCCTGCATACAATCCTAAATATTCTTGTATTGTTGTTGTTAATAACCCTAGAAAAGAGAATGTTTATGGAGGTAAAGTAGCTGCCCCTATTTTCAAAGAGTTAGCGGATAAAGTGTATTCTCTTAATATTGATATACATGAGCCATTAACTGCTGAAAATGTAATTCAATCTACACCTAATGTAAAAACTGGAGATTTTGATTCACAAGAATTTATTTTAAATCACTTAGAGGTTAAAAATCTAAAAATAGCATCTGAAAAAGAAAGTTTAATCGAAGATAGAATACACTATGATTTAGAGAGACTTATTATGCCTAGCTTAATTGGAATGAATTTAAAAGATGCTTTGTATCTATTTGAAAAACATGGATTAGAAGTTTTGATATCAGGATCTGGGGGCGTTGTATCTCAATCTATTAAAAAAGGAGATCCTATCACAAAGCAAACAGTAATTAAATTAGAATTTTCATAATGAAATTACAACATATTCTTTTAAAAGTTAATGTAGTTAAGATTTTAGGTGATAAAAACAAGGAAATTACAAATATCAATTTTAATTCAAAAAAAATTACTAAAAATGGTCTCTTTGTTGCAATAAGAGGTTTAGTTGCTGATGGTCATGACTATATTGATAATTCAATTAAATCTGGTGCAAGTGTAATTTTTGTTGAAATTTTACCAAAAAAAATACACAAGGATATAACTTATATATGCGTGAAAAACACGCATAGATCATTAAGTCAACTTGCTTCTATTTTTTATAATTACCCTTCAAAAAGTATTAGATTAATTGGAGTAACTGGTACAAATGGAAAAACTACAATTGTTAGTCTTTTACATCAGCTTTTCTCCCTTCTTAATAGAAAATCTGGTATGATATCTACAATTGAAAATAAGATAATAGATAAGGTAATTCCATCAACGCATACAACGCCTGACCCATTGCAGATTAATTCTCTTCTATCTAAAATGGTTGATGCAGAATGTGAGTACTGCTTTATGGAGGTTAGTTCACATGCTTTGCATCAAGAAAGGGTTGCAGATTTGAGTTTTGATGGGGGAGTCTTCACAAATATCACAAACGATCATTTAGATTATCACACAACCTTTTCTGAATATCGAGATGTAAAGAAATCTTTTTTTGACTCTTTAAGTGCTGAGACTTTTGCTTTAGTTAATAAGGATGATAAAAATTCTACAAAAATGCTTGAAACTACAAAAGCAAAAAAAATAACATATGCTTTAAAATCTATGGCAGACTTTAATTGTAAAGTAATTGAAGGACACTTTGATGGAATGTCACTAATGATTAACAATTTTAGTGTATGGGTAAAATTAATTGGTGATTTTAATGCGTATAATCTTTTATCTGTTTATGCAGTAGCGAAGTTATATAGATTCGCAGATTCTGATATTTTAACAGCTTTAAGTATGTTAGATTCAGCAGAAGGAAGACTACAGTTTTTAAAAAATCAAAATTCAATAATTGGAATTGTTGATTATGCACATACAGAAGATGCTTTGAAAAACGCATTAATAACTATAAAAAATTTAAAGACAAATTCGCAGAAATTAGTTACAATAATTGGTTGCGGTGGTAACAGAGATAAAAGTAAACGTCCATTCATGACAAAGGTTGCCTGTGAATATAGTTCTGTTGTTATTTTAACATCTGATAACCCGAGATTTGAAGATCCTGATCTTATAATTTCTGATATGCTGTCAGATTTAAATGCAAATCAAAAAGAAAAGGTTTTGTCTATTAATAATAGAAAACAAGCTATAATGACAGCAGGTAAGCTAGTAACTAAAGATGATATTATTTTTCTTGCTGGAAAGGGTCATGAAAAATATCAAGAAATTAAAGGAAAAAAGTTACCATTTGATGATGTAATTGAGTTAAAAAAATCACTTAATATAATTTAATTTTATGCTATACTACATATTTGAATTTCTACAAAATAATTATGATTTACCTGGAGCTAGTGTTTTTCAATATATTTCTTTTCGTGCAGCTCTGGCTGTTATAACTTCATTAGTGGTTTCTCTGGTTTTCGGTGGTCATATTATTAGATTTATTGAGAGTAAACAAATTGGAGAAGAAGTTAGGGATTTAGGCTTAAAAGGTGAAGATGTCAAGAGGGGAACTCCAACTATGGGTGGGCTTATAATTATATCTGCAATACTAATACCAACGCTGTTATTCACAAAATTAGATAATATCTATATTCAGATCATGATTGTGTCAACCCTATGGTTGGGGATAATTGGTTTTATTGATGATTATATTAAAGTCTTTAAAAAAAATAAAGAAGGATTAGCCGGAAAATTTAAGATATTTGGACAAGTAGGTATCGGTATAATTGTTGGTCTAGTAATGGTTTTTCACTCAGATATTGTTATTAAAGAAGATAATTCAGTTATATTTAATGATATTAATTTAGATTCAAATATTACTCCCACTAAATCTTCAAAAACAACCATACCCTTCTTTAAAAATAATGAGTTCGATTATCACAGATTAACTTCATGGATGGGTGAAGATGCTAAAAAATATGCATGGGTTTTATTTATTTTCGTTGTAGTACTAATTATCACTTCTGTTAGTAATGGTGCAAATTTAACTGATGGATTAGACGGATTAGCAGCTGGATCTTCTGCAATCATCGGTGTAACTTTAGCATTATTCGCCTATGTTTCTGGAAATATTATAGCTGCAAACTATCTCAATATTATGTATATACCTAATTCTGGAGAATTAGTGATTTACATGTCAGCATTTGTTGGAGCATGTATTGGTTTTTTATGGTATAATTCATTCCCGGCGCAAGTATTTATGGGAGATACTGGTTCATTAGCATTAGGTGGAATCATTGCTGTATTAGCAATATTAATAAGAAAAGAATTAATGATTCCTCTCCTTTGTGGCGTCTTTTTGATAGAAAATCTATCAGTAATTATACAGGTGACTTATTATAAATACACAAGGAAAAAATTTGGTAGTCCAAAAAGAATCTTTTTAATGGCGCCACTGCATCATCACTTTCAAAAATTAGGTATGCATGAGAGTAAAATTGTAACTAGATTTTGGATAGTTGGGATTATACTCGCTGTTATGACTATAGTAACTCTAAAATTAAGATAATGAGTAAATCTGTTGCAGTCATAGGTGCAGGTATAAGTGGTTATGGAGCTGCTATTCTAGCAAATAAGAAAGGATATGATGTCTTTGTTTCTGATAGAAATAAAATATCTAATGATTTTAAGAAAATATTTCTACAAAACAATATAGCTTGGGAGGAAGGAAAACATAGTATTAACAAGCTTTTAAAAGTTAATGAAGTTATTAAGAGCCCTGGTATTCCTACAAATACTAAAGAGCTTAGAGCAATTAAAGCAAACAATATTCCGATAATTTCTGAAGTAGAATTTGCATTTAGATATTCTAAAGCAAAAATTGTATCAATTACAGGAAGTAATGGAAAAACAACAACATCCTTATTACTAGGCCATATTCTTAAAAAGGCAGGGTTAGATGTGTTAATTGCTGGAAATATTGGTGTAAGTTTTGCATTATCAATTTCAGAAAGAGACTATAAATATATTGTATTAGAGTTGAGTAGTTTTCAGCTTGATGATATAAAATATTTTAGAAGCGATATAGCTATAATATTAAATATAACACCAGATCATCTCAATAGATATAACAATAACTTTAAAGATTACATTTTATCAAAAAGAAGAATTACAGAAAATCAAATTTCATCTGATTCATTAGTTTTTAACATTGATGATCCTAATCTAAACTCTTTAAAAACTAAAGCAAAAAAATATCCTTTTTCAATTTTATCTAAGCAGATTGAAGGTGGTTATCTAAGTAACAATAAAATAATTATTAATCAAAATTATATAAATATGACAATTCAAGAACTAGCATTACAAGGTAAGCATAATATTTACAATTCTATGGCAGCATCTATAGCGGCTAGAGTTTTTGAGGTAAAAGATTCTGTAATTAGAAAATCATTAATGGATTTTCAAAATATTGAACACAGGTTAGAATATGTATTAACAGTTCATGGAATAGATTTTATAAATGATTCTAAGGCAACAAATGTTAATTCCTGTTGGTTTGCCTTGGAGAGCATGAAGAAAGATGTTATTTGGATTGTTGGTGGAGTAGACAAGGGAAATGATTACCTCCAGCTCAACGAGATGGTTTTAGATAAAGTGAAGGCAATAATATGCTTAGGTAAAAGTAATAATAATATTATTGAGGCTTTTAAAGATAAAGTTGATACGATTGTTCAGGCATCTTCAATGAAAGAAGCAGTTAATCATTCTTATACCTTAGCCAATAAAGGTGAGGTTGTTTTACTTTCACCCGCATGTGCAAGTTTTGATTTATTTGACAACTTTGAACAAAGAGGTTTTGAATTTAAAAAAGCTGTAAGGTCATTGTAATGGTAAGCATAATAAAAAACATCAAATTTAAAGGAGATTTTACGATCTGGATTGTTGTTTTTGGACTATCATTATTTTCAATAATGATAGTATACTCTGCTGCAGGTTGGGTTGATTTAACCGGTCATATAGTTAAGTTATTTATTGGTTTATTTGCAATGTATATTGTTCACTTAATACCATTTAAATATTTTTCAAAATTAGGTCAAATTGGATTTTTTGTATCAGTATTGTTGTTGATAATGGTCTTTTTAATAGGAGTATCAGTTAATGGTGCATCAAGATGGGTAAGTGTAGCAGGATTACAATTTCAACCATCAGATATAGCTAAACTTACTATTATATTATTTATGGCACGTCAGATTAGTATTAATAGAGATAATCTAAATAATTTATTTAGTTTTTTAAAATTTGTTCTCGCTCCATTGCTTTTAGTCTGTATGTTAATTTTGCCTAATAACTTTTCTACAGCAGCACTAATCTTTATAAATGGAATAGTTTTAATGTTTATAGCTAAGATAAAGGTTAATTTGATTGCAAAAGTGTTAGGTTATTCCTTTCTGTTAGCAATTCTAATTTACGGATCAGCAAAATTTACACCTTTTGGAACGAAAATATTTCCAAGGTCAGCTACATGGGTCAGTAGAATTGATAGTTATTTCATTAGTGATAGTACTGAACGGATGGATAAAGATTATCAACAAACACAAGCCCTAGTTGCAATACAAAATGGCTCTTTTTTTGGGCTTGGTCCAGGTAAAAGTACCCAAAGAAATATTTTACCATATTCAGAATCAGATTTTATATTTGCAATAATCATAGAAGAGTATGGCTTAGTAGGTGGGTGCGTGATTTTATTATCTTACTTAATATTGCTTTTTAGATCTATTAGGATTTCATTAACAACTAAAAGTATATTTGGTAGCTTAATTGTTGTCTCGTTGATGTTTTCTTTAGTTTTTCAAGCTCTTGTAAATATACTTGTTTCAATTGGAGTATTTCCTGTTACAGGGCAGACACTTCCTTTGATTAGTATGGGAGGCACATCTTTAGTATTTACTTTTATTTCTTTAGGTGTAATGTTAAGTGTTAGTAGAACTTCTATAAAAGGTGAATATGAGAAAGCTTAAAATTATTATTAGTGGTGGTGGTACTGGAGGGCATATATTTCCTGCTATAGCAATAGCTAAATCAATAGAAAAAAGCGTATTAGATGTTGAATTCTTATTTGTTGGCGCAAATGATAGAATGGAAATGCAAAAAGTTCCAGCCGAAGGATATAGAATTATTGGCCTTTGGATAAGTGGAATTCAAAGAGGTTTTAGTAAAAGAAACATTCTATTTCCTTTTAAAGTTCTTCACAGTATCGTTAAAGCAAAAAATATAGTAAAAGAGTTCAAGCCAGATTTAGCTATTGGAACAGGTGGTTATGCTAGTGCACCTTTATTATATGTTGCTGCAAAAAAGGGGATTCCTACTTTAATTCAAGAACAAAACTCCTATCCTGGAATAACTAATAAGATCTTGAGTAAATATGTGCAGAAAATATGTGTTGCCTACGATGGTATGGATCGATTCTTCTCTACTGAAAAGCTTATTCATACTGGCAATCCAATTAGGCGTGAAATATTAGGTTTTGAATCTAAAAAAGTGATAGCTAGTATGCAGTTTAAAATTGATGTATCTAAACCTACAATTTTAGTTATTGGAGGAAGCTTAGGTGCATTATCTATAAATAATGCAATAGCAAATAATATACAATTAATAATGAACTTAGGCATAAATTTAATTTGGCAGACAGGGGCCATGTTTAAAATTAGATCTGAAGAATGTCTATTAGGTATTAATTCAGATAGAGTTAGTGTACATACTTTTATAGAAGAAATGGATCATGCTTATGCAGTTTCTGATATAATAATTTCTAGAGCAGGTGCTATTGCGATTTCAGAACTTTGTTGTATTGGTAAGCCTGTTATATTAATACCGTCCCCAAATGTGTCTGAGAATCATCAATATAAAAATGCACAATCACTAGTTAATAAGAATGCTGCTCTTCTTGTAGAGGATTCGAATGCAAATAGTAAACTTGTATATACTCTTAAAGATTTATTAAATAATGAGGATCTTATGGTTTCTTTAGGTAGTAATATTAAAAAAATTGCTGTGACAAATGCAGCTGATAAAATTGCAAAAATTGCATTAGGATTAGTTAAATGAACGTAGATCTATATAAGAATATCTTTTTTGTTGGTATTGGCGGTATTGGAATGAGCGCTCTAGCTCGATATTTTAATAAAAAAAATAAATCTGTATATGGCTATGACATGACTAAATCTGATTTATGCATACAACTTCAAAATGAAGGGGTTGAAATTATCTATAATGATAATTCCAGTAATATTTTTAAGGAAATATACCAATCAGATACTAATGAAACATTAATTATATACACTCCCGCGATACCTTCAGATAATAACATTTTACAATTTTTTAATGACAGATCTTTTGAGATAATTAAAAGATCTGAGGCTCTGGGGTATATCTCTAAAGATGCATACACTGTCGCTATTGCAGGAACACATGGCAAAACTACCACATCTACAATGCTGGCACATATTCTTAAGTCATCAGGTAATAATCCAACTGCTTTTCTAGGTGGAATTAGTCATAATTATAACACAAATTTCTTATTTTCTGAATCCAGTAGTATATTAATAGTAGAGGCTGATGAGTTTGACAGATCTTTCCTACATCTACATGCTGATATTGCAATTATTACATCTATTGATGTCGATCATTTGGATGTTTATAATGATAAAAGTGATTTGTTGTTAGCGTTCAATCAATTCGCAGCTCAGATAAAGCTAAATGGGTTTTTAGTAATTGAAGACTCAGTTAAGCATGAAATAGAACTCAATAAACAAATAAATATTGAAAGTTATTCTACAAGTTCTATTTGTGATTATTATTCAGAAAATATTAGCTGTAATAATAGTAAGATGATTTTTGACATGAAGTTTTGCAAAAATAAGTTTATTAATAATATTGAGCTAAATATGCCAGGTAACCATAATGTAAGTAACGCAATGTCTGCAATAATTGTTTCATCATACTTAGGTGTAGATAAAAGTAATATTAAAAAAGCTATAAAAACTTTTAATGGAGTGTACAGAAGATTTGATATACATATTGATAATAAAAAACTAGTTTACATAGATGATTATGCTCATCATCCTGAGGAGGTTTTAGCTACAATTAACACTACAAAGATAATGTATCCATCAAGAAAAATTACGGTTGTTTTTCAGCCACATTTATTTAGTAGAACAAAAGATTTTGCAAAAGAATTTTCAGTTTCTCTTAAAGATGCTGATGATCTTGTTTTGTTAGATATTTTTCCTGCAAGAGAAAATCCAATTGAAGGAATCGACTCATATATGTTGTTAAATTTATGTACAAATAATGAAAAAGAAGTATGTACTAAAGATTCTTTAATTCCATTACTCAAAAATAAAAAAATTGACATATTACTAACATTAGGTGCAGGTGATGTTAGTACTTTAGTACAACCAATAAAACATATGTTAAACTAATGAATAAAGGAGTTACATTTTTTATAAATTTAATACTAATTGTTATTTTAATAGGATTAACTTCTGTGACAAATGACAGACAAAGTGTTCAAGAAAATAAATTAAAAGAAATTATAATTATAAAATCGAATAATAATTTTGTGAATAAATCTCAACTGTTAGATTTTCTTGAGCGTAATAACATTCAGCTTGATATGCTTATTTCTGATTCATACAGTAAAGATAAATTAGAAAAGTTAGTTGAATCTCATGCAGGTATTAAAGATGTTGACGTCTTTTCAAATCAGAAAGGAGAAATTAAGATTAGAGTTCAACAAAAAAAAGCTATTGCTAGAGTGAAAAGTAGTACTGATGATTATTTTTTAGATGAATATGGGTTTGAGATGTTGAAGCCTGATAATTGTACTCAGAAACTGATAGTTTTTACTGGAGATATTTCAAATAATGATCACAAGGAGATATTTTCTTTAATTAATACAATTAATCGTTCAGAATTTTGGAGTGCTCAAATAACTCAAGTTCATTTTGAAGATGATGATGTCATATTAAT
Source organism: Flavobacteriales bacterium (assembly GCA_018652335.1). Classification (GTDB taxonomy): domain Bacteria; phylum Bacteroidota; class Bacteroidia; order Flavobacteriales; family BACL11. The sequence continues at coordinate 51,176 of JABICI010000141.1, forward strand.
CCCTAGAGTTGGTAATCACAAAATAAAAGTAGGTGATCTTAGAGGTATCTACGAAAAACTTGATAAACTATATCACTTTTATAAAGTTGTTATACCAAATAAGGGCTGGGATTTTTACAAGGAAATTAATTTAAAATATAACAATCAAATTGTTTGTACAAAAAAATAAATAAAATGGAAGATAGTTTGAAATATTTACCAGAAGGATCTTACATGGTTGGACTTGATATTGGTACAACAAAAATATCTGTAATGATAGGTAAAAAAAATCAGTATGGTAAGCTAGAAATTCTTGGTTCAGGTCGAGCAATTTCAATTGGAGTTACAAGAGGAATTGTTTCTAATATTGATAAAACAGTTTCATCAATAATGTCAGCTATCAATGAAGCCAAGCAAAAGTCAGGAGTAGATTTTAAAGATGTTTTTGTTGGGATAGCAGGGCAACATATTAAAAGTCTTCAGCACAGAGGACAGATTGTTAGAGATAATGTTGATGTTGAAATTGTAAAAGCAGATATTGACAAATTAAAATCCAATATGTTTAAACTTATTACAATACCAGGTGAAGAGGTTATTCATGTTATACCGCAAGAATATACTGTTGATGGTGAAGACGGTATTGAAGATCCTATTGGAATGGCAGGCGTAAAACTTGAGGCAAATTTTCATGTAATTACAGCTCAAGTAGGTGCTGTTAGAAATATTATGAAATGTGTAGAAAAATCTGGTTTAACTCCAGTTGATTTAGTCTTGGAGCCGTTTGCATCTGCTCTTGCAACTCTAGATGCTGATGAGTTGCGTGAAGGAGTTGCACTTGTTGATATAGGAGGAGGAACAACTGATGTGGCAATTTTTTTAGGAAATATTATTAGACATACGGCAGTTATACCATTTGGAGGAAATGTAATTACAAAAGATATTAAAAGTGGATTGGAAATTTTAGAAAATCAAGCAGAACTTCTTAAAACAAAATTTGGCTCAGCTATGTATACCGATGACCAAGAGAATGTGATGGTTTCTATACCAGGATTAAGAGGACGTCCAGCTAAAGAGATTGCTATTAGGAATTTATCTGAAATAATAGGTGCTAGATACAAAGAAATCATAGATTTAGTATACCATGAAATCAAAGCTTCAGGCTATGAAAGTAAACTGATGACAGGAATTGTTCTTACAGGAGGTGGATCTTTGATAAAGAACTTAAAGCAGCTTGTTGCTTACGTTTCAGGCAAAGAAACTCGCATTGGATATCCTAATGAACATCTTGGATCTGATTCTAAAGATTTGGTAGTTAGCCCTATGTATTCAACAGGTGTTGGACTAGTTTTAAAAGGGTTTGAATATCTGGATCAGAATCCAGAAAAGTTTAAATCATTAGTAACAATTAAGGATAATATGGAAAGTTCAAATCAAGAAGATAAAAGCGAGCTATCATTACTTGATAGGATTGGTGGTTGGTTCACAGATGAAAATGTAGATTAAAAAATAAATTAAAAAATAAATTAAAAACCATAATTATGAATTCAATAGAATCAGGAATAGATTTCCAAATGCCAAAAAATCAATCCTCACAAATTAAGGTAATGGGTATTGGAGGAGGAGGTAGCAATGCAGTAAATTATATGTTTGAACATGGTATAAAAGGAGTTGACTTTGTCATTTGTAATACAGATGCTCAGGCATTAGAGGCTAGCCCTGTACCAAATAAGATTCAGCTTGGTATTGATTTGACAGAAGGTTTAGGGGCAGGTTCAAATCCAGATGTAGGAAGGGGAGCTGCTGAGGAAAGTGCAGAAAGAATAACTGAGTTACTAGATGCAAATACTAAGATGTTATTTATTACTGCTGGAATGGGAGGTGGAACGGGAACTGGTGCTGCTCCTGTAATTGCAGAAATTGCTAAGGATAAAGGTATATTAACAGTTGGAGTTGTTACCATTCCTTTTTCAACTGAAGGAGGTAATAGAAGACAATATGCTGAAGAGGGGATTAATCAATTGAAAAATTATGTAGATACACTATTAGTAATTAATAATGAAAAACTTATTGAAGTATATGGTGATTTAACGTTTACTTCTGCATTTGCAAAAGCTAATGAGGTCTTAAATACTGCTACAAAAGGAATAGCTGAAGTTATATCTCAGCATTTATTAGTTAATATTGATTTAAATGATGCTAGAAAAGTTTTAGAGAATAGTGGTACAGCAGTTATGGGGCAAGCTAAAGTTGAAGGAGAGAATAGAGCAATAGAAGCTGTTATTGAAGCCTTAGACTCACCGCTATTGAATGATAATGATATTACAGGCGCTCAGCAAGTATTGTTAAAGATTGTAACAGGTGATGGTGAAGGAGAGATAAAGATGTCAGAGTTATCCAAAATTAAAAATAAGATTCAAGAAGCGGCTGGTAGAGATGTTAATATTATTGAAGGAATAGGAATTGATACTGATTTAGGTATGTCGATAAGTGTTACTGTCATTGCGACAGGTTTTGAACAACGAAAAAAACCAAAAAATCCAACTACTATTAGCTTAAATGATAATTATTTAAATTCTGTGGAATCTAATGCTATAGTTGAAAATGTTGATTTAGGAATTGAGTCCCAAAATGTGTCTAATCATATACAACAGACGCTAAATTTAGATGATGAGATAAATGATGAAGTTAATAACATTCAATCTCAAGAGAAGCAAGATAAAGTTGAGCCAATTGACAAAACTGAAGCTGATTCAGTCTCTGAAAAGATTATTTTTAATCTTAATGATGTATCAGATTATAATACGCAATTAGATGAAACTGCTGAAGAAGTAATAGAATCTATTATTTTAGAAAAAGAACCAGAAATAACAGGATCAAAGATTGAATTAGATTTAGATAATGAAATCAAAGAGGAATCAACATTAAATACATTTGAGGGCGCGAACTTAAATACAGAAGGACTGAAAATTGAATCAAGAGAGAGAGAATCTAGATTAAGAAGTATTTCAATGCAATTGCGCACTCCTTCTGGTCTAACTTCACTTGAAGATATTCCTGCATATAAACGTAATAATATAGATATTAGTGAAACACCTCACTCTTCTGATAGCGAAGTATCATCTTTTACTCTTACAAATGGTGAAAACAATATCACAGAGTTAAAACAGAATAACACTTTTCTACATGACAATGTAGATTAATAATTCTTTACTTGCTATGCTAAGCATAGTTCTTCTTTTTAATTAAGATACTTTTGCAAATAAGTTTAACAATGTTTAATAAATAAGTTTGTTGCAAATGACTAAATCTACTCAGATTTTATTTAAAAAAGATAATGATGGTTTTGCTAAAGAATTAAATTCAACGGTTAAATCAAATTTGTCAAAAGGGGAACTTAAAAGAGCAGTTTTTTTACTTTGGATAAAGCTGTTCTTTTACTTATTATTTTTCTTTGTCTCTATTTATGTGTTATACATCAATCCATATGGTGATAGTTTCTTATACTTATTGCTTAATTATACTTTAATTGGAACTAGTGGTGTATTGCTAGCTTTTAATTCTGCCCACGATGCATGTCATCAAACTTTTTCTAAAAAAAAATGGTTAAATGATTTTATCTTTTTTTTTACGTTTAATATGCAGGGAACAAGCGCTCGATTATGGAAGATTAGACATTTAGCATCACATCATTTATTCTCAAATGTAGATGGATGTGATGCAGATGTTGATGATAATCCACTAATTAGATTTTCACCTAATCACAAAAAGAAAAAGTTCATGAAGTATCAGCATCTTTATTCACCTTTTTTATATTCGCTATACTTTATAGTTTGGATCTTTGCTAAAGATTTTGTTTACTTGAGTAAAAAAAATCTTGCAAATTTGAAAAATCAGAATTATCCGTTTTGGTATACTATTGAGCTTGTTTTATTAAAACTCTTTTATGTAGCATATATTATTATTATCCCATATCTCATACTTGAATTTTCATTCTCACAGATTTTAGTTAGCTACTTGCTA
>JABICI010000034.1 GCA_018652335.1 Flavobacteriales bacterium
ACTGCATTAAATTGGTTTTCCAAAGCTAATTCAATTTCTTTTTGGCTGAAATCTCCTTCAGGTCCAATTAAAATTATGGTTTTTTTTGTTTTATTTATTGTTTTCAAGTCCATTTTTTCGCCATTCTCACAATGGGCAATATACTTTGTACCATCAAAATCTGTTTTCAAGAAGTTAGTTAAAGAAAGAGCTTCATTAAGTTTAGGTAAATGGTATTTTAAAGATTGCTTCATGGCTGATAGTAAAATTCGCTTGCATCTATCTTTTTTTATTATTTTTCGTTCAGAATGACTGCAAATAATAGGAGTGATCTCATCAATACCAATTTCAGTAGCTTTTTCTAAAAACCACTCAAATCTATCCATATTCTTGGTAGGAGCAATAGCAATGTGTAAATGGTAGTTGTGTTGTTTTTCTTTTTGCTCACTACTTATAGTTTTAAGTCTACATTTCCTTGAGTCAGCTATAGTTATTTCAGCTTTGTAAAGTTTTCCTTTTCCATCTGTAAAATTTAAAATATCACCTTCTTTTTTTCTAAGTACTTTAGTAGTGTGCTTGCTTTCTTCAGCACCAAGTATTATATCATCTTTAGGGTCTTCTAAATAGAATAGTTGCATTTTTCAAAAATATAAAAAAAACCGAGCATTTGCTCGGCTTTATTAATGCACTAATAAATAAGTCTAATGCTTATATTGTTGCCTTTGGTGCTGCTTCTAAAATTTCGGCATTTGCATTATCAGCAAACTGAGCAAAGTTCTTGTTAAAAGTATTTGCTAATTCATTTGCTTTTGCATCATATGCATTTTTATCTGCCCATGTGTTTTTAGGGCTTAATATTTCAGAAGGAACATTAGGACATGAAGTTGGCATGTTTAATCCAAATACTTTATGAGTAATGAAATCAGCATTGTCTAATTCACCATTCAAGATTGAAGTAATCATTGCTCTTGTATATTTTAATGAGATTCTATCACCTGTACCATACTCACCCCCAGACCATCCAGTATTAATTAGCCATACATTTGCACCGCTCTCATCCATTTTTTCTCCCAACATCTCAGCATACTTAGTAGGGTGTAAAGGCATAAATGGAGCTCCAAAACAAGCTGAGAAAGTTGTTTGTGGCTCAGTAACTCCTGCCTCAGTACCTGCAACTTTTGCAGTATAACCTGAGATAAAATGATACATTGCTTGCCCTCTAGTTAGTTTTGATACTGGAGGTAACACACCAAATGCATCAGCTGTTAAAAAGAAAATATTTCTTGGATTTCTTCCCAATGATGGTTTAGCAATATTATCAATATGATAAATAGGATAACTTACTCTTGTGTTTTGAGTAATTGAGTCATCTTCATAATTTGGTTGATTTGTATTTTCAATAAATGAGATATTTTCTAATAGTGCTCCTGGCTTAATGGCAGCATAAATTTCAGGTTCCTTTTTTGCAGATAAATCAATACATTTTGCATAGCAACCACCTTCAAAATTAAAGACAGTATCGCCATCCCAACCATGTTCATCATCACCTATTAAGAATCTATTTGGATCAGCTGATAGTGTTGTTTTTCCTGTTCCTGATAACCCAAAAAAGATAGCTGTATCTCCTTCTTTTCCAACATTTGCACTACAGTGCATGGCAAGTACATTTTTTTCATGTGGAAGAATATAATTTAGAGCAGAGAAAATTCCCTTTTTAATTTCTCCAGTGTAAGCTGTACCACCGATCAGTATTATTTTTTTTGTAAAACTTAAGATAGCAAAGTTGTGCTGTCGTGTGCCATCAACTTCTGCATCTGCCATAAATCCTGGTGCATTTAATATAGTCCATTCAGCATCAAAATTTTCAATTTCAGCATCTGTAGGGCGTAAGAACATGTTGTATGCAAACATATTGCTCCAAGGAAACTCGTTTACTACGCGAATATTAATACGATACCTTTCGTCTGCACATGCATAAGAGTCTCGCACGTATATATCTTTGCAGCATAAGTATTCTAATATTTTATTATGTAAAAGGTCAAACTTTTTTTCATCAAAAGATAAGTTTACATCACCCCACCATACAGAATCTTCTGTGATTGAATCTCGCACTATGAACCTGTCCATTGGAGAGCGTCCAGTGAATTCTCCGGTATTTACATTTATTGCTCCTGTAGAAGTAAGTGTGGCTTGTCCTTTTTTAACTGCAATTTTTGATAGCTCCTCTGGTGATAAATTCCAATGTGCAGTTCCGTCTTTAATTCCTAAATCAGATATGGTAGCATTATTTGCTCGCTTGCCTGTTTCGGTCATTTTTTAATTTTTTTAAGTGAGACAAAGGTATATATTAATACATTATAGCATTAATTTATTTCTTTTTTTTCAAGCAAAAAAATAATAAAAACCATCCAATTATTAATAAGAGTCCTCCTATTGGGGTTATTAATCCCAGAAGAGGAAAAGAAATCACTAGCAAATCTTTTAAAACTAAGAGATAAATTGAAAATGAAAAGAACAATGTTCCAAGAAATAAAAAGAATAAACTTATCGTAACATGAGTATTGAATTTCTCTCTGTTTAGTGAGATTGACAATATGGCTAATGCATGAAAGAATTGGTACTTAACGCCTGTTTCAAATGAGGTTAATTGAACACTAGTAATTAGATCCTTTAGATAGTGTGCACCTAAAGCGCCAAATATAACAGCAGTTAATGCAAAAAATATCGATATTCTAATAAAATTATTTGTAGTCATATTTTTATTTATTGTTGTAAAAGTAATACATTAGCTCTTTAATCAACTTGATAAAATGAAAAATATATTAGTAATAGGATCTGGAAGATCTGCAGTAACATTAATTAAGTATTTACTTGAAAATTCAGTCAAAAATGATTGGAAAGTAACCGTTGCTGATTTTTCTTTAGATTCAGCTCTTGATGCTGTGGATAATAATGTTAATGGAAGGGCTATTTTATTTAATGTTGAGGATGAATTACAGAGAAGTAAGGAAATTAAAGGTTCAGATATAGTTATTTCAATGTTGCCTGCTAGCTTACATGTTACTGTAGCCAAGGATTGTATAAAATTTAAGAAAAATTTAGTTACAGCCTCATATGTTTCAAATGAAATAGCTGCATTAAATGATGAAGCTAAAAATGCAGGTGTTTTATTATTAAATGAAATTGGTTTAGATCCAGGAATAGATCACATGTCTGCAATGAAAGTAATTGATGATATTAAGGACGAAGGAGGTGAGATAACATCCTTTAAGTCATACTGCGGTGGATTAGTACATCCAGATTATGATGATAACCCTTGGAATTATAAATTTACTTGGAATCCAAGAAATGTTGTACTAGCAGGACAAGGAACAGCACAGTATATTGAAAGTAATTCTTACAAATATATTACTTACACTAAACTGTTTGAACGAACTGATATAGTCTCAGTTTTAGATGCTGGTGAATTTGAAGGCTATGCTAATAGAGATTCACTCTCATATAGAAAATCATATGGACTACATAATATTTCAACTCTTTTTAGAGGAACATTAAGAAGAAGGGGTTATTCTGAGGCCTGGAATATTTTTGTTCAATTAGGAGTAACAGATGATAGTTATAAAGTAGAAAATTCTAATACATTAACTTATCGAGATTTTATCAATATGTTTTTGCCTTGTGACTCATCTATATCTGTTGAAGAAAAATTATGTATAGAATTTAATTTGAGTGTTAATTCCACAATATATAAGAAGTTAGAGTGGCTTGGTATTTTTTCAGAAAAGAAAGTAATAATTAAAAATGGTAGTCCAGCTCAAATTCTACAATCTATTCTTGAAGATAAATGGTCTCTTGCTGCCAATGATAAAGATATGATTGTAATGCAACACCAGTTCGAATACATATATAAAAACACAAAGAAGAAGCTTAATTCATCTTTAATTGTATTTGGAGATACACCACGATTTACTTCAATGGCAAAAACTGTAGGATTGCCTGTAGCTATTGCAACTAAATTGATTTTAGAAGGAAAAATAAATGAAAAAGGTGTAAAAATCCCAACTAGCAAAGAGATATATTTACCAGTACTAAAGGAGCTTAGTGAAAATGGTATTAATTTTGTTGAAGAATTAGTTTAGATCAATAATATCTCTAGGTATCTTAACACCTACATTTTTATCATTGTGATTAATGTCTAAGATAAATTTATCATTCCAAGGCACACAAAATTCAGTATTACTTTTCTTATTGTAAATAAATATTAATTTTTGTGTAGTTTGAGAATTGATGTAACTAATTTCTCCTAAGTATCCTAGTTTAGAGTCAATCACTTCATATCCGATAATCAATTCATCTACTGTCTGGTTACTCGATTCATTTGGAAGATCCTCAAATGGAATATAAACACTTCGTTTTAATAATTTCCTTGCATCTTCTTCGTTTGCAATATTTTCAAATTTTACACGAATAATTTCTTTCTTTGGATTCTTTATATTTTCAATGAAATAGGGTACTAGAATTGTATCAATATCGATTAATAAATATTTTAATCTAGAGAAATCTAAAGTTATTAGTTTTTCATTATAAATATTAATTTCTCCCTTAAAGCCGTGAATTTTATAAGTATTTCCTAATAGAATGAAATCTTCTTTAGTCATAAATAGTTCAATTTAAAAATACAAAAAGATGAGATCATATGTAAAAATACATATAATAATAAGATTTTTTAAATCGGGATTATTTTTTGTCCTTAGTAGCAGGAGCTTCTTCCTTAGCAGGAGCTTCTTCCTTAGCAGGAGCTTCTTCTTTAGCAGGAGCTTCTTCCTTAGCAGGAGCTTCTTCCTTAGCAGGAGCTTCTTCTTTAGCAGGAGCTTCTTCCTTAGCAGGAGCTTCTTCTTTAGCAGGAGCTTCTTCTTTAGCAG
>JABICI010000033.1 GCA_018652335.1 Flavobacteriales bacterium
AGAAATTTTTCTATTATTTTTAATTCATGCTACTTTTTATCTTTTCCCATTTATAATAGGATTTACATTATACTTTGTAGCACTTCATTCACTAAAAGTCATGAATGATGAATATATTTTCTTAAAAAAAGAAACTCCAAATTTTAAGATTTTAGATTTTATTAAATTACTAGCTCCTTATTCAGTCTTGAGTATATGCTTTACAGCTTTATTGTTATTATTATCATACAATAATATAATTGGTTATTCTGTACCTTTATTATCAATCATGATAATTTCAGTAATTACACTACCACATGCTATTGTAATGAATATATTTTACAACTAAATCTAGTCTAAATAAGTTATTTAAATGATGTTTTCTTTTTCAGAATCTTTTAATTCTGGATCTCTTTTTAACTCTTCTTCTTGTGATTTGTGTGAGTAGTTTATCATATACAACAAACCGAAGATATATAAAGAAAATATAATAAATCCTACAATAAAAATTCCTGTATTCATGATTTCCTTCTTTGTCTAATTGCTATTGCAAATAATAAAATTGTTCCTGGCCAATGTGCAGAATATTGTGCCCCATCTAAATCACCTGACATTCCTAACCCAATTGAATATAACATACAAATAAAAGCTAGTATTACAGGGTAGTAAACTGCTATAAATGTTTCTTTTCTTCTTCGCATAATTTAATATTTATTGCAAATGTATAATTTTTTGTTGTAAAAGTTATACATATTAACAAAGAAATAAAAGATAGTGTTATAGAAAGTACTTTAAAGAGTAATTGAGTTAAATCCTTAGTTAAATTGCTTAAGTGCAGTCTGAACAAACTCATCTTCGATGCAAATTATTTCATAATATGTATTTTCACCCCAAATATTTTTTGAAATATTTGCTAGCAACATATTTTTTAAATATTTTAATTCTTTCTCACCTAATTCGAGCTTATCATTTGAAATATAGTTGTTAAAATCTTCATATATTCTATTAATCTGTAAATGTTTATAGCTTTTTACTTTTGTCTTTTTTAGTAATTCACTTTTTTCAAAACAAAATTTGTTAATCACGCCATCTCTAATCATTTTATTTATTGGAAAGTAATTTAATGTTGTATCTCGATTTATTCTAATATCTGGAGTTATTCCACCTCCACCATATACTAATCTGCCTTCTTTTGTTTTGTATTCTAGTGTATCATATTTTTGAAGTTGCTCATTTCTTGTATACTGTTCTAAAAAATACTCTTTAGAGTTCTTTCCATAATCTTTTTGAATACATCTTCCACTAGGGGTATAATATCTTTGTGTTGTCAATCTCATTACGGAACCATCAGTCAATCTTATTTGCTCTTGAACAAGCCCCTTGCCAAATGATCTCCTTCCAATTATCAAACCTCTATCATTGTCTTGAATCGCTCCAGAAACAATTTCTGAAGCTGAAGCAGAACCTTCATCTATAAGACAAATAATATCAATATTTTGCAGTTCTCCATTTGAAGTAGCGTAAATTTCATTTCTTTCTCTGTTTCTACCTTCTGTAAAAACAATTAATTCTCCTTCCTTTAGAAACTCATCACAAATTTGATTAGAAATATGAAGATAGCCACCTGGATTACCTCTAAAATCTAAAATTAGTTTTTCCATTCCTTGATTGATTAGTTTATTACACTTTTTATTCATTTCATTAAATGTAGTTGCCGCAAATCGGTTAATTTTTAAATAACCAATTTTATCATCTAATAGAATGCCAGCGCTAACACTAACTAATGGAATATCATCTCTAATAATTTTAAATAAAATCAGACCTTTAGTTCCTCTTCTTTTTATCTTGACGTTCACTTCACTTCCCTTTTCCCCTCTTAAAAGTTTTATTACGGTCTCATTTTTTACCCCAATACTTGCAACATCTTTATCTTCAACTGTTATAATTCGATCACCGGATTTAATTCCTAGTTTTTTAGATGGCCCTCCCTCTATTGGAGATATTACAACAATACTGTCTTCAATAATATTAAACTCTACACCTATACCACTAAAACTTCCAGTCATATCCTCTTCAATAGATTTATAATCATTAACAGAGATATATGATGAATGTGGGTCAAGCTCATTAAGAAATGTATTAATAGTATTATTTTCAAAATCAGAATAATTTATACTATCAACATAGTGATTATCTATTATTTTTAAAATATTATCAATTTTATTTTCATGCACATAATTTTTAGAATTACTTATATTTCCAATAAAAATTCCAATTGAAATTAAGACAGCATATATAAGCGGTTGAATAATTTTCATTAAATTTTTTCTTTATCAAATTCTAAGACTTCAACACCAGCTTTCAAAAGAAATTGAATGCCGGTTGTATCTTTATATTTATTAATAAACACTAATCTTTTAATACCCGATTGATGTATTAACTTACTACAATCTTTGCATGGAGACATTGTTAGGTACAATGTACCTCCATTACAATTGTGAGTTGAGCTTGCAGTTTTTAGTATAGCATTTGCTTCTGCATGAAGAACATACCATTTAGTCGTTCCACTATCATCTTCGCAACAATTTTCAAATTTTGATGGTGTTCCATTATATCCATCAGAAATAATCATCTTATTTTTCACAATTAATGCTCCTACTTTTTTTCTTTTACAATGAGAAAGTTTTGCCCATTCTAATGCCATTCTAAGATAAGCTCTGTCATATTTTTGTTGTTTGTCCATATTTGCTAAAGTAAATTAAGGTTATATTAGATTAATGGAATTTCAGAAATAATTTTTATACCATCTGAAAAGATTAACTCTTCAACGTCTTTTTTAAATAATGGATCAAATTCACCGCTAAAGTGAGTCCAAAACCAGATTCCTCCTTTAGTTAGTAATAATCTTTTAATTAGAGTCTTTTGAGATTCCCAAATTTCAACAGGTAATTCTGCATAAAGTACTTGAGCATAGGTGTTCCATATTGTTCCTATGCAGTTATGTAAAATTAAACGATATCTAAGTCTCTCCTCTTCACTCAAACTGGATGGATCACTATTTCCTTTAAAGAATATTCGCAAAACTTTTTTATCCTCAAAAATTGCTTTTCTAATCTGAAGTGTATGACTAATGCTTGAATTAATTCCTTGTGAACGTGCTGCTTTTGTATTATGATCAATTTGAATTGTATTCTGTTTTACTTGAAATGCTAAATATAAAAGTGAAATAACAACAGCAATTGCACTTACAAATTGCCCCATATTTCCTAAATCATCCCAGCTTATATTTTTAAAAATAGTATCGTTTTTTTTATCTTCCATTTTAAGATATTAAGTTTTGATTTTAAGGACTTCAAATTTATAAAAATCTTAAAATACTAAATATTATTATTGTGATTAATTTTACGTAATAATAAAAAAAGCAGAAAGTTTAATTTCTGCTTTAGTGCCCAGAGCCGGGATCGAACCGGCACGGTTTGCACCATTGGTGTTTGAGACCAACGCGTCTACCAATTCCGCCACCTGGGCAATAGATTTACAAAAGTAGAAGTTTAATCTTACGTTGAATAAAAATATCTATTTTTTTTTGCTTGGTTTTTTATATGTTAAATTGTATATTTGCTGCCCTTTTAATTAGGAAAGAAATATGAGTACTTCAGTTAAATTTTTTGCAGGAAATAATACGCTTAACTTAGCAACTAAAATAGCTGAAAATTTTGGCAGCCAATTAAGTAGTTCTTCATTTGTTGCTTTTTCTGACGGAGAATTTGAACCATCTTTTGATGAAACTGTTAGAGGTTCAGATGTTTTTCTAGTACAATCTACAAATCCTCCATCAGATAATCTAATGGAATTATTGTTAATGATTGATGCTGCTAAAAGAGCTTCAGCTGCAAATATTATTGCAGTGATTCCTTATTTTGGTTATGCTAGGCAAGATAAAAAAGGTAAGCCAAGAGTACCAATTGGGGCCAAACTAGTTGCAAATTTACTTACTTCGGCAGGAGTTAATCGTATTATGACTATTGATCTTCATGCTGATCAAATACAAGGTTTTTTCGAAGTTCCGGTTGATCATTTATATGCTTCAGAATTATTTGTTGAGGATATTCAAAAGTTAAACCTAAATAATTTAATTATAGCATCACCTGATATGGGTGGTAGCAAACGTGCTAATGTATATGCAAAATTGTTAAATTGTGGTGTTGTTATTTGCTACAAGGAGAGAACAAAAGCAAATGAAATTGGTATAATGAAAGTACTTGGTGATGTAGAGGGGAAAGATGTTATTATTATTGACGATATGGTAGATACGGCAGGAACTTTAACAAAAGCCGCAAATCTTATGATAGCTAAAGGAGCTTCAAGTGTTAGAGCTTATTGTACACATGGTGTTTTAACTGGTAATGCTTATAAAAACCTCGATAATTCTAGTATTTTTGAACTAGTAATTACTGATACAATTCCTAGACAGCACGAAAGCCAAAAAGTAAGAGAGATTTCTGTTTCTAACTTTCTGGCAAAAACAATTAAAGCAGTTACACAGAAAAAATCAATTAGCTCTACATGGAAGAGCAATAATAAATAACAAATATTAACTAAATTTAAATAATAATGAAAACACTAGCAATTAGCGTTAAAGAAAGATTGAATGTTGGAAAAACCAACACAAGAGCGTTAAGAAATCAGGGTAATGTGCCATGTGTACTTTACGGGGGAGAAAAGCAAGTGACTTTCTATGCTCATGAAAATGATTTTAGAAAACTCGTTTATACTCCAGATACTTTTGTAGTCGATTTAGATGTAGATGGCAAAAAGACAAAAGCAATTATGCAAGATATCCAGTTTCACCCAGTTACAGAAAAGATACTACATATAGATTTTTTAGAAGTTTTTGATAACAAACCAATTACAGTTTCACTTCCAGTTGTTCTTAGTGGTGTCGCAATTGGTGTTAAAAATGGTGGTAACTTGATGTTTAGAAGACCAAAGATTATTACTAAAGGTCTGGTTTCGAATCTTCCAGAAGCTATCAATATTGACATTGAGCATTTGAAGATTGGAATGTTTATATATATTAAAGATGTTGTAATTGAAGGAGCAGAATTTTTAGCTCCACCAAATTCTGTTGTTGTTGGTGTTAAAACTGCTAGAGCAGCAATAGTTGAAGAAGAAATTGTAGAAGAAGGAGAAGGCGAAGAAGGAGAAGGCGAAGGAACTGATAGTGCTTCTGATGCCAAATCTTCAGAGGCTCCTGCTACGGAGTAATAATGAAATACTTAATCGTAGGATTAGGAAATCCTGGTGAAGATTACTTAAATACTAGGCATAACATTGGATTTAAAGTATTGGATGAACTCGCAAGTTCATCCAATACTATTTTCAGCTCTGATAAATATGCAGATATTTGTGAGATAAACTATAAAGGCAGAAAGCTAATTTTAGTTAAGCCAAATACTTTCATGAATTTAAGTGGAAAATCAGTCAACTACTGGCTTCAAAAGACTAAAATTAAAAAAGAAAATTTATTAATTATTACAGATGATTTATCGCTGCCATTAGGAACATTGCGTTTAAGGAAAAAAGGCTCTTCTGGGGGGCATAATGGGCTTAAGGATATTGAATGCGTTCTTGATAGTAATGAGTATTCACGCTTAAGATTTGGAATTGGTAATGATTATAATAGGGGACAGCAAGTTAGATATGTTTTAGGTAATTTTTTAGAAGAGGATCAGTTGTTACTTAGTAACAAAATTCAAAACTCTATTACTATTATTCAAGCTTTTACTACTTTAGGTATAGATAAAGTTATGACTGAATTTAATAGAAAATAAATTATCGATTAAATGTTATTGTGTATTAAAATAAATTAAATTTGCGCTTTAATGGTATCGTGGCCGAGTGGCTAGGCAGTGGTCTGCAACACCATCTACAGCGGTTCGAATCCGCTCGATACCTCACTAGAAGCTTGTTATTTTAACAAGCTTTTTTTTATATATTTGTCCTACTTTAAAAATTCATGAAAATTAAAAACCTAGTACTTTTTTTATTTTTTGTCTTTACTCATGTTTATGTCTTAGCGCAGTGTGAGTATGTACTTGTTAATTATTCACATAATAATTGTTTTGGTGGTAGTAACGGATCAATTGATATAAGTTTATCTAATTCAAATTCTTCAGTTAGTTGGATTGGACCTGACGGTTTTACTTCAAATTCCACAACATTAACAAATTTATTTGCAGGTACTTATTATCTAACTATAACAAATAATATACAGATTTGCACATTAGTTGATTCTATTGCAATACAGGAATCTAATAAAATTTCAGCTAACTTTGATTTAAATGGTAGATGTTCTAATCAAGACTCTGTTAATATTACCGCAGATGTATGGGGTGGAACACCTCCATATCAATTTATTTGGAGTGATGGACAAACAGTCTTGAATGCAATTAATTTACCGCCAACACAATCTATTCCAAACGTATTAACCATTACAGATGCAAATTTTTGTGTAGATACTATTCAAGTATGGGTAAGAAATGTCAGCGAGATGATTTCTTTTATGTCTTCTGTTGGTGTTATTTGTAAAGATGACAACAGTGGGCAAGCAAGAGTATTTGTTCAAGAAGGTACACCTCCATATACATTTATTTGGATATCTCAAGAGTATAGAGTTCAGCAAAATGATATTTTAGTTGTCGATTCTTTTTCATCTGTTTCCGGTTTATTTCCTAATTATTATAAAGTAGAAATAACTGATGATATGGGGTGTGTATTATCTGATAGTATTGAAGTTAAATCTAATCCAAGAAATTGTTTAACTATTTACAATGCTTTTTCCCCAAATGATGATGAAACTCATGAGTTTTGGGAAATTAAAAATATACATATTTACCCAAATGCGGTTGTATCAGTTTATGATAGAAATGGAAGAGAGGTTTTTAGAAGAAGAAATTATACTAATACAGAAGAAAATGCTTTTGGAGGTAAGGATAGTAATAATCAACCTTTACCATCAGCAACTTATTATTACGTAATAGATTTAGAAAATGGTGATGATATTTTAAAAGGAATAGTAACAATAGTAAGATAATGAGACATATTTTTTTGATATTAATGTTTTTTGTGGCAACTGAAATATATGCACAACAGAATCCTATTTTCAGTAATTACTATGATAATGAAATAATAATAAATCCAGCAATTTCTGGAAGTAAAACCTACAATCCCTTATCTGTTAAGGCAAGACAGCAATGGTTAGGATTTGAAAATGCTCCTTTAACATCTTACATTAGTTATCATGGAGCGTTAAATAATAGATCAGCCATGGGAGGTTATCTAATGTTTGATAGATCCTTTCCTTCTACCCAAGCTAATTTACACTTAAGCTACGCATACCATGTTCCCCTTAATTATGATAAAATTAATCTTTCTTTTGGTTTAGGTGCTAAAGTAATGTATTACGCTCTAGATTTTAACAGTGGTGATTTACCACCTGGTGACGATAATGCTTTTTCATCATCATCATATGAAAAAACAATTGGAGATGCATCATCTGGTATATATTTATATGGGCGTAATTTTTATTTTGGTTTTTCTGCATCTAATCTTTTCCAATCAACATTTAATAATCCTATTTCTGGCTCTCCATATTCAAATATTGAGTACAGAAATTATTTTGGAACTGGTGGTTATAAGTTTCAGATTATTAACAATGATTGGCAGCTTGAACCTTCTTTTTTGATTAGAAAAATGCAGTACCAGCCAAATGTAACAGATTTAAATGCTAGAATAATATTTTTAGAAAAAACTTGGGCAAGTTTGTCATATAGATCAAGTGGTTCAGCAATATTTGGCTTTGGTTTTGGAAAAGGGAATATGCATTTATCATACTCATATGATCATACGTTTGCAGGTGAAATAATGAATTATAATTATGGCACACATGAGATTGGGATTACTTTTAGAATAGAAACAATGGCAACTCAAAGGCATATAGGTTTTTGGCAGTAACTTCTATGAATAAAATTGAGCATATTGGTATTGCTGTAAAAGATATAGAAGAATCTAATATTTTATTTACAAAAATCCTAGGTCGTAAACCTTATAAATCTGAACAAGTTGATTTAGAAGGAGTACAAACTTCATTCTTCGAGATTGGAAAAAATAAAATAGAATTAGTAGCTTCTACCAGCCCAACTAGCCCAATTACCAAATTTCTTAAAAAAAATAATGAAGGAATTCATCATATTGCAATTGATGTAAATGATATAATTGCAGAAATGAATAGATTAAAAAGAGAAGGAATACGCCTTTTAAGCGATCAGCCTAAAATAGGCGCTGATGCAAAATTAATATGTTTTCTTCACCCTAAAGATACTAATGGCGTCCTTATTGAGTTATGTC
>JABICI010000032.1 GCA_018652335.1 Flavobacteriales bacterium
CAAAAAAAATGTGTCAGTTTAGATTATATTATATATAATATAAGTAAAACAAGATACTGCCACATTGTCAGTTTTTTATTATTTTTGCAATGTGTAAAATAAGAATTAACTAATATTCATAATTAATTTAAAAAAATTGACAACCAAAAATTTAAAATTAAATAATAGCGATTCTGTAGCTTTTAAAAACCCGATGAAGCATAATGGCACATTGGTTAAAGATGATAATAACTACAAAAAAAAATCTAAAACATTATACATTGAGAGTTATGGATGTCAAATGAATTTTTCTGATAGTGAAATTGTTGCATCAATTCTTAAAAAAAAGGGAATAACTACAACTAATGATATAAGTACTGCTGATTTAGTTTTTGTAAATACTTGCTCAATTAGAGAAAAAGCTGAGTTAACAGTTAGAAAAAGATTAGAATTTTACAATTCAATTAAAAGAGATCAAAATCCGAAGATGATAGTTGGTGTTTTAGGGTGTATGGCAGAAAGATTAAAAGCAAAGTTTTTGGAAGAAGAGAAATTAGTAGATATTGTTGTTGGTCCTGATGCTTACAGAGATTTACCAAATCTTATTAAAGAAGTTGAAGATGGTAAAAAAGCAGTTAACGTAATACTTTCATTAGAGGAAACTTATGCTGAGATTAATCCAGTTAGACTTGGCGGAAATGGTGTTACTGCATTTGTTTCTATTACTAGAGGATGTGACAATATGTGTTCTTTTTGTGTAGTCCCATTTACTAGAGGAAGAGAGAGAAGCAGAAATCCACAAAGTATTATTAAAGAATGTAAAGAGCTTTTTAATAATGGCTACAGAGAGGTTACACTTTTAGGGCAAAATGTCGATTCATATCTGTGGTTTGGAGGTAAGGCTAAAAAAGAGTTTAAAAATGCAAATCAAAATGAAAAAAAAAATAAGTTAGTGTTTTCAAAGCTACTAGAAATGGTTGCACAAATTAATCCATTACTTAGAGTCAGGTTTTCCACTTCAAACCCTCAAGATATGGGAATAGATGTTATTGATACAATTTCAAAATATAACAACATTTGTAATTACATTCATCTACCTGTACAATCTGGAAGTAATAGAATCCTTAAACTAATGAATAGAGGCTACACTAAAGAAAAATATATAAATTTAATAGATAATATTAAAAGAAAAATACCTGATTGTGCTATATCAATGGATATGATAGTTGGATTTTGTTCTGAAACTAATAATGACCATGATGAAACCTTATCTTTGATGGAATATGTAAAATATGATTTCGGATATATGTTTAAATATTCAGAAAGACCAAACACTCCTGCTGCAAGATTAAAAGATGACGTATCAGATCATATAAAACAAGAAAGACTTTCTGAAATTATTGATAAGCAACAAATGCATTCACTAAGTCTCATGAAAGATAAAATCGGTAGAACTTTTGAAGTATTAATTGAAGGAATATCTAAAAAATCAAATATGCATTATTATGGAAGAACTACTCATAATTCAACAGTTATATTTGAAAAAGATAAACATAAAATTGGAGAATACGTTATGGTAAAAGTTCATGATTGTACATCAGCAACATTAAAAGGAAAAGTAATCTAGCTATGAATACAAAACAAGCTAAGCAAAGATTTGGAATAATTGGTAATAATGATAAATTAGATCGTGCAATTGACGTGTCTCTTCAAGTAGCGCCAACTGACATATCTATACTTGTAATTGGAGAAAGTGGGACAGGAAAAGAAAATATACCTAAAATTATACATCAAAATAGCAAACGAAAACATAATCCGTTTATAGCAGTAAATTGTGGAGCTATTCCTGAAGGAACTATTGATTCAGAACTTTTTGGACATGAAAAAGGGTCATTTACTGGCGCACATGACAGTAGAAAAGGGTATTTTGAAGCGGCTAATGGTGGAACAATTTTTTTGGATGAAATTGGAGAGCTTCCAGTTGCTTCACAAGCAAGATTATTAAGAGTTTTAGAGAATGGAGAAATAATTAAAGTTGGATCTTCGAAAGCACAGAAAATAGATGTACGTATAATTGCCGCAACAAATGTAAATCTTCCAAATGCTGTTATTAAAGGAAACTTCAGAGAAGATCTTTACTATAGATTAAATACGATTAGCATAAATTTACCTCCTCTAAGAGAACGAGTGAATGATATTGATCTTCTATTCAAAAAGTTTGCTGGGGATTTTGCAGAACAATACAATACTCAACCGATAAGATTAACAGACAAAGCTCAAGAGTTGATTATTAATTATAATTGGCCCGGAAATATAAGGCAATTAAGGAATTTTGTTGCTCAGCTATCAGTTATTGAGGAAAACAGAATAATAGATTTAGAAAAAATTCAAGATCATCTCCCTACTAACCTTAAAACTAGCGGAGTTGTTAAGTATGCTGACAAGAATAAAGCTGAAATTTCAGAACGAGAAATACTATACAAGGTACTCTTTGACATGAAGAGAGATCTCACCGAACTTAAGAAAATAACTTTTGATCTTATCCAAAAAAATGGAGGCAATGATATGTTACAATCTGTAAATACAAACATCTTTAATGATAATGATGAAAATGGAATAATGATAAATCAACCAAAGTCTAATGAAACAATAGATATAGAAGAATCACTTTCCTTATTTGAACAAGAAAAACGTTTAATAGAAAAATCTTTAAAGAAACACAAAGGTAAAAGGAAAGATGTTGCCTTGCAGTTAGGTATTTCTGAACGAACACTTTATCGAAAATTAAAAGAATTTGGCCTCTAAAATGTATAACTTAATTAAAATATCATTACTTATTACCAGCTTATCTTGCTGTGGTATTTACTCTTTTTCGGGAGCTTCAATTCCATCAGAAGCAAAAAGTTTTTCTGTAGAGTATTTTAAAACATCGACTTCAAGTGCCCCATCATTGCTAAGGAGAATATTAACTGAATCATTATCTGATCTTATAATAAGTCAAACAAATCTTGATTTTGTTGAATTTGACGGAGACCTAAGATTCAGTGGAAAGATAAGTAAATATCAAATAACACCTATTTCAATTAATTCTAATGAGTCAGTTGGAAAAAATAGACTAACTATATCAGTCTTTGTCAAATATGAAAATACTTTTAACGATGAACTTAGCTATGAGAAATCATTTAGTCATTATAGTGATTTTGAAAGTTCTGATAATTTCGCTAATGTTGAAGAAAATTTAATTGAAGAAATAAAAGATGTTATTTTAGAAAATATTTTTAACAAAGCATTTGTGAATTGGTAATGAAGAAGTTAAATTTAATAAAATTGTCACGCAATTTGAATCACATCAATAAAGAGGATGTTATCCTTTTAGATAATATTATTTCAAAATTTCCATTTTTTCAAAACGCACAGATTCTTCTTGCAAAAGGGCTTTTAAATATAGACAGCATTAGATACAATAGACAACTAAAAAAAGCAGCAGTACACTCATACAGTAGAAAAAAATTATTTGATATTATTACATCAAATAATGTAACTAATGATCAAAGCAATATAATAAGTAGTTCTGATCTTTCAAAGAAAAATATTGAAATAAACAAACCATTAAATTTTGATAAAAATGAGAATCATTCATTTAGTGAGTGGCTTAATGTTGTTTCAATAAAAAAAATTGACCGCTCTGACAAAAATCTAGTAGCCAACTTTTTACAAAAGGAAAGTTTAAATCTTAAACAAAAAAAAGAAACCTTTTTTAAAGCAACTGATGTAGCTAGATTGAGTATAATAGAAGATACTAATCTAGTCACTCCTACCTTAGCTAGAGTTTATCTAGAACAAGAGTATTATGAAAAGGCTATTTCAACATATAAAAAGTTAATATTGAAATATCCAAAAAAAAGTAGTTTCTTTGCCGGACAAATTAAATTAATTAGAAAATTAAATATAAAATAAAATGTATACTGTATTTGCCATATTAATTATCATCACTTCAATACTTTTAGTTTTAGTTGTTTTAGTACAGAATCCAAAAGGAGGAGGCTTATCATCTTCATTTGGTGGGGGTGCAGGAAATCAAATTATGGGAGCAAAAAAGACAACAGATTTTCTAGAAAAAACTACCTGGACATTAGCAATTATCTTAATTGTTTTGTCATTAGCATCAAATTTTGCTATTCCTAGACAAAATTCTGGAGAAGCTACTGAGATAAAAGCTCAAGAACAAATAGATAATGCAATAGTCCCAAATTTACCATCAGCACCTTCTAACCAATAAATAATTAGCGCCATATTCTGCTTAGCTTCCAGAAATTACTGACAAAATTTCCTTTAAATTATTAGAAATAAGTGATGGCATGATATGTGCATAAAATATTTAATAGTATAACTAAATAAAAAATAAATATGTCAAACATAAAGATAACACCTCTTGCCGACAGGGTAATTATTAAACAATCAGATGCGGAAACAACTACAACTTCTGGTATCATTATTCCTGATAATGCGCAAGAAAAACCTCAAAAAGGTATTGTAAAATTTGTGGGTAAGGGTACAAAAGAAAATCCCATAACACTTAAAGTTGGTGACACAGTTCTTTACAGCAAATATGGTGGCACCGAACTACAATTTCAAGGAGAAGATTTCTTAATAATGAGAGAATCTGATATTTTAGCAATCATAAACAAATAAAATGGGAAAAGATATAATATTTAATATAGAATCTAGAGATGCACTTAAAAGAGGTGTAGATGCTCTAGCAAATGCGGTTAAAGTAACATTAGGACCTCAAGGAAGAAATGTGGTAATTGGAAAAAGTTTTGGAGGACCACAAATTACAAAAGATGGAGTAACTGTAGCAAAAGAAATTGATTTAGATGATGTAGTAGAAAACATGGGTGCTCAAATGGTTAAAGAAGTTGCTTCTAACACAAACGATCTTGCTGGAGATGGCACTACAACGGCTACAGTTTTAGCACAAGCAATTATATCATCGGGGTTAAAGAACGTTGCGGCAGGTGCAAATCCAATGGATGTTAAAAGAGGTATAGATAAAGCAGTTAAATTATTAATTACGAATATAAAATCTCAATCAAAAACTGTTGGAAATTCTTATGATAAGATAGAGCAGGTAGGAAGCATCTCGGCAAATAATGATCCTATAATAGGAGCGCTCATTGCTGAAGCAATGAAGAAAGTAAAAACTGAAGGTGTAATAACAGTTGAAGAAGCAAAAGGTACTGAAACTCATGTAGAAGTTGTTGAAGGAATGCAATTTGATAGAGGATATTTATCTCCTTACTTTATAACTGACTCTGAAAAAATGAATGCGAGTATGGAAAATCCATATATTCTAATTTATGATAAAAAGATTTCAGCTATGAAAGATCTTTTACCAGTACTTGAGCAAACTGCAAAAACAGGAAGACCTTTAGTTATAATTGCTGAAGATGTTGATGGAGAGGCTTTATCAACTTTAGTTGTAAATAAGATTAGAGGTTCTTTGAAAGTTTGTGCTGTAAAGGCTCCTGGATTTGGAGATAGAAGAAAAGAAATGCTTGAAGATATTGCGATTCTTACGGATGCTACAGTTATTTCTGAAGAAAGAGGATTCAAATTAGAAAGCACAACATTAGAAATGCTTGGTTCTAGTGAAAAAGTTACAATTGATAAAGATAATACAACAATAGTAAACGGTGCTGGTAAAAGTAACGTAATACAAGCTAGAGCATCACAAATAAAAGCTCAAATTGAAACTACAAATTCAGATTATGATAAAGAAAAATTACAAGAAAGACTAGCTAAATTAGCAGGTGGAGTAGCAGTTCTTTATGTTGGCGCTCCTACTGAGGTTGAAATGAAAGAGAAAAAAGATCGAGTTGATGATGCGTTAGCAGCAACAAGAGCTGCAGTTGAAGAAGGAATTGTTCCTGGTGGAGGTGTTGCAATCGTTAGAGCATGTGAGAAACTAACTGATTTGAAAGGAGAAAATGATGATGAACAAACAGGGATAAACATTATTACTAGAGCTGCTGAAGAGCCATTAAGACAAATTGTAGAAAATGCAGGCTTAGAAGGAAGTGTTATTGTTGCTAAAGTTAAAGAAGGAAAAGCTGATTTTGGTTTCAATGCTAAAACAGAAGTTTTTGAAAATCTTTATAAAGCTGGAGTGATTGATCCTGCAAAAGTTGTTCGAGTAGCGCTAGAAAATGCTGCTTCAGTAGCTGGGATGCTTTTAACAACAGAATGTGTAATCTCTGAAATCAAAGAAGATACTCCTCCAATGCCTCCAATGGGAGGTGGGGGTATGCCTGGAATGATGTAATTTTTTTACATTATTATCGTAAATAATAAAGATTCTTGCAATTATTGTAAGAATCTTTTTTTTAAATATTAATAATCAAAAAATAGTATTTTATTTTCCATGTTTTTTCAAATATTTAAAGTGAGATTTAATAGCACCAAGAAGACTTAATACATTATATGTATAATTATACTTTTTAGCCTTCTCAACAATTATTGGTGTTATCTTAGGATATATAGTATGTGGTAGTGTTGGGAATAAATGATGGGCAGCATGAGAATTAAAGCCTCCAAATAAGAAAGAAGCAATCGGATGTGTGGGATGATAATCCATGGAAACCTTTAACTGATGTTCTGCAAAGTGGTACGGAAGTTCTCCATTATTATTAGGTGTTGGAAATTCAGTCTCTTCAGTAAAATGAGTTGTCACTAATGTGTAAATAAAAATATTAGATGCAACCACCATCATTAGCAAGTAGCTAACTAAAATCTGTGAGAATGAAAATTCAAGTATGAGATATGGGATAATAATAATATATGCTACATAAAAGAGTTTTAATAAAACAAGCTCAATAGTGTACCAAAACGGATAATTCTGATTTTTCAAATTTGCAAGATTTTTTTTACTCAAGTAAACAAAATCTTTAGCAAAGATCCAAACTATAAAGTATAGAGAATATAAAAAAGGTGAATAAAGATGCTGATACTTCATGAACTTTTTCTTTTTGTGATTAGGTGAAAATCTAATTAGTGGATTATCATCAACATCTGCATCACATCCATCTACATTTGA
>JABICI010000096.1 GCA_018652335.1 Flavobacteriales bacterium
CTAACTAACAATACTGAACGGATTACAACTCCATTTTTTGGCAAGAAACAAAAATGGAACAATGCTTGGGATGTTAGAGCAATGTCAAATTACAGCACTGTAACATCTTTGACAGAATCTCCAATACAGGAAGGTCTAATATATGCTGGAACAGATGATGGATTAATTCAAGTAACAGAAGATGGTGGTTTGAATTGGAGAAAAGTTAAATTTAATAAAATTAGTGGCCTTCCATCTACGGCATTTGTAAATGACATCAAAGCTGATTTACATAATAAAAATGTTGTATACGCTGTATTTGACAATCATAAATATGGTGATTACAACTCCTACCTTTATAAAAGTTTAGATAAGGGAAAGACGTGGGAGAGTATTTCTAATGACTTACCAAAAAATACAATTTTATGGCGTTTAGTTCAAGACCATAAAAATAGTAAGCTGCTTTTTTTAGCGACAGAATTTGGCGTTTATTTCACAAATAACGGAGGTAATAACTGGATAAAATTAGAAGGTGATATGCCAAATATTTCTGTTAGAGATTTGGCCATTCAAAGAGATAAAAATGATCTTGTGTTAGGCACATTTGGAAGAGGAATATATATACTGGATGACTACAGCGCCTTAAGAGAATTTGAAAACACAAATAATACCACAGAAGCAGAATTATTTAATCCAAGACAAGGCTACTGGTATATTCAAAAAAGAACTTTAGGAGGAAGGAAAAAAGCATCTCAAGGAGATAATTTTTTTATTGCAGATAACCCACCATTCGGAGTAGAATTTACATATTTTCTAAATGAAAAGTATCTATCAAAAAAAGAGAAAAGAAATAAGAATGAAGAACAATTAGAAAAAGAAAATAAAGAAGTGTCAACTCCTAAGTGGGATATACTTGAAGAAGAAGCTATAGAATTAAAGCCACATTTATGGCTGTTTATATACTCGGATAAAGATGAAATCATTAAAAAAATAAAAGCTAAAAATAATAAAGGATTCAATAGAATTAGCTGGGATCTAAGCTCTGAATCTAACACTACAATTACAGCAAACAACATAAATAAAGAAAGAAATGGCCCAATGGTAAAACCAGGTGAATTCACAGCCCAACTTTTCAAACAAATTGAAGGTGAATTTATTGCTATTTCTGACAAAGTTGACGTAAATGTAAATTTACTAAATCAAGATGTATTTGATAGTATAGATTCTAATAAAGACAATGATTTCTGGAAAAAATTATACAGTATAAGAGCTAAAGCAAATGACTTTTCAGCTGAGATGAAAGATGTTAATACAACAATAAATTTAATGTTAAAATCATATGAGAAAGCAACTTCTTTAGATGAAAAACTACAATTTAGTATTCTTAAGTTAAGAGAAAAGTGCTTAAACCTTGAACAAGAAATTAATGGCAGTAAAGTGCGTTCAGAAATTGGTGAGAAAAATGAATACCCAACTTTATGGACTTACTTATGGGCTGCGAGCGGATCAGCAAACTCTAGCTATGGACCTACAAAATCTCACAAAAAGAGTCTTGATATAGCTAGTGCAATGTTAAGCGAGTTTGAATCAAAATTAAACAGTATTAAAAAATCTATTGAACCTAATTTAAAAGATTTAAATAAAATTGGAGCACCATCAGTTAAAGAAACTATTAGATAAATTTAGACTTTTTGAAAATAAACTGAAAAAATTAGTTTGAAATTTTTTAAGAATATTACAATTTTCACATTGGGCCTCTTATACATTATAATTGGCATAAAACATTTTACAGAGACTAATTTTTTTATATCTATTGTCCCTCCATTTATTAGTTTCAAAAAAGAAGTTGTATTAGTTAGCGGTCTGTTAGAAATAATTTTAGGATTATTTCTGTTATTTAAAAAAACTAGACGAGTTTCTGCTTATGGAATTATAATACTGCTAATTGCTGTCTTCCCAGCAAATATTTATCTCTTTATCTCTGAAACACCTAGAATAACACTTGGAATATCTCAAGAACAAGCCTTAATTAGAATGCCATTCCAAATTCCTTTAATTTTAATAGCATTTTGGCACTCGAGTGAATCACATTCCAAATTTTTTTCACTGATATGCTCTGTATTATTTCTTCCCACAATAATATATTTTTTATTACTCGCCACTTAAATTACTAATGTTTTAGTTAATATTTTTATTTTTTGTATAATCTTTTGGTATTTTCGCTATACAAATAAATATTAAATGTTACATGCAAATAAATATGATGTTTTGTCAGAAACTATTTCTGAGGCAAAAAAAGAAAAAATTAATATTGTTTGGTTTAAAAGAGATTTAAGATTACAGGATCATCTTCCTCTAAAAAATGCAGAAGAAAGCAACTTAAGGTACTTATGTATTTATATTATAGATCCTGTAATAATGAAACATCCGGACAACTCATTAAGACATCAACGGTTCATTTACCATTCCATTTTAGATATGAACAAGAAGCTAGATAAGTATGATAAAGAAGTCTTGATATTTCAAAAAGAAACTCATACAGTATTTAATTATTTATCAAAGAAATTTTCAATTAATACTATCTTTTCTTATCAAGAATCTGGCACAAAATTAAGTTGGGATATTGATAAAAAAGTGACAAAATATTGTAAAGCAAAAGATGTAAATTGGATTCAATATCAAAGAGATGGAATAATAAGGGGCATTAGAAACAGAGAAAACTGGGATAAAAACTGGTATATAAATATGTCTGAACCAATTATTAAAAATACATTTATAAAACATAAGAAACTAAATTTCAAAAATCCGTTTGCAATAGAAAATTCTTTATTAATTGATTTAGCATCATATCCAAAAGATTTTCAACCGGCAGGAGAAGATTATGCAAACAAGTATCTAAACTCGTTTACTGAAAGCAGGGGTAAAAACTATAGCAAATTTATTTCCAAGCCTATGGAAAGTAGAAAGTCCTGCGGTAGGATATCAGTATATCTAGCATGGGGGAATATTAGCATCAAACAAGCATATCAGCATATTAAAAATCATAGTAATTATGCCCAGCACAAAAGAAGTTTTAACGGAATTCTTATTCGTTTAAAATGGCATTGTCACTTCATTCAAAAATTTGAGGTCGAATGTGAATATGAGTATAGATGTGTTAATGCTGGCTACGAAGAAGTTAAATATACTGATAACTCACAATATATTGAGGATTGGAAAAAAGGAAATACTGGCTTACCACTTGTGGATGCTAGCATGCGTTGCTTAAAGCAAACAGGCTGGTTAAATTTTCGTATGCGCGCAATGTTAGTTTCTGTTCTATGTCATCATTTTGACTCTAATTGGAAGCATGGCGCAAATCACTTAGCTAACTTATTTCTAGATTATGAACCAGGAATACATTACACACAATTTCAAATGCAAGCTGGTACCACAGGCATCAATACAGTAAGAATATATAATCCTGTTAAACAGTCAAAAAATCATGATCCTGATGGTATATTTATTCGCAAATGGATTCCTGAGCTTTTAGAAGTCCCAAATAACTTTATTCATGAACCTTGGAAAATGACTGCAATTGATATGACAATATTAAATCTTGAATTAGATTATGTAAAACCAAAGATTGATATAATTGAAGCTGCAAAGGCTGCTCGAATTAAAGCATGGGGGCATCGAAAAGATAGTATTGTAAAAAGAGAAAAAAAACGAATAGTTAAACTTCATACAAGAAATAATCTAGCTAAAAGGAATTAAAAAGTATGCATAAAAGCAAGTTACCTTCAAAGTTATGTTGTGTATGTTTACGCCATTTTAATTGGAGAAAAAAATGGGAGCGTGATTGGGATAA
>JABICI010000031.1 GCA_018652335.1 Flavobacteriales bacterium
ATGGCTTTCTTGAATAGTTTTTTTCAAAATTTCTAAATCATTGTTGTTTATTATTTTGGAACAATCAAAATTAGTTATTTTAACACCAAAGTTTTTAGTTAATTTTTTAATATCCATTTTGATAATTAACCTCCAGAAATTATAAATAATCTTATTAGATTAAAAAAAATTGTAAATGTTTGATATGTTAACTAACATTTGATTTTTATTTATTATATTCTTTATAATAACATATAAATTAAAATTAGAGGGCTTCTTCAATGCAATGGACAATTTTAAATGTCTCTATTCCGGTTCATGATTTAAACAAATCAAAGGAATTTTATGAAATGATTTTAGGTCCTCCAAAAAATGAAGGAAATTTATACCAATCTTTATTTGAAAATGAAGAAAATGTTTTTTTTGGAAAACAAGGCTTTGGCCTCAGATTATTTAAACCCAAACCAGACCTTGTGGTTTCAAATTATATTCAAAGTAGAAGAAGTTATATTTCTATTTTAGTAGATAATATTAATAGTATTAAAGGTAATTTGGACAGAGAAAACATTCATTATATTTTTAATAATTCAGGTAACCAAAACTCTTTTAAAAGTCTACTGGTTCAAGAACCTTCTCTAAACCTTGTTCAATTTATTGAAAACCCTAATAGTTTTAATGATAATATTAACGGATGGGATATGGGTTTAGAATGGGGTATTCATCATATGAATTTAGAGTCATTGGATGTTAGAAAATCTATGAATTTCTTTTGTAATTTAATTGGCATGACTGAAGGTAAGTGGGTTGCACCAGTTAACAAAGGTGACTTTAGCATTGATCCAACAGAGTTAGCTATTTTACCCTTATCAGATAATAATAGAGGATTGCATGTCATTAAACCAGATGATGGTTTTGGGTGGAGAAACAATTTTGCGCATAATCCCTCAATTGGAGGACATCCCGCCTTTACAGTAAAAGACTTATCAGCTTTAAAAAACAGATTAGATAAAGAAAAAATTTTATATTCAGATGCAAAGGTGTATGCGATGCCAGGTTTTCATCAGATTTATCTATATGACATCAATGCAAATATGTTAGAGATTAATCAGGCTGTCTAAATATTATTAAAAAAATATCTTAAGATAAATATGAACAAAATTTTTGAAAATGTATGTATTACTGGAGCTGGAAATGGTATAGGGCAAGCTATTGCTATTGCCATGAGTAAAGAAGGTTATAATGTAATTTGTGCTGATATAAATTTTGAAGAAGCAGAAAAAACAGTTGAAATTATCTCAAGTCATAATGGTTCTGGTTTAGCAATAAAAACTGATGTAACTAATGTCGAAGATATTAAAGATATGGTTAATAAAGTAGTAGAGCAATTTGGTTCTTTAGATGTTATGGTTAACAATGCCGGTGTAACAAGAACTTCAAGTATTATGGATTTAGATGAAAAAGACTGGGATTGGATACATAATGTGAATGCAAAAGGAACGTTTTTCTGTTTGCAAACTGCAGCAAATCAAATGATTAAACAAAAAACCGGTGGTAGAATTATAAATATGGCTTCAGTTGGTGGAAAGGGTTTTGTTGATGTTTCAAATGCAATTTATGCTGCAAGTAAAGGTGCTGTTATAAGCTTAACTAAGACTGCAGCTCAAGAATTAGGAAAATACGATATAACTGTAAATGCAATCTGTCCCGGCATTACTCATACAAATATTTTATCAAATATTGTTAAAAAAAGAGCATTAGAACAAGATAAATCAGAAGAAGATATCATGAAGCATTATGTGAGAGATATTCCATTAAAAAGACCAAATGATCCTAAGGATATTGCGGCAATGGTTGTTTTCTTATCATCTGAGGGAGCAAGAAACATCTCTGGTCAATCATATAATGTTGATGGTGGATTAATTCCTAGTTAGAAAATAAATTATTTAAGGATAATATTGTGAAAAGATGGAGACATTTTACGGTCGTAGTTGGAATTATTCCAGCTTTAGTTATTTACGTTGCTATGTTCATGTATATATTTGAATATGTAAC
>JABICI010000030.1 GCA_018652335.1 Flavobacteriales bacterium
CTGTTGGGTTTAATATAATAGAACCATCATCATAACCTAGACATTCAACATCGTTCTTGTCAATAAAAATACCCAAGTCATCGGTGTATCCAACTATCAGATTAAGCTCTTCTGAATGTGTGCAACCATCATTATTAGTACCAAGAATTATATAGGTCCCACTAGTTTCATAATAATTACTATCTGCCCACCAAATATAAGAATCGCAAGCTACATCAACAGTAGTATTTATAGTACTATAATTAATAGTTAAAAATAGCGAATCAATATGAGTACATCCATCAATATTAACACTAGTATTAATATATATTCCGCTTGCTGTATAAGTTTGTCCAGTAATAGCCCAAGAATAAGAATCACAATTAGTTGCAGTAATAGTAGTATAAGTAGAATACTTTAAAGATAAATTAAGTGAATCTATATGTATACAACCTGCAGAATTAATACTAACATTAGTATATATACCGGATGTTGTATAAATTTGATTATTAACAGGCCATAAAAATGAATCACACTCCACGATATTACTTAGATTAGATGTAGAGTCATTGATAATTAAATTAAGAATTTCTGTGTTTGTGCAGCTATCAGCATTTAAACTATAATTTACAAATGTTCCTGAACTATCATATGTAGTGCCTGTAATTGGCCATAAATATGAGTAACATTCAGTAATATTTGTGATATTAGTAGTAGAATTATTTATGATCAATGTTAATGAATCAATATGAAGACATCCTGAACTGTTAAAACTAGAATCTGTATAAATTCCACTTGTAAAATAAGTCATGCCATTAATAGGCCAGAAGAAAGTATCACATGTAATGATAGAAATTGTAGTATAAGTACTATAATTAATAGTTAAATCTAGAGTATCCGTCTGCAAGCAACCAGAAGAGTTAGTACTTGTATCAGTATATAAACCAGAAGTAGTATAAACTTGTCCATTTAATGGCCATACATAAATATCACATTCAGCTATAGCTGAAACAGTTGAAGAAGAATTATTTATGGTTAAGTAAAGTGAATCTACCTGTTGACAACCTGAACTATTTGTACTTATATAAACATAGTTACCACTTGACGTATAAGTTTGACCGTTAGCAGGCCAGAAGTATGAGTCACAAGCTACTTGTGTTAAAATATTAGTAGTTGTTGGGTTTACAAAGACTGTGAAAGAATCTGTAATTGAACATCCATAGGAATTAGTAACCTCCAAAACATATAAATTAGTAGTATCAGGAAAAAAAGTTGTAGATGGAAGTGTATTATTTGTGATGTTATAATTAGGTGACCATAAATAAGAATATGCAGAAGTATTTACTTGTGAGGATACAAGTATTGTATCATTACTACAAATAATCTGATCTCCAAGCGAAATTTCTAAACTATTTACTCTAAATCTTTGTAGATTATTAGCTCCACCAGTAGCAGCAGTAAATCCCCAGTAAATATTAGGATTATTACCAAAGATACTTGCTACAATATTATTTGTATAGTTTGCAATTAAAACGCCATCAAATCTTACTCTAAAATTATTTGAAGCTGGATTCCAAGTAAAAATAACATTATGCCAATTACCATCTTCAATATTTGACAATCCAGGTGGTAATCCTACAGGTCCAAACAAATTATTAAAGCCAGCATGAAATAAATTTCCATTTCTTTGTATAGCTAAGTGATCATAAAAAGGATCATTTTGATTGTTATTTTGCCAAGTATCAAATTCAACAGCAAAAGATGGAGTAATACCTTGGTAACCCATACCTCCTCCTCCAGTTCCTACACTTGTACTAACCTGTTGTAAAACAAAAGCTATTCCATCTGCCCCTCCGTTATTAAATCCAAAAAACATGTCAACATCTATTTCAAAAGGTTGTGACAAATTGAGAGTAACACTATTCCATGCGGATCCTGATTGTGTGTTTAGAGCCTGAGTTAAGGTATAAGTACCCGGAATCGATTGATTTGCATTACCATTTAGGATAAAGCTTCCCGTAATTGTAGGCGTTGGATTAACTATAAGTGTCGTAATATCCAATCCATTTGTATAATTACCTGTTTGATATTCCCAATTATTAAAGATCAGAACACTATCACCATTGCAAATTGTAAGAGTATCAAGTGTTTGAGCATAATTAGAAAAAGCACAAAACAAACCAAAAATGATAGAAAATATATTTCTCTTCATTAAACAAAGATATAAAATACGGGATGAAGTTGAAAAATATTATTCTGAAGTGACTGAAAAATCATTCAAATATATATTTCTTCTCAA
The DNA here is from genome assembly GCA_018652335.1 of Flavobacteriales bacterium. Classification (GTDB taxonomy): domain Bacteria; phylum Bacteroidota; class Bacteroidia; order Flavobacteriales; family BACL11. The sequence continues at coordinate 2,279 of JABICI010000030.1, forward strand.
TTGAACCATCATCATAGATGTATATTAAAGTAATATTTTTTGATCTATTTTTTGCTTTATAGTCCCTTCCAAGGATATCAGTTACCTTCAATAATTTTCTATCACTGTTGTAGTAAGAAATATTAGTATTAGTTAAAATTGTAAGATTTAGGTTTGCAATACTATCACAACCTAATATGTTTTCTAACATAAAAGTATAGTCTCCGGAACTAGCTAAATTAATTCCATTCCAATTAATAGTTGATGATGAGATTAATGTGTCAAATGAAAATGCTGTATTATTTACAATAATTTGAGAATATAAAATACTATCACATCCATTTAATGCTGTAAGAGTATCAATATAATTTCCAGCAGAATTGTATAGGTTATTTCCAATTAAAATATCTTCACCATAGCATATGTTTACTATTTGATTTAAAGAAGTATCAAAAATACATGAACCATCATCTGCATTTGCTGACAGGTTAAAATTACAAGCATTATAATCAGTACAACCTAAAATTTCATAACATTCTCCATCTAAATTATTATCAATCCATAATAAACGATCATAAATCCAATTTTTAAAGAAATTTAATTCATCTTGAAAAGTATTTCCAACATAAAAATTTGGCCATACATAGTTTCCTAAAATATCCCACTTAGTAAAATTCCTCTGCTGCGCACTATCTAAATAGTAAGCTACACTATCAATAAAATTGAAAATAGAATCCTCATGAAGGCAATTTCCTCTTAAAAATTCCCATCTACATTTTAAACTGTTTTGATAAGTAGTATCATCCAAAAGTCTTTCAAACCAGAATGGATTATTCCACCCACATGCACCACCATCACCATCAACCTCCCATCCGGCTGTTAAACCTCCCTCACAGTAATCTGCATTTCCGTATGCTAAATTATAATCCCAAAACGGACCCATAGTGAGCTTTCCGCCATTATTATCCCTATCTTTAAACATATATGTACTTAGTCTATATCCGTCAATATTTCTTGATAATTCATTAATTATATAAAGATCAATAAAAGATTGAACATCAATATATCTTGAATAACCAATTAAGCTATCTGTAAAATTAGGTCCAGCAAGAGCGTATTCGAAACTATCAACATAATTTTCAATATAATTCTTCTGCTGAGGCTGCATACTAGTAGCTTCAGGGTAGTGATACTGTATATATCTTGTTCCACCTCCAATATTTGGAAAATCTGAAAGCCAATCTGCACCACCGGTTCCAGTATATTTGTCAAATTTAATAATATAGCCACCTGTTAGACTATCACCTGCTACATCATTTGAATCAAGTTTTGCTATATCAACCCTATCGTTATCTCTTTTAATTTTTTCCATTAATATGTAGACACCCCTGTACTCTCCATTTACAACTAATTCACAATAGCGTGTTCTTGGAGAATAATTTCCCATCTTTCTTCCTAAATCAAAAGTTAGAAAATTTCTCATTAATGCTTTATCTGTGTAGGGTGCATATAAAATCCAATCATTTTCTGTAGGCATACCTAAAAGAGATACATTGTTATTATTTCCTAATGAATCTTGAGTTTCTAAACCATAAGATTTTTTAGGAAATGTTTGTGATGAGCTTCCTCTATACTCAATACTAATTTTTCCATTATAATCGTTATACAAATCATTTATATTATTAATATTTCCAAAGCCATTATCTATAATACCCATGTCACATGTAATTCTAGGATCGTCAACAATTGTATTTCCATTAGTGTTTAGTATCACAATTGGTAAGTTAGAAGAGGAAAATATAAAAGGAGGTACAAACCAATTTGGTACAGGAAGATAATTGTACGAATTAGAATTTATTGCTAAAGAAAAAAATATTCTACTAGAAAGATCAGATGAATTAATATTTTCATTATGTATTTGAATACATAGAACATTATCTCCTTGATTTAGTATAGTATCTAAAAGATTGGTGTTTATTAGAAACTGCTCTGGATTACCACCCTGATACATTTGAGCTTCATGATAAGAGCTAGAACCTTGATTAAAAAGAGGATAATCTCCTACCACACCAATATTAGATCTAGCAATTTCAACATTATTTAAATAAGCGACAAAAGCATCATCATAGTCAATATCAAGAACAGCATTTAAAATATCAGTACTATCAACAATATTAAAGACTTTACGCAAGTAAAGGGATGAAACCTGATTAATTATTGTATTATCATCTCCATCACCATAACCAATTCCTCCTTGACCTTGCATCCATGATGAATCGTTATAGGAAAGTGATCTCCAATTGGAGTCTGGCTCGTAAGTACCCTCAAAATACTTCCATATATTATCTTCTAAAACTACTGTTTCCCAATGATTAATATTCTGTGAAAATAAAGTTACGGGGATAATAAATATTAAAAAAAATTTTAACATTCAACAAATCTAATAATTATTAATAATACTAAATAGACTATCCAATAATAAACTTTCTATTTAAAACACCTTCATCTGAACTAATTTGAATAAAATAGATACCCTTTTTGTAATTAGATAAATCTACTTTTCTTTTATAGTTACCATTAAAATTATTTAAATACTCAAAATATATTTCTCTGCCAATAAAATCAAAAACTTTAACATCTAAAGATTGAATAACGTTACTTGAAAATTCTAAAGAAATTTGATCTTTTACAGGATTTGGGTAGAAAGCAAAATCTGAAATAGTATTCTCGTAAATAGATACATTAACACACTCACTTTCGCATTCACTAAAGGAAGAATATTCTCCTGAACCATCTCCAGGATCAAAACATACACCGTCATCACTACATTCCCAACTAAGACTAATAGCATCGTCACATAACACTTCAACTTCTAGACTATAATAAAAGTAATAATAGTCATTTGGACTTGTATTAGCACTTGAGCTTGTAATAGTCAAAGCTGAAGCAATATCATAAGGATAATTTACATTCGCATTATTTCTAAAAAGCCCGGAGTTGTTAGATGAAATACCTAACTCAAAATTAGATCCAATCGGCACTACAAAATTAAGATTAATTGTTTGTTCGCCAGTAATGACATTAAGAGTTGTATCATCAATTACAAAAGAATTGTTATCTCTAAGTTCAAATGTAATCGTATTGTTATTTTGGGCATAAATTACAGCAGATTTGATTAAACATTCTTTGTAAGAATCAAAAATTAAATGCTGATTACCATTGAAATAGCTACCACTTCCAAATGAATTATCTAAAGCACCACCAAATGCAACATTTGTATTAGCAATAGGGTCAAAATTATTTGATAACGGATTTAAACATCCAAGTGTAGGTAAAATACAAGTTCCATCGTCGAAGCAAGAAGTACTATCATAATTTAAAGCATAAGGGTCAGTACATCCAGAAATGTAACAACAACTACCATCATCAGATATCGCAACAGATGAAAAATTAAATGCTAAATTATCTGTACAACCACAATCTTCACTTAATTTATATTTATAAACATTATTAGTAAAAGTTGAAGGACTAGGGACATTATTTTGACCTAAAAGAAAGTAAACATCACAGCCGATTACAAAATTTCCTGGAGCCCAAATAGCATCCCCTGGATGAGACAATAATTGACTCCAAGAATCGCTAAGAGGTGTATACTCCCACATTTCTCCGTAATCTAATGGGCCGTGATTATCTCCATCCCCACTTAAGATGTATCCTTTACCATTGTATGAAAATTGTGTGCCAGCAACTCTTGCTTCAGATGGGAAATCAGACAACTGTAACCAACTATCATTTGTTGGATCATATCTGTAAAAGTCGTTATATATATATGCTCCTGATTGATTACTTCCAGGACCAGGAAGACTTCCATGACCAAAGCCTACATATGCAAACTCATCAATACCAAAATAAAAAGGATGATGTCTATCGTTTCCAATAAAACTACTCTTTTGGGACCAACTATCATTAATCACATTATACTCCCACCAATCACCTAAATTGCCAGTATTATTACTTCCACAACCAACATATATGTTTTCATTTGCCACAATCATTGCAGGATGATTTCTTCCATCGCCAGGAAAATTAGCTAACTGAGTCCATGTTTCAGTTAACATATCAAACTGCCACCAATCTGTTGGGTAATTATAGTTTAAATCTATACCAAAACCCATAAATGCAATATCTCCAATAGAAACTCCGTAAGAATAACCTCTTCCTGAGAATGGAATATTTGGAAGTTGGGTCCAAGTATCACTAATTTTATCGTACTTAAAAACATCATCTGAATTACTACCAGAAATAACATAGCCAAACTGATCATTAGAAAAAGTTATTGGATGATGTCGACCACTTCCTGGAAAATTAGCTGAATTTTGCCAAACTTGTGAAGTCAGTGTTAACGGCAAAAGAATAAGTAAAAATTGGATTATTTTCATGTGAATGTGTTTAATTTATGTTTATTAATTAATTTTAGTGTTTGAAACTCTTGCATATGGAAGCTCGCAAAACTTTTCTAATTTATAGTATGTGTCCAATCCACCAATGCCAACGTCATTCAGCTTCTGCAAGTTTAAATTGCCATTTTCTCCTTCAATATCATTAGGATAAAACAAGTGCTCTATAGAACCTACAATAATTTTACTATTGTTTGATTTAATATCTATTTCCTCTATTAACTTAAGACCAATTTTGAGATTGCTCTGAGAAACAAAAGGTGCTAGAAAACCTTCAATATATTCTTCTTTTAAATTACATGAATCAAATTCAGATATATTTTCATTAAAATGTGCAGATGTTGCATGAGCATCAGAAACAAAATCTACATGTATATTATTTATAGTAAAATAGTTAGTAGAAATGATGTTTTTATATGTATCTCTTCTAAAATTGTTTGCTGGCCTAATAATAAAGCCTAATAATGCTGGATTGCTTCCTAAGTGAAAAACAGAGCTGAATATTGCAACGTTAGGTATTCCATTCTTAGAAATAGATCCAACTAAATTTGCTGATTTAACACCAGTAACAGAATTAATAATATTAATTTTCTTTATTCTGTCTAATTCCTTAATATTTTTTTTATTTAAATACATATTACAAAATAATATATTTTTTTTTATTTATTGTTAATCTAAGTTAATATTCGCAAATATACATTTTTGTATAACATTTGTAATAAAATCTTATACAAAATAAATAAATATTCTATATTTGCAATATGAAAAACAATATATTTATAAAAAAATATGAAGATGGCATGTATAGTCTTTCAACTAAAATAAAGATTAATGCACCGATTGATGAAGCATGGAGCTTCTTTACTAAGCCTAAAAACTTAAGTAACTTAAGTCCCAATGATGTGAAGTTTAAAATTATTTCAGGCAAGTCAGACTCATTTTATGAGGGTAAAATAATTAGTTATAAAATTAAAATATTTCCCTTTACCTTTATTAATTGGACAACAGAAATAACAAAAGTAGTAGAAAACAAACTATTTATCGACAAGCAACTTTTTGGACCATATAAATTATGGGTTCATGAACATCACTTCATTCAAAATGATGACGGAACAACAACAATATCAGACAAAGTTAAGTACAAACTATTTTTCAATACATTTAGCAAAATATTACATAAGTTGTTCATCAAAAAAAAATTAATTAGCATTTTCAACTTTAGAAGAAGTAAGTCAAAAGAACTATTTAATAATTCATGGACTTTAGAATGATTTTAGCAAAAAAAACAAAATTTCTAATTATTATTGCATCTCTTTTAAAACGGGTAAATAAATGAAAAAAGCAATTATCATAGGAAGTGGATTTTCAGGATTAAGTTCTGCTGCTTTTTTAGCTAAATCAGGAGTTAAGGTAACAATAATAGAGAAAAATTCTCAACTTGGCGGAAGAGCTAGGATGTTAAAACACATGGGATATTCATTTGACATGGGACCAAGCTGGTATTGGATGCCAGATATATTTAATGATTTTTTCAAGGAATTTAATTTATCGGTTAATTCTTGCTACAATTTAATTGAACTTGATCCTGGATTTAAAATGATATTTGATTCTTCAGAAATAGACATACATGCAAATTTTGATAAAACATGTAAAACCTTTGAAAGACTAGAAAAAGGGAGTTCAACAAAACTTAAAGAATTTATTAATGATGCTAATTACAAATACAACATCGGAATAAAATTTATGTATAACGCCCCCGGAGTTTCTTTCTTCGAACTTTTGCAAAAAGATATTTTATTAAATCTAACAAGTTTTGAACTATTAACTTCATACAGAAAACACATAAGAAAATATTTTAATCATCCACATTTAGTCACTTTATTAGAGTTTCCAGTACTTTTTCTTGGTGCCTCAGCAGAAAAAATGCCAGCTCTTTACAGTTTAATGGCATACTCTGCATTAAAACAAGGAACATTTTATCCAATGGGAGGTTTTAACAAAGTTATAGAAAGTCTTGTTAAATTATGTAGCGATTTAGGTGTTACGTTTATTACAGATCAAACAGTAAGAAAAATTAATATAGAAAATAAAAAAGCAAATTCTGTTACAATAAATAACAATGAAATTATTAAAACTGACTTTGTTATTGCATCAGCTGATTATGCTCATGTTGAAAAAGACTTAATTGACAAGAAATATAGAAATTATTCTAAAGAATACTGGGATAATAGAAGCTTCTCCCCTTCCTCTCTTATCTTCTACCTTGGAATAAATACTAAGGTTAAAAAATTAATACATCATAATTTATTTTTCGATGAGGATATAAAAGAATTCACCAAGGAAATTTATGATCATAAAATTTGGCCAAAAAAACCATTATTCTATGTTTGTTGTCCGTCTAAAACTGATGAAGATGTAGCCCCACAAGGCAAAGAAAATATTTTTATTTTAATGCCCATTCCAATTGGCATAGAAGATACTGAGCAAATAAGAGAAAAATATTATAGTATAATTATCAAAAAACTTGAAGAATATTGTGGTCATAAAATTGATGATAGAGTTGAATATAAAAAAAGCTATTGCATTAAAGATTTTGAAAAAGATTACAATTCATACAAAGGAAATGCATATGGATTAGCAAACACTTTATCACAGACAGCAAATCTAAAACCAAAAATCATAAATAGAAAGATAAGCAATCTGTTCTATACAGGTCAATTGACTGTACCCGGACCTGGAGTACCACCATCATTAATTTCTGGTAAAATAGTAGCAGATTACATATTAAAAACAACTAAATGATAAACAAGAAGGAATTATTTGACAAAACATCACTTGAGTGTAGTAAGACAACTACAAAATTGTATAGTACTAGCTTCAGCTTAGCTATAAGACTTTTAAAAAAGGAATATCGAGATGCTATTTACGCAATCTATGGCTTCGTTAGACTTGCAGATGAAATAGTTGACAGTTTTCATAATTACAATAAAGTTAAATTATTAAATGAATTAAGATATGCAACTATTGATTCACTTGAGAAAAAGATTAGTTTAAATCCGATTATAAATAGCTTTCAAAATACTGTTAGAAAATATAATATTGAATGGATGTTGATAGAAAGCTTTCTTGAAAGTATGGAATATGACCTAAACAATAAAAATTGTGATGATAATTCTTACAAAAAATATATTAAAGGTTCTGCTGAAGCAGTTGGGTTAATGTGCTTACACATATTTAGTCATAAAAATAACGGCCAATACAAAGAGTTGAAAGCTTATGCTGAAGCTTTAGGCTCTGCTTTTCAAAAAATCAATTTCCTAAGAGATTTAAATGATGATTATAACGGCTTAAACAGAATTTATTTTCCAAACCTAGATATCTCCAAATTTAATAATAGCCAGAAAAAAATTATTGAAAAAGATATAGCTAAAGATTTTGAAAAAGGCTTGATAGGAATTAAGAAATTAGATAAAGATGCTAGAAAAGGCGTATATTTAGCATATCAGTATTACATAAGCTTGTTTAATAAAATAAGAAAAGAAGATGCCAGTAATATTCTTAAAACTAGAATCAGAGTATCAAATTTTAGAAAAATGCTAATTTTAATCAAATCTGAAATTAAACTTTTATTTATATGAGATTACTACTCACTATATTGTTACTTGTTTTAAGTGAATATACATATAGCTCCGACATATTAAAAACAAGAGAATTATATTCAAATGCAAGTCTAAGTGAAAATAATTGTAAAAAATTTGGAGATAGTCTTTTTAAAAATTCAAATAAATCACCTATCATAAAAGGTTATAAAGGTTGTTATTTAATGATAAAATGCAAGTTTACAAGCAATCCAATTCAAAAAATATCCTATTTTAAAAAGGGGAAATCTAAAATTGAAAAAGCAATTAAGGAAAGTCCTTATTCATTGGAAATAAGACTTTTAAGATACTCAATCCAAAAAAAATTACCTAAAATACTTCTTTATTTTAATGAAATTGAAGAAGATTATAATTTTATTATTAAAAATATTAATACTATAAAAGATGAAAAAACTAAGGAATTTATTATTCAATCATTAAAAGCCTTAAACAAATGAATCTAATTTTAATCTTGTCAATTATTCTTGCTACTTTCTTATTTATGGAATTTGTAGCTTGGAGCGTTCATAAATATATAATGCATGGATTTCTTTGGTATTTACACAAAGATCATCATCAAGTAGATAAAAATAAGATACTACAGAAAAATGATGCATTCTTCCTGATTTTTGCAATACCATCAGCTATATTGATAATATATGGAATAGAAAATTTTAGTTATCAACTTTACATTGGAATTGGAATAGCATTGTATGGACTAGCCTACTTTGTTGTTCACGAAATAATTATCCATCAAAGAGTTAAGATACTAAGCAGAATAGATAATAAATACATTAGAGCAATACGTTTTGCACATAAAGTTCACCACAAGAAACTTGAAAAGGAGAATTCAGATTCATTTGGCATGTTGCTAGTTTCTTTCAAGTACTTTAAATAATATCTAAAATTAAGAATGAGCTCAAAATGAAAGAAATTATTTTAATAACTGGGGCAAATGGCCATTTAGCTCAGACTCTAGGAAATTATCTTAAAGATGAATATGAGGTTAGATATCTTTCTAGAAAAAAGAATAATTCACCATCGTATTACTATTGGAATATTGATGAAAAAGTAATAGAGATTAATGCTCTTAAGGGTTGTAGTCATATAATTCATTTAGCTGGATATCCAATACTAAACAAATGGACTGTAAAAAACAAAGAGCTAATGTATAACAGTCGTGTAAACTCCTCAAAACTTCTTTTTGATAAATGTCAAGAACAAAACATCATACCTAAGACATTTATTACAGCTTCTGCAATGGGAATATATGATCTTAATAATACTGAAAAAATTAACGAAAATTCTATTAAAGGATCAGATTGGCTAGCACAATTAGCAGTTGACTGGGAAATAGCATCGCATGCCTTTAAATCAATTGGATGTAGAGTAATACAATTGAGGATTTCTTTAATCTTTAGTAAATATGCTGGATTTTTAAAATACAACCTCCTTTCTATGAGGTTTGGAATAGCTGGAATGATTGGCAACAAACATAAAACAGTGAATTGGATAGAAATAAATGATCTTATAAAATTTATAAAAAAGGGAATAACTTCAAATGATATAAATGGCCCTTACAACCTTGCATGTGATGACCAATTATCACAATTAGACATAGTAAACACAGTAAAAAAGATATTATACCCATATTGCATTAATATCAGAGTACCAATATATATAACTAAGTTGTTTTTAGGTGAAAGGATAAAAATTATAAGTTCAAACGTAAAACTTGATATGTCAAAATTAAAGCAATCAGGTTTCAGATGTGAATGCAATACCTTCTCACAATTAATATACCATTTAAAATAAAAATAATGAAAATATTCCTTATAGTAATAGCAGTATTATTTACAATATTCTTTGCTTTTAGTCAAAATGAAAATGTACAAAAAGAAGTGTATGTTTTAATCAAAAAAATAGATGAGGTTGAAATTAGAGCATACAATGAATCTATCAATGCTAGTTATTATTCAAAATCAGAATCAGAATCAGAGAGAAATAGTTACTTTAAGTATCTTGCATCATATATATTTGGAGGAAATAGCGAGAACAAAAAGATAAGTATGACATCTCCAGTAACAATGAGATTACATGGTGATAAAGAAATGATTTTTAGAATGCCTGATAAATATACATTAGATAATTTACCTGATCCAAATAATACCAACATCAATTTTTTTAAAATTCCACCTTGCATAAAAGCCACTATTACATATGGTGGTTATTCCAATAAAAAAATTGAGCAAAAAAAAATCAAAAAACTTTCAAAATTATTATTAGAGAATAATATACAACATAATAATAAATTTGAAGTTTTAGTTTATAACTCTCCATATAAAATAATAAATAGAAGAAATGAAATTACTGTCAATATTACTTACCCTTAACACTATGATTATTACTGAAAATAAAGAAGATAAATTTCAAACAATATATTTAGGTGGCGGTTGTTTTTGGTGCGTTGAAGCTGTTTTTGAAGATGTAAAAGGAGTTATTGATGTTACAAGTGGGTTTGCTGGTGGTAAGCTAAAGAATCCTACATACAAACAAGTTGTTAATGGTTATACTAATCATGCTGAAACATGTAAAATTACTTTTGATAACTCAAAAATTAATCTAGAAAATATTTTGGAGATTTTTTTCTTAACTCATGATCCAACTTCTCTAAATCGACAAGGTAATGATATTGGAACTCATTATAGGTCCATTATTTTATTTAATAATAATACTGAAAAAGATATAATAAATAAGTACATTAACAAGATTAATATTACTCTTTTTGATAATCAAATAACAACTGAAGTGAAAAAATTTGATGGTTTTTACAAAGCAGAAAATTACCATCAAGGTTATTATAAGCTTAATACGGAGCAACCATACTGCAATGCAGTGATTACACCAAAGGTTAGCAAAGCAAGAAAATTACTTGAAAAATACTACTAGTATGCCAGAGGGTCCCGAAGTAAAAATAGTCTCTGACTTTATAAATAGTAAGCTACACAACAAAGATATTATTAGTATTGATTGTATTTCACCTCCCTACAAGAAAAAATATTCGGAAATTACAAAAGAAGTAAATAAGTTTCTACCTCAAAAGTTTAGTTCTAGCTTTTGCAGAGGTAAAACTACATTTATTCAGTTAATAGAAAATAAGTTTCTAGCATACCATCTTGGAATGACAGGGTTTTGGTCATTAGACAAAAGAAAACATGCCCACCTTCGGATAGTTACTAAAAGTAGTACTCTATATTTTCATGATACTAGAAGATTTGGCAACATTAAATTAGTTGACAGAAAACTACTTGATACAAAATACGATATTAACTTAGATCTATTAAACAATACTATTTCAGTTAACAAGCAGGCAGAATTTATCATATCATTAATTAATACTAATAGAGAAGTATGTAAGGTATTACTAGATCAGAGATATTTTCTAGGAGTTGGCAATTATTTAAAATCTGAAATTCTTTTTAAATCAAATATTCATCCAAATACTCGATGGAACAAATTAACTTTTAAAGAAAAGTTATCAATTTGTCATAACACTAAAGAAGAAATGATTAAATCATACCATCATGGTGGCGCACAACTTCGTGATTTTAAAAATCCTAACATTAGTTCCTCACTTAAACTAAATGTCTATAATAAAAAAACAGTAGAAGGAAAAAAAATAATAAAAAAAATAACCGCAGATAACAGAATAAGCTACTGGTGTCCAGAAGAACAAAAGGTTAAAAATTAAACATTAAATCATCTAGCATTTAACCTTTAAGATATCAGAGAAACGAGTAGTATAGCAAGGTGATAACTTCATCTGTTTTAATTTACCGACTTTTTTATTGCCTTCCACAGCTAGTTTTACTGTATGTCTTCCCATGATAGAATTTACCTTATCAACAGCTACATTAATTTTTTTAAGCTTAATTCTGTCTAAAGAATCAAATAAACTTAATTGAATTTGTTCTTCTGGGACTATACCTCCTAAAACAACACCAGCTTTTTTATATAAAAAATCACAATTATAAATCATCTTAAGTCCATAAATTGCATTTTTAATTATTTCTACGCTATCATTAGTTGGTACCTGTAGATTAATCGATTTATATGGATTATATTGAATTTTCTTATTTCTAAAACGATTAGTACTTAAAAATACACTTACAGTAGTACAACAGCTTTTTTCTTTTCTCAGTTTAGTAGCACAATTATTCGCATAGATGCTAATAACCTCTCTCAACTTATTTAATTCTTTAATTTCTTTACTAAAGGAACGTGCCGTACAAATATTAGCTTTTCTTTTTCTTAAAGTCTCGATTTGATAACAAGCTTTTCCATAAAGCTCCTTTTGTAATCTTACTCCATTAATAGAAAAATGCTTTTTAATCCATCTACTATCAGTTTGCTTAAATTGTAATGCTGTATGAATACCAAAATCATGTAACTTACTGGCATTTCTTCTTCCAATGCCCCATAAATCTTGAACATCTAATATGTTTAATGCTCTATCTATTAGATCTTCATCTTTAAATATAAAAACTCCTGAAGCAGTATGTTTCTTAGCAATATAAGAAGCAACCTTTGCTAATGTCTTTGTCTTAGCAATACCAACAGAAACTGGTATACCAGTCCATTTCTTTATCTTATTTTTAATAGCAATTCCTCTTTCTTTTGATGCAAAATCTGAGAAGTCTAGAAAGGCTTCATCAATAGAATAAACCTCCATCTTCTTAACTTCCGTACTTACTACATTCATAACTCTTTTAGATAAATCACCATAAAGTGCAAAATTGGTAGAGAATACATTAATACGATATTTATCTATAAGATTTCTAAGTTGAAATGCTGGCTGACCCATTTTTACTCCAAGAGATTTAGCTTCATTACTTCTAGCAATGACACAACCATCGTTATTCGATAATACTATTACTGGTTTTAAATTAATTTTTGGATTAAAGACACGTTCACATGAGGCGTAGAAATTATTACAATCAACCAGCGCAATCATACTATACAGTTTTATGTATAACGTAGGTAACAACTCCCCAAACCTGAAAATCCATCTCTTGTGTTATTTTAATAGGTGAAAAATTACTGTTCTCTGGTATAAGATAGAGTTCGTTATCATTCAAATTAACTCGCTTGACAGTAAACTCACCATCTATAACTGCTAGAACAATACTTCTATTTTTGGGCTCTAAGGATTTATCCACAATCATAATATCACCACTTTTTATACCTGCATCTTTCATGCTCTCTCCTATTGCTTTAACACAAAAAGTTGCCGAGGGATTATGGACTAAATAATCATTTAAATTTAGATCCATATCCATATGATCTTCTGCAGGAGATGGAAAACCAGCTTGAACCGAATCTGAAAACAAAGGTATTGATGATAAAGACTGTTCATCAACAGCAAAAAACTCTAATGTGTCTGTATTTTTTAAATGTTTTAAATTCATAATAAATTGATTTATGAGATTATAAAATTAATATAAAATCTTACTAATAAAACATTATGTTAATAATAAAAAAGCTCAAATAAATAATTGAACTAATAAATAGATAGTTTTGACTAAAAAATTAAGTACTACTAACTCTTGTATGTATATAGGTGTGCAGGCTTATGAGCAACACCTTTTTGTTTTTCATCTGTTTTTACAAGAAGATTATCCTTAGACACATTCTTTCTAAAGTTACGTTTATCTAACTTTTCATCTAGTAAAATCTCGTATAATTTCTGTAACTGAGAAAGCGTAAATCTAGATGGCAGTAAATTTGATATTAATTGATGATCAAGTTGCTTTCTAAGATATTTAATTCCTTTATCTAATATCTCGTTATGGTCAAAGGCTAAATCACACGAAACCTTATCTAATTCTACCCACTGTGCATCTATAGCAAAAGAAGATGGTTGCGGAGTATAATCTTCCATCTTAACAAGAGCAATATAACCAACAGTAATAACTCTCTCATTGGGCTGTTTTCTATACATGTTCAACCATGATTGATCCTTGTTCTGTTTAGTTCTATCTGGATTACCAAAAGTATAGAATTGCTTTAAGTAAATATCTTCCAAGGAAGTAAGACTCTTTAAGATTCTCTTACCTCCAGACAGAAGATCCTCATCTAGACCTAATAGATCACCAGGAAGTGCAAACTGAAAGTCATTCTTTTCATTAACAAATTTTCGTATTAATAAAACTTTGAGCTTTTGGTCTTCATCAAAACCTAATACCACGCAATCTATAGATAAGTTAATTAAGGACATTTATAAAGTTATTATTGATTTATTTAACATAAAATGGGAAATTAGCAGTTGCAACATTTTTATGATTGTCACGAATATAAATAAAAAATCTGTATGGACCAGACTTTGAAGGAGCCTCAATAGATATACTAGTTTTCGATTGATTAATAATATTAAATGGAATGGGTTCTGGAGCTTTCTCATAATCACCACCAGCTTTTTTATCAGTACTTTCAGGCATTAATTGAAAATCATATATTAAACTATCATTATCAGCGTCATTGACTAAAAAATAAAAGTCACATTCCTTACCTTTTTTAACTTTTACACTTTCAATTTTACTCTTATCATTAAGCTTAAACGCATGAATAATCGGAGCTTGGTTTCTATCATTTTTTCCCCAATATGCATTCAAAACATCAATACTTTGTGTTGCATTTCCTTTCTTAGTAAAAAGGCCATACCATGTAGGAGTCTGTTCCTGTTTATATCCCCAAAGAAATGCATAACTTCCTAGGCATAGCTCTTTATCACTAACAATTGCTTGATAGGCTGTATTTCTAAACTCTGCTTTTTCTTTACTTGTAGCTTCTATTGCAACCCCCCAAGATGTCATAGGTGATTCCCAATGACCATATGGTCCCCATTCAGTAACCATATAAGGCTTCTCCCATCCGAACATCTTAACAGCATCAGGTAAAAACTGAATACCTCCGTATGTATTTACACCCAGAATATCAATGCTAGGACAGTAGTTTTTAATCATAAATACTTCTGCAGGATCTATTCCTGCAGTTACAGTCATAGTTGGATGATTAGGATCAATATCTTGAATCATCTTGGCAATACCCTCTATTGCATCCCAAACTTTAAAGTTCTTATAAAAAAGGTCAACCTCGTTACCAACACACCACATGAGTAAAGCAGGATGATCTTTATATTTCAATATTTCATTTTTAAATGATTCTAATTGTGCTTTAACAGCATATTCATCATTATAATCGAAACCATGACGTTCATGGCCTACCCAAAGACCAAGACAGACACTTAATCCCATTTTATGAGCATCATCAAGTGTCTTCTGAGCATTCTCTGTCCCCCATGTTCTAATAGAATTTCCTCCTATAGAACTTAAGACATCTAAATGAGTCTCGCCTCCTGCTCCATTAACATAATATGGAGATCCATTTCTTAATAATTGGAAACCATTTTCAGTCTTGATAATTTCAGTTATAGAAACATCTGAAATTTGAGCAAAAGAAAAACTACTAATAAAAATACCAATGAAAAAAGCCTTAATTCTTATCATCTAATTATTTGTACTTGTTTAGTATAAACGCTAGTATTCGATTGTAATTTAATATAATAAACACCTGGTTCTAATTGAGAAACATCTAAATTTAAATTATTTGAATTACTTGGAATCTCTTTAAATAACACATCCTTACCATTTACATCAAATAAAGATAAAGTCTTTTTGGCATTATCATTAAACTTGAAATCAATTTTCAGATGTTTATTAGCAGGTTGAGGATAAGCTAATAATTCTTTGCTATCTTTTATATCATTGACATCTAAAGGAATAGATGTTAAACAAAAGTCATCTAGATGGTAAATATCATAAACCCCAACAGCACCCTGATCAAAGAAAAGAACAAACCTCTCAATTGAAGATGAAGAAAAAGCTGATAAATCAACAGTAAATTGTTGCCATTCATTAAAAGTAGAAATAGCATTATTATAACCTACAACTTCATTTCCATTTATATCTTGAAAAGATATATAAATAGGTCTTGGCGGTCCATATAATTTAAAATTAAAATACTTGTTAATACTGAGATCTAAAGTACCTTGTGAAAAATAAGAAATAATTATATCCTCGCCATTTGGATCAGGATTACGAGTATATTCACCACTGTATTTACTTGAATTTATTCCAGTGTTATCTGGATTATAAGCATGATTTAACCACCCACTAATATAATCATATGAGTTACATGCTGAAGCAGAAGGACAGAACCTGAGATTCCAATCACAATCCCAATCAGCAAAATCAATATTAGGATCTGAAACTGTTGTACATTGATTATCAAATTCAGGACCATATAGATTATCAAAGTAATATGTATCACCAGTATTGTTTCCGATATCAAAAAGAAGGATTAAAGATGTCACATCTTCATCAGGTACTGCATTGTCAGGTCTAGAATCAAAAGTAAATTCGACTGTTTCCCATTCGTTCGCAACAGTAGTTGTAGCTGTATAGATACTATGTCTCCCATCGGGATAATTAGTAGCTCCTGCAACAGCTGAATCTTCTAACGTGATTTGCAAAGGAATACCAGCTGCTGGACTAAATACATCAACTTTCATCTTTTTGGCACCACTTATATAATCAGTTAGCTCAAAAAATGGACCATTAGCAATTAATACAATAACATCATATGTCTCACCAGGGTTTCTTACGTATTGTGCACAAAGCTCAGAATTATTAATAGCATTTGGAAGTGGATTATCTAGTCTTGGAGTCATTCCACCATGAACAAATTCGTAGTATCCAATACGTGTATCTTCAAAGTTTTCCCATAAAATCTGTGAGAAACAGATAAATGGTAATAGCATGATAAGTAATGTAGAGATTTTAGTTTTCATATTAAATTTGTTTAGTTAGTTAATTTTATATTATCAATTTTCATGCTGATCTTATCATCAAATGTGAAAATTATATCTTTAATCCTTTCCAGATCTATAGCTGACTTTCTAATTGGAAAATCAATTAATGGAATTTTAACTTTGTTCCACGCTGATTTCTTATCAATAGATATATTTTTAATGTATTTATCTAAAAGTATAGTCATTTTCTTGCCATCATAATCTTCAAATGAAATTTTTGTTTCTTTATAATCTTTACAATAAACATC
The DNA here is from genome assembly GCA_018652335.1 of Flavobacteriales bacterium. Taxonomy (GTDB): domain Bacteria; phylum Bacteroidota; class Bacteroidia; order Flavobacteriales; family BACL11. Next base: position 19,530 of record JABICI010000030.1, read on the forward strand.
AAACTCAAGAGATACTCCATAAATAACTTTAGTTAAATCAGTATAAAGCCAATTATTCCAACTTATAGCAAATTCATTCCAAGTACATGTGCTGTTATCTATATTAATATCTATAAAAGTACCATCAGAATAACTAGTGTCAGAATTAATAATTATATTATCACAGTAATTAGCATTTATACCCCAAGAAGCATTTAATTTCTCTGTAAATATTTCAACTGGCAATAAAGATTCTTTAATAGCTAGTGAGGGAGATAGTTTTTTGTAGTTATGCTGAAATGGTACAATTTTGATGTCATCAATATAAATATCAACTTTATCATAGCATTGAAGTAGAAGCTGTTTTACATTAGTTAAATCAATATTATTAGTTTGATATGAAAAAGTTGGAAGTGGTACAGTTACTTTAGTCCATTTATTTGTAACAACCCCACCATCTATACCAAGGTATCCTGCTGTTGCATAACATTGATTTGCCGAATAATCTTCCAAAATAAAAACAATTGGTATATTATAAATAGAATCACCATCAACTCTAGCATAAAACTCAATTGCTGTATTATTTATAATAGTTGAAAGATCTTTTCCTTGCCATCCATCCCAGCCAATACCCATACCAATCCACTCGCAAGAAGGCGAATTATCAGATATTAGATGTAATGAATTTGGAGTAATTCCTTTTCTATCTTTAACTTTAACAGCTGGTAGGTCTATAGAAACATCAATTTCATCTTTATCGTAAATATCTTTAGACTTTGAGCTTATCATTGTATAATCAACACTGGCATCTAAAGATGAATAACTGAAGGGATTACAATTTTCATCTTTATTTCCCCACACCTCATCTGATCCTCCAGTACTAAAAATATCAATAGAAGTAAAACCATTTATACCTTCTGTAGATACAATTTCTTGATTGTATACAGAAATATCTTTCATGCTAGCACATGAAGAAAAAAATACAATCAAGATTACAAAATATCTATTCATAAATCAGTTTAAGATTGGCGCACCAATACTCCAAATTAAAAAATCAACATCTGCTTTTGCAAATCCAGATACAGGATTAGCTAAAAGCAATGTTCTTACATTTGATATCTTTGAAGGATTTCTTACTCCATTACCATTAGTTCCAGCTAAAACAAGTTTTTCAGCATCATTATAACATATTGAAACCATTCTCCATCCTTTCCAATCAACATCAAATTCATAATCATATCTATCCTCAGAATTAGCATCATAATATCCATCACCATTCTCATCTTCGTAAAATTCAAATTTAAATAAAGAATTAGGTACTCCAGCAACTTGAGATATTGTACTATCACCATTAATCATAATATTAAAAAATACTTGACTTGGATCATTCACTAAGGTATTCTGATTAAACCAAAAGCTAGATCCATAATCGATATAACCAATTAACCAATCCCATGAACATGTTCCAAATTGTTGAAGATGCTTAGTCCCCTGTCCTGAACCTCCAATTGTTAAAGCTTTTGTACATCCAGATTGGAAAAAATTAGTAAAGTTAGGGTTAAAACCACCTTCAAAATCAGTAATTAAAACAGTACTTTCATCATTATAATTCTTTGGAGACTGAATATTTAGTATTTCTGAAAGGGTATCAACATGAGCTTCAAAGGTAAGCTCTACTTCACAATCTTCAGATACAAAAAAAGGTAAGAGAGAAGAACTACCCTCCCAAAATGAATTAGTTTGATCTATAAAATTAGATTTACCACTAATAATCTTAATAGATCCGGAAGTTAATCCCACTATTCGAATACTCCAATCAACTTGCTTTGAGAAAGAAGCGGTAAAATAAATATTCTCACCATTAGCAAACTCTGCACTATCACCAAAGATGTTAAGAGGTTCTAAAATTGACAAGTCACCATATAAATCATTTAAACTTGGTCCTTCAATTAATTCCTTTTCACAAGATGAAAAAAGAATTGGTAGAAATAAAAATAAAAATTTCAAATTTTTCATAATATTATAAATTCATATTAAACATAAAAATTAATCTACTTAAAGAAAATTCATCTTCAGTAGCTGTTTTGTCTAAAACATTAAATTGATTGTATTGCAAAGTAAAGTAGATGTCATCAGTAAAATAATGCTGAATTCCACCGATTAATATAGTTTCTTTACTATTAAAAAAGTTATTAGAATAATCAATAACTTGATCGTAGTTATCTCTTTCAGAAATAAATTCATTACCATCAGCATAGAAAACTTTAGCTCCACCTATGATGTTAAGATTCTTAATTATCTCAATCGAGATAGAAGCACTATATAAATTACTATTGAAGTTAATTTTCTCAAAATCAGACCCTCCTCTTTTTACAGATTCAAAATTAATTCCTCCTTCTATATTTACTTTATTTTTAAGAGAAAGCAACTTATTTAAAGCTAAGTTTGCAAACAGTGTTGATTTATTAAAATTTTTCTTTTGAGTAGTACCTTGACCTATAATCTCAGAAAAATATTGTAGAGCTATTCTAGCAGATAGATAATCTAATATTTTTATTTTATCGATATCTGCATTAACACCAATTCTATTTGGAGTTGCATCACCATATGGCATTACAGAAGAGTACATTGGATTATAATTCATCAAAGAAGTTGACAAGTTTTGATTATAAATATTTGGATCTGAGACTATATCTAGTAAACTAACCTTTCTTTGAGTATAGTTATTTGAATAATATGGATACGAAGTTGGCGAGTTATCAAAAACAACTCTTCTAGTTTGAGCACCAATACTTCTAAAATCTGTATCAACATATCTGAATCCAAAGTTAACTTTGGAAATCTTATTCTTTGATTTTAAAGAAGTTTGAATAAAATTCCCACTTACTTCTGGTGCTAAATCATCTCCCTCCCATCCTCTTTTTGAAAATCCACCTTCAATTAATAACTCATAAGGAACATCATTAAAATTTCCAGAATATGCTAATTGAGTATTTAGTACGGGGTTGTAGTACGATACAGTACTATTAGAAGAAGATAATACTTCAAATGTATTTATATAATGTGTTCCAATACTCATCTTGTTACTTAATCGAATAACAGCTGAACCACCAATCATTAATAGCTCGGGTTTACCTAGCCACTCTAAACCTCTTACTCTTGCAGTAAAAGCATCAACGTCAACCTGCTCTACAAAATTATACATATTGTATGAAAAGTTAGTTTGTATACCTTGTAACCTCCAATAATTATCCTTATAAAAATTCTCATAATTTACAAAATCTCTGTAAAAATTAAAAACTGAAGGTTCATTTTTAGATAATTCTTGGTCATAATTAAAAAGTGTATATTTTGTCTGCTTTAAAAATATATCACCAACACTAAATTTAATTTTATTATTAATGACTCCTTTTGCTGTTAAATCCCTTAGTTCAACAACACTTCTATTTCCCCACATTCCACCAAATTCGTTCTGAAGTCTTATTGTTGATGATATTTCAATATCATCAATAGGTGTAAAATGAAGTCCAAGATCTACTAAAGTAAAGCCGCCTCCATTACTTCTTGTAGATACAGTATCTAAATCCTTTAAATCTCCATTCAAAGCATCTCTATTATACATTACTTTAGCATTTCCATCATACCATAATTTAGGTCTTATTTGAGAAAATGAAATCACAGGAAATAAAGTCATGCATGTAATTATATATAAGAAAATATTTTTCATTAGAAATTAATTTTTAGTTCAATAGTAGATTCACTACCTTTAATATTAGTTGCTTCAAAATTCTTATCATAGAAATGAAATGCAGCATGTCTTAGAAATAAATATGCACCTTCATTTAGTTTAATGTCAAAACCAAAACCAATAAAATTTCCAAATTGATCTCTTGGCTTATATGAGGGAATATAATCTTCACTAACTCCCCAAGTAATATCATTAGGATAAGGGTCAGTATCATCTACATTTGTAAATTTATTTCCAATAACTCTTTCTATTCCATATTTTAAAACTAGTGTTGTTCTATTTGTTAATTCATAACAAGCATCAAATTGCTGATTAAAATGCCTAATAAATGCTGTAGAATTCATTACAGGAAGTATGCTAAAAAAATCCTGGGCAGTATTATAATTAGTAAGAGAGAATAAAAACAAATTCTTAGAAAATAATCTTGTTTTATATTTCAATTGTAAATCAGATGAACAATAATACTTATCAAATAAAGGATTTCTAGCAATTGTATCATTATATGGAACTAAATTACCATTTCCATCATTAATTACAATAGAGTCTGTTACAAACTCAATATATCCACTAGATGACTTTGTACCATCTTCATCATAAACATAACCTGTAATTTCTACATTTTCAAATACACCTCTGTAATATGAATTAAACTGTCCATAGGGACCATATCCTGAGCTAAAATAAGATATACGAGACAACATAAGTCCATTTGTATTGTGACTATATGAAAAATTAGAATTTATTCTTTCTAACTCAGAATAAAAACCAAATCCCCCTGAAATAAATAAGTCACCAATACTAAATTCTGTATTCAAACTAAACCCTTCTCTATTGTTTGCTAAATAACCTAATCCATTAATTGGCCCCCCAAATGAGCTAAGAACAGTTGCATCAGCACCTTCTTCAATTACAGTGGTATTTACAAGGTCAACTACAGAAGTATTTTGAAACGACGAATTAACATTAACTGCTTCAGGAGCAATTTTTGAATATTGCAGTTTAAAAGGTATAATTGAGTATTCTTTTGGAATATCAAAATTTACAACCAATAACTCACCTGTTTGTTTTTCAATTAAATGACTTTCATAGCTACCAAATCCTGCCTCACCTGTAAGTCTAATTTTATTTATTTTAAAATTAAATTCAACAGAATTAACAGCAAATTGACGATAATTATTTTTAACAGAATCAGTTGCTGTCAAAGAAGAAAAATAATTGAATGCAAAATTTGAACCATTACTTAAATCATTATTAATTCTAATACCTGTAGCATAATCATCTTTTCCAAATGAAACTAATTCACCAATATTATTTTGTGTCTTTCCTAAAATAGATTGGAATGAAAACATTGAACTATTAGGGCCCTTTATACCAGATCCAGATAATGTAATTCCTTGAAATGCTATGTTACCAAAACGTAAATCCTGAGATATTGAACCCTTTGCATAGTATTCACTGTAACGATCTGAAGCTTGCTTGCTGAGTGGGTCATATGGAGCTCTTTCAAAGAGACTATATCTTAAATACCCTTCTTCTGCCCATGCAGTCAACTTACTTTGTCTATACCATTTGATACCTCCTGCATGTAAACTAAATCTACCTATGTCAGAATTAATAGTTGAATAAACATTAGAACCTAAATACATTGCAATACTATTATTATCAAATGATCCATTAAAAGGACTATTAAGCATAAGATCAGTCCCAAAACTTACATCTTTACTTGCTTTACCTGCAATTGATAACATCATCATAGGCTCTCTATATCCCGTTCCAATTCCAATTGTTGTAGATTGAGGGTACTCTCCTTGGTAATATGAGGGAATATCAAGATCATACATTTCTTGAAAATTACGAACATATCCTAAAAACCTAAAATACCCTCCCATTCTAATATTTGCTATAGGATCTTTAACAGTTTCAGGAGTGCTTTGAAATGGAATTATATCAGATTGTGAAAAAGTAATGAAAGGACAAAAAGCAAAGATTAAAATACTTAATAAAAACAACTTGAAATATTTGGAATTATACATTAATTCTTAAAATTAAAGTCTTGGGATTGGTTAGATATCATAACACTAAATTTACCATCTTCAGTAATCCAATTATTTCCAATACCATAAAATTGCAAATCATCTTTTCCAATTAAAAACTCAACAGTTCTTGTTTCATTAACTTCTAACTCTATCTTTGAAAACCTTTTTAATTTCTTTAAAGATGGAGAAATAGTGGCATAGTGATCTCTTATATATAATTGAACAACTTCTTTAGCCTTAAATTCACCAGTATTTTTTACATCAACAGATACAATTAAATTATCATTTGAAAATAATGTACTCGAACTCAGCTTCAAATTAGAGTAAGAAAAAGTTGAATAACTTAATCCATACCCAAAATCCCACTGTGGATTGTAAAAATCATTTTTCCAAGTATTTGCATTAATAACTTCAGACTGTTTATGATCATAATACATGATGACACCATTATGTCTTGGATATGTATAAGGTAATTTTCCAGATGGAATAACATCACCAGCTAAAATATCAGCAATCACTTTCCCACCTTGATCACCAGGTAAGTAGGCTTGCAATATAGCATTAGACAAAGGCTCAATCTCTCTAATTACCTTAGGTCTTCCCTCAACAAGAACTAAAATAATTGGGATACCTGTTTTACTTATTTCCTTTACAATAAATTGTTGTTCAATTGGAAGATCTAAAGAGTATATATCTCCCGGCCTTTCAGTAGAAGGAAGTTCTCCGACACAAATAATCGCAACATCTGAAGATTTTGCTGCTCTAACTGCGTTGTTGAGATCTTTTGAAGGAATATCAGCTTCATCCCCATTAACCATTAACATTTTTGATCCTTCAAAAAATGAAACATTTTCAAACTTTTCTTCTAGTGCCTCCTTGATGGTAGGATAAGAGTTATTGTAGGATTGATCTATTCCCTGCCAAGTATGAGTCCAAGCACCATTCAAACAATTTAAACTATTTGCAGTCGGACCTAAAACCAATATAGATTTATCTTTTGATAAAGGAAGAATATCATTATTATTTTTCAAAAGAGTAACTGACTCGGAAGCTGCATTATATGCTGCATTTTTAAATTCTTCTGAACCAAATTTAGAATACTCAATATTAGATGAACTGTGACTATCCTGAAATAAATTAGCATAATATTTAACTCTAATAATTCTTCTAACGGCATCATTCAATCTTTTTTCGCTAACCGTACCTTCTCGTACAAGTTCAACGAGTAGATTACAATAACTCTTATATTCAGGATTATTAGGAACCATGCTCATATCTACTCCAGCATTAATTGCGGTAGCTATAGCATCTTTTAATGTTGAATCAGTTTGTGCTACTTTATGTAAATTAATAAAATCTTCCCAATCTGAAACAGCAAAACCAATAAAACCCCATTTTTCTTTTAAGATTTCAGTAAGTAAATATTTATTTGCGTGGCCTGGAATTCCATTTACCTCTCCACTATTTACCATAACGGTTAATGCACCCGCATCAATAGCATCCTTAAATGGAGGCAAGTAATATTCCTCCATAGTTCTATTTGGTATTAAAGCAGGAGTTCTATCTCTGCCAGATGATGGGTAACTATATCCAACATAATGTTTTAAGCAAGCAACAACATGATTACTATCAATCATTTGCTTTCCTTGATATCCTTCAACAATTGCAGTACCAAAAGTTTTTGCTAAGTAAACATCTTCACCAAGAGTTTCAAAAAATCTAGACCAAATTGGTTTTCTTCCTAAATCTAGAACAGGAGAAAAATTCCATGGTACACCAGAAGCTCTAGTCTCATAAGCAGTTATCTCCGCCATCTTTCTAGCATGTGATATATCCCATGTTGCAGCCAAGCCTATTTCTTGTGGAAAAAGAGTACTATTTTGAATGTATGTTGCACCATGAATAGCATCTACACCATAAATTACAGGTATTTTATGATTAGTTTTTAGTGCAACTGCTTGAATATCTTTAATAATACTATTCCACTTGTTAAGCGAGAATGTATGGTTTGAAACATTTAAAACAGAACCAACATTATACTCAACAATAGCTTTATCTAATTTATTCTCATCAATTTGATGTGGCTCAACAAGCGTATTTGTACTATCCTTTAAAAGAATTGCATCTAATGTAATCTGACAAGTCTGACCAACCTTTTCCTCAGTAGACATCTTACTAATAATAGTTGTAATTGAATCTTCTATTTTAGGATCAAGTTTATTTGACTTAATTGAATTGTTGCTGTTACATGAAAATAATACGACTGCAACTATAAATAAGAATAATTTATTCATTAGATTAATCATTTATTGAAATATTTTTTTTGTTTTTTGAGCAAAAATTACTAGATATATAAAACAGAATACTGTTACCCAGTATGATTGGTGAATTCCTATAATATCTGCTAACTTACCTTGTATTGGTGGTATGATGGCACCACCAAGAATCATCATAACTAAAAATGCTGAACCTTGAGAAGTAAATTTTCCTAAACCTTTAATACTTAAAGAAAAGATAGAAGGCCACATAATAGAACAAAACAAACCACCACTTAAAAAAGAAAAAATAGCTATCGTTCCAGTTGTGTACAAACCAACAAGCATAGCCAAAATACCAAAAATACCAAATACCATTAGAGTTGAGGTTGGTTTATCTTTTCCTATAAAGAAACCAGCTATTTGGATAGCAACACATATTGCAAATGCAAATAAATGCTTTACTTCAAATCCGGAGATTGCATTTACAGATAGTACTACGCCAAAAGCAACATATGGTACAATGATATATAACCATTTTTTCAAAGTATTAGACGGGTTAAAAACAGTTATTGCGCCTGTCCATCTACCAATCATTAAACCACCCCAATACATTGAAATATAAGGTGCAATTTCATCTGGTTTTAAAGAGCCAAAACTTGGTGTTTGTAAAAGATCTCCTAAATTACTTTGAATAGAAACTTCAACACCAACATATGTGAAAATTGCAAGCATCCCAAGTACTAGCTGAGGATACTGCATAGCTCCCCAACCATCTGAATTTTTTCTAGCTAAATAATTCGATAATAGAAGACCTCCAACAACAACAAAAAGTCCAAAAAGAGATAAATTAAGAATTAAGGAGTCAGATTCTTCACTTAAGGATTGACCATCTGCAAGCCCAACGTATTGATTAAATACTTGATAAAAAATTATAATAAGTAATACAGTTATTGAAATTAAAGCAGACATAGCTTTAGGAGCACCAAGAAAACTAGAATCTTCTTTTCCATCAGGCAGTTTCTTAGAAAAATGAAATAAACTTGCAGCTGCTATAAATAAAATTCCAACACCAATATAAAGTAATTGAACAGCTGATAATGTAATTTGATTTGCAGCTATCTGAGCATCTAAATCAATATCAGCACTAGCAACAGTACCAAAAAGAGCTAAAGACACTACAATTGGACCAATTGAAGTACCAAAAGAATTTACCCCACCAGCTAAATTGAGCCTATGAGATCCCTTATCAGGATCTCCTAGTGAAATAGCAAAAGGATTTGCTGCTGTTTGTTGCAGTGAAAAACCCAAACCTACAATAAATAAGGCCCCAAGAATATAAGTAAATGTAGATGAATCACCTGGACTAGCACCATTTACTGCAGTAACCATTGCAACAGCACCAATAGCTGATAGTAACAAGCCTTTAACTATACTACTCTTGAAGCCCCATGAGTTCATTATGTCTGTATTTCTTATACTAGAAAATATAAACAAAAATAAGGCTCCAATATAATACGCACCATAAAAAGCAAAGTCAATTAACTGACTTTGAAATTGATCTAACTTAAAATATGTTTTACAAAATGGAATAAACACTCCATTACTTGCTGCTATAAAACCCCAAAAGAAAAAAACTGTTATAAGAGTGTAAAGAGCTTGTTTGTGATTACTATTTTCTTTCATTTTAAATTATTTAATTATTACTTTCTTGTTAATTTTATTTCCATCAAAATCTTCTATTTCAATTATATACATACCACTATTAAGATGCCCTACATTAACTTTTGATTTACCATTGACATCATGATTTGAAGATATTCTACCATCTAAATTATAGATTAGTAAGTTTTTAAATTTGTAGTCGAAATTTTCGAAACTAAGATAGTCCTGAGAGTAATTAATAAAATCTGCATCATAAATAACATCTGAAACACCTGTTATATTATCTTGGTATACTCGAACATAGTCAACTTGAATTTGATTTGGAAAAACAGTATTTGCATTTGGACCTGATTGTGTAATAGCAAGATTAATCATTATATACCACTGATTAGTATTAAAAGGCCAATCATGCTGAGAGGGTACCGACCAATAGCTTGATGGATCAATTGAAAATATTTCATTATCGTCAACAAACCAAGTTATAGTATCTTCTTTCCAAATCACAGAATATGTATGAAATTCGTCAGCATATGAACCAGAGGAAATATATGTCGAGAAATTCTGGTAAAAATGAGAAGATTGAGAATAAGGACATGTTCCAAGATGAGCTGCACCGGTTGTACCATTTGTAAAGTAATTACCACCCCATTGCTCCATGATATCAATTTCACCATCACATGGCCAATCACCATCAATTGGCAACATCCAAAAAGCTGGCCAAAAACCTTGACCATCAATTGTTTTCATTCTCGCTTCTACTTTTCCATATCTAAAGTCAAATATCCCTTTAGTTGAAATCTTTGAAGAAGAATAATATGAAGTAGCTCCCCATGAATCAATAATTCCACTTGGTTCTTCTTTAACTTCAATTGTTGCAACTCCATTACTTAAAGTAGTATTTTGAGATTGATAATACTGTTTTTCACCGTTACCCCATCCCCACATATTGTACTGAGAGCCAGTACCATATTCATGCATCCATTTTGTTAAATCTAAATCAGTTCCATCAAAATCATCTTCCCATACTAACTGCCAATTTTGTGCTTGTAAAAAGTTACAACAAAACACAAAACAGAAAATTAAAATATTTCTAAACATATTTTTTATAATTTAATTAATTTTTGTCTAATAATTTTTTTTGAACTTTGAATTTCAATAAAGTAGATATCTGTTAATAAACTTGATAAATCTATAATTATTTTAGATTCTGGATTTGATTGCTCAAAAATTATCTCTCCTAACAAACTATATATAGTAATCAAATCAACATTCTCTAAATTTTGGATTGACACTTTTGATGATGTGGGATTAGGATAAATTTTAAATTTTTCAGTATTATTAAGATTTAAATCTAATGTTAGACAATCAATTATACAAGATAGTGAATCGACATATTGACCTGTTCCATCAATATTTTCAACACATCCATCTTGGATGCAATCCCAACTTATAGCAGGTGGATTAGTAGTACAGACAAAACAATCTTCCCAACATACTGGATCTAAAATAGTATCAGAAAATATGTTAATATTTCTATTAACATAACCCCAACCATTTGGAGCTGCTTGATCATAATTAATAGAAATACACGTTAAATTTGAATCAAGATTTTCTTGAATAGACCATGTATCTGCTGAAAATTTAAACTCTTGTAAGGCAGTATCAACTAAAGTTGTAAATTCCCAGATATTATCACCATTTGCATCAGTCATTGGCCAGCAATTACCACACCAATTATTAAACTCTCCATTAACTTCAGGAATGGTAAATCCAGTTACATTTGACATGTCAACTTGAAATGTTACATTGTATGATGTTTGAGGAATAAAACAATCTCCACAACTTTGCCAACAAACAGGATCTAAAATAGTATCTCCTGTTACTTCAATAAATCTGTTCGTATAACCAGAAGCCGAGAATGTACATGGATCTCCTGGAAACAAATTTTCTTCAATGTTCCAATTATCTGCAGAAAATTTATATTCCCATCCTGGTGCAGCAGAAGGACCTGTTCCTTCAAGAATTGGTATTGTAATCTCCCAAATTGAATCATTATTTAAATCTGTCATAGCTGCGCAATTCCCACACCAACCATTAAACATTCCATTTACTTCAGGAATTGTATAGGTTAATGAAGTTTGCCCTCTTAAATCAAGCTGAAAAGTGACATTATACTCATAAATACAACTATTATCAGTACAAGTAGCAAGTGAATCAAAGTTAAATGCTGCAGTATCGATACATCCAGTAATAAAACCACATGTACCATCATCTATGTTTGCTAAGGGATTAAAATTACAAGCTAAAGAATCAGTACAGCCTAGAATTTGTGGATATATACAAGAGGTATCCTGACAAGTTGCTAATGAATCATAATTAATAGCTAAAGAATCCATACAACCATACAAACATGTAATACAACTCCCATCATCAATTGTTGCATTAATATTAAAATTTGATGCAGTTGAGTCAGTACATCCATAAATAATACATAGTTCACAAGATTGCCAACAAACAACAGATGGTGTATCTGTAGTTAGATTAATTACTCTCTGTGTATCAGTTGAAGCAATAATTATAATACAATTTTCAGTACCAATAAATTCTTCAGCTACACCATCAACCATAAACTTATAAGTGTAATTAGTAGCTTGAAATGGAGGAACATTAGTTGTGTAAGAAAAAATATTTCCAGAATTATTAGTCATTGGATAGCTTACTCCACCCCTAAAAAAATCAACCGTACTAAAATTAGATCCATACAACGACATATCTAAAGAAAATGTAGCAGAAATAGTCTGAGAATAAGAACTTAAAGAAAAAATAAAAGATAGAACAAAAAGTATTTTTTTCATGACAATATTATTTTTGGTCAAATATACGTACTTAGTGTATAACTTACAATTAATAAACTATTAATTTATAGAGAATTAAAGTATTAATAATAAATAAAAAAGAAGCCCGAACAAATGTCCGGGCTTCTTAATATTAAAAACTAATTAAAGCTTATTGAAGCATTAGTTTCTTGTTAACTACACCAGTATTTGTTGTAATCTCTAAGAAGTAAACTCCTTTAGTGTTTTCCGC
>JABICI010000056.1 GCA_018652335.1 Flavobacteriales bacterium
AGACTCTTTCTTTTTGTAAACTCACTTGGATGTAAATTAATTGTGGTATCCATACGTATACCTTTTTTGATAATTTGCTTTTCATCTTTAAATTCTCTTATTTCATAATTATTAATTTGCCATACATTATTAATACTATCATATTGTGCGTAATCACTTTTTAATTTTGAGATGAGTTTGTTATCATTAAATTTTTCAATAGTAAATTTGTAGCCAATTTCTCTTTTTGAATTATAACTCTGCATGTATATATATTGATTTGGCAGAATTTGAATGTGGATATTTTTTTTATTAGAGTAGTATTTATTTCTGAGATATTTATTTTCAAAATCAATTCTTTTTGAATTTGATGGAGGGATAATAAAATTTCCGAGTAAAAATGATAATATTCCAAGTATTATCGATGCGATAATAAATGGCCTAAGGAATCTAGAGAAGCTCATTCCGCTGTTTAGTATCGCAATAACTTCAGAGTCATTTGCCATTTTAGAGGTAAAGAAAATTACAGAAATAAAAATAAATAATGGACTAAAAAGATTACCAAAATAAGGTATAAAGTTCAAGTAATAATCAAAAATGATAGTTTTTATACTTAATTCATGCTCTAAAAAATCATCAATTTTTTCAGAAATATCAAAAATTATAACGATTAGTAAGATTAATGACAAAGTGAAAAAAAAGGTGCCAAGAAATTTTTTCAAAATATACCAATCAAGTTTTTGCATTATAAGCGAATATCTAATTTTTTAACCATTAAATTCTTCCAATTTGTGAATGTTTCATTTTGTATTTGTACTTGTGCCTGCTCCATTAGCCAAATATAGAATCGAATATTATGCAATGTTGCAATTTGTTTGCCAAGAATTTCATTTGTTTTAAATAAATGATAAACATATGCCTTAGTGTATGTTGAATCAACAAATGATGTTCCGTTTAAATCTAAAACATTGTAATCATCTTTCCATTTTCTGTTTTTTAAGTTTATGGTACCTTCCGATGTGAAAATCATACCATTTCTTCCATTTCTTGTTGGCATTACGCAATCGAACATATCAACTCCTAGTGCAATATTTTCTAGAAGATTTGAAGGTGTTCCGACTCCCATTAAATATCTTGGCTTATCTTCAGGTAAAACTTTTGTTACTATTTCAGTCATTTCATACATAAGGTCATGTGGTTCTCCGACTGAAAGTCCTCCAATTGCATTGCCTTCGCATTCAAAGCTTGCTATTTTCTCAGCTGATTCTAAACGTAAATCTTTGTATACAGAACCTTGAACAATTGGAAATAAACTTTGATTGTATCCGTACTTTGGATCAGTAGAATTAAATCTATTGCAACATCTTTTTAACCACCTGTGTGTCATATGCATCGAATTTTTAGCATAATTATAATCACATGGGTAGGGAGTGCATTCGTCAAATGCCATAATTATATCTGCTCCAATTGTTCTTTGTATGTCAATAGCATATTCAGGAGAAAAAAAGTGATAGCTTCCGTCAATATGTGATTGAAATTTCACTCCTTTTTCTTCAATTTTCCTTCTGCCGGATAATGAATAAACTTGATATCCTCCACTATCTGTAAGTAAGGGTTTATTCCATCCGATAAATTTATGTATACCGCCTGCGCCTTCAATTACATCAAGTCCAGGTCTTAAATAAATATGGTATGTATTTGATAATATAATCTGAGCAAGTGTATCTTCCAAAAGTTCATGTTGATGTACACCCTTGACTGTCCCTGCTGTACCAACAGGCATAAAAATTGGTGTTTTAATCTTACCATGATCTGTGAGAATCTCTCCTAGTCTAGCGTTTGAATGTTTGTCTTTCTTTATTAAAGTAAAATCCATTTCGGCAAAAATAGTAATTTAATAGTTTTAACAGTAGTATATAAATTCTATTACATATTTTAGCAAAAGTAATTACTGATGCTATCGCTTCATTTAATTGAAGAGGAAAGTCCGGACACCAAAGAGCAACATAGTGGGTAATACCCATCTGCCGCGAGGCATGGACCAGTGCAACAGAAAGCAAGTACAGTTAGGCTGTAGTGAAATCAGGTAAACTCTATGTGGTGCAATACCATGTATATCAGGATTTAAGAGCTGCTCGCTCTTTCTTGAGGGGTAGGTAGCTTGAAGCAATAGGCAACTATTGTTCTAGATAAATGATGGCACTCTTTTGAGAACAGAATCCGGCTTATGTGTAATTACTGATATAAAGCCGACATTAAAATGTCGGCTTTTTTATATTTGCAAAATGAAAATTATTTCTTTTTTATTTTCTTTTTTATTTCTCTCCGAACTAATAGCTCAGGATACTTTATTGCCAATGATTTTTTTAGATGATATAGAAATATCTGAAGAAAATAATGGTTTCTCTGTTGAAGAATTTATAGAATATGTAAAAAAAGATACTACTTTTTATATGGGCTTTAAGAACTTAAGATACTACACACATAATTTCTCAAGCGAGTTAAATATTTTTAATAAAAATGATATTGCTATTGGTATTTTAAGAAAATCAGGTTTACATTTTTCTAATGGAAAACAAGCATGGATTGAATTAGATTCAATATTTGACTCAGGAAAAATATTTAAAAGGAATGGTGATTATAAATTTTATACACCTGAAGCATTTGATGAAGTTTTTTTTCCAAGTGATACAATTAATGTTGATTTAGTTATTTCTAAATCAGATGATAGTGATGAAGATAGTCAGAACTTAAGAGACGCTAAAACTGTTGGTTTTACAATTGGAACTGCTGATGTTGAACAGAAAAAAGGGGGAATGTCAAAAAGATTAGCTGTTTTTGATGTTGATATGCAAAAGTATTACGACTATACCATTGGAGAAATAATTTATAATGAAAAAGAATGTTATACTTTTTCTATTAAAAACAAAGAGAATTTATCAGATAAAGACATTAAGAAAGCTCTAATTAGAAACATTGTGTCTTACTTTGATAAAGAGAATTTTAATGTTATCTATAGAGAATATAAATTTGTATACAACAGTTGGTTAATTTCTTTAGATATGGATATAAAAGTAAAAATGGATTATGTAAATAATAAGCATGTGCCAACAGATATTTCTTATCAAGGTTTCTGGGATGTTATGTTTTTTAAGCCAGAAAGAGCTTCTTTCAAATTATTAAATTCAAATTTTATTGTTAATTGATGTATTAATTTTATCTGTTTTATTTTCATGTATTCTCAGATGTTCTTATAATAATAAAATTTATATATTTGCAGTCTTGTTTAACTTATAGTATAAAGATATGCCAAAAAGAACATTTCAGCCTTC
>JABICI010000029.1 GCA_018652335.1 Flavobacteriales bacterium
TATCCACATCTAAACCATAAGTGTCCGGAAGATTATTTATATAATCTGAATGTGCTTGTAATTTAATTTCACTGTTATTTTCGTGTACAGATTTAGATTCTGAGTAATGAACTACAGGTATAATACCCTTGGGCCAAGTTGATACAGCTAATTTCAGAGCTTCCTTCTCGCTCAAATCTCCAGTACAAAATTTATGATGATGGTAATCAAAAACAATTGGAATTCCAATTTTTCCATATAGATACATTAAGTCTAAAACTGAATACATTGATGCTTTATCATCATTCTCAACTGTTAATCTAGTTCTTACGTTTTCAGGTAGTTTTTTAAAATTAGTACAAAATCTATCCATTGCTGCTTTTTTATCACCATATACACCATTACAGTGAATGTTTATTTTGTTATATGTTGAATTACTTAATGAAAGTAAATCAAACAACTCCGCATGTATGTTTAAATCAGAAATCGTATTTTCAACTACTGATGCATTAGGAGAAACTAAAACATTAAAAGGTCCAGGGTGAGATGTTAACCTTAGCTTATTTTCTTTTGCATAATTACCTATGCTTAATAATTCACTTTTAATTAAATCGTATTTAGGAAGTTCAGATAATTTGTAATGAGAAGCCCAAGGAAACATATCAGAAGAAACTCTAAAGAAATTAATATTATTTGCAACATTCCATCTAAGTATTACACTTAAATCCTTTACATTTAACAAAGCTAATTCACTAGCGTAATCAATTCCTTTGCTTAAAAAAGTTTTTTTAACCATACTCCTGTTACAGCAAACTTTTGTTTTGTTTTTTGCTAATGTTAAATTAGCGCATGCATATCCTAAGTTCATAATACTTATCAATTAAATAATCTTTCAAGTTTTTTCTTTCTGAAATCAAAAATTTGATTTACTCTTTTTTTTATAAATAGAAAATGGACTAACTTACCTATTACACCAAATGGTAATTTATAATCCACAATATCTTTCATCACTACTCCATTTTCAGATGATTGGATAAAATGTTTATGGTGCCAAAAAACAAATGGACCAAACCTTTGTTCATCAACAAAATACTCTCCTTCAACAACATGGGTTATCTCTGTTACCCATCTAAAAGGAATTTTGAGAACTGGGGTTAGAATATACTGAATAATCTGACCTTGATACATTTTCCTTTCGTGACCTGAAATTATATTAAACCCCATATAGGGTGGTGTAATATCTTTTAAATTCTTAGGGTTTGATAGGAATTCCCATGCTTTATCCTTAGAAATATTAAGTTTTTGAGTTGATATATATTGATACATATTTTGAAGTAAGTTAAGTATTATTTAATAAATTTTCTAAGTAAAACGGGTAATATCAAAAGGTCAAATATTAAGGCAAATAATGCAGATATCATAGTAATATATGCGAGCTGACTAATTGATTTAAACTCTGAAAATAATAATGGTATTAAAGTAACTATAATTATTAGAGTAGTTTTTATGACTGCATGAAATGTATTATCATAACAATATTTAATAGATTGAGCAATTGAGAGTTTAGACTTTCTATTTATACTGTATGCAGATATTATATGTATAGAATCATCAACAATTAAACCAAATACAATTGCAAATATAAATGCGTTTGACAAACTAAGATAAAAGCCAAAAAAAGAAAGAACTCCTAAGCAACTTAACATTGGCACTAAGTTTGGTATGAGTGAAACAAATAAATACCTTAGGTTAAAATCATTAATTACAACAAAAATAAAACCTATTAGAACAATTGCAAGAAGAAGACCAATAAGAACTTCATAAGTTAACTCATTGCTAATTTGATCAAACAAATAACCTACTCCACCAATTGAAAAATCATATTTATAATTATCAGTAAAATCATTAATAGCATTATAGAGTTTCTTAGATTCAACAGCACCAATATCATTAATACGAGCTTTGACAAGTGTTGTGTCTTTTCTTTCAAATACTATATCAGTTGTAGTTTTCTTAGATGCTAAAAATTCTGTAAAATCTCCTGTAGAGCTTTTGTCTGAATTTACTAAAGAAAAAGAAAGAGGCTTTATGCCTCCAAAATTTTTTTCAAAATAATTAATTTCTTTATATAGTTCTGATTTTGGATTAATTTCGTCTGTCAAGAAATTATCAATATTAATACTTACAATACCTATAACACTTAGAAATAAAAAGAAGGAAACAACAATTTTTTTATTATGATCAAACACTTTAAAAATAAACTCTAGTGTTTTAATAGTTAACTTTTCCTTAACTCTTGAAATAAGATTTAAATCAATTACTAATGCATATGAGGTTACAATGATAAAAAGACAAATAAAAATCGATAAGGTTGTGACAATACCAAATCTCATTAATGGTTCAAAAGAACCAAAAGTAAAACTCAAAAAACCAATAGCTGTTGTTAATGAAGTTAAAAATACTGGCTTACCAATATTTAAGAGTTGATAATTAAACAATTTATATTTATTAGTTGTAAGATGTTTATGATTGAGTAGATGCATAAAATCAGAAATTGTTATAATAAAAATAATGGCAGGAATTATTATCATTATCAGTTCAATTCCACCAAATAAAAAATTAGATATTGAAAAAGAATAACAAATTGATAATATTATTGAAGAAACACATGCAAAGACTAGCTTTATACTTCTGATAAAATACCATAACATTACACTACACAGAAGAACACTAAAAATAATGAAAATGATAATCTCATTTAAAATCTTCTGCTTCATGTATATCTCTGACTTGATTTGGCCAGTCACATTTATATTTGCTTTTGAAATATTTGAAAATTTTATTTCTAAATCATTTATAAAATCAATTTTCAGTTCCTCATCAACTAAATTCTTACATTTAATAACAAAAAGTAAATTTTTCAAGTCCTTAGATATAAAATGACTTTTAAAATTTTTTATATTGTTTAATGAATTATTAAAGTTATCAGCAGATTTTAAATCAACTAACTTAATTGGTATTGGAATGAATGACTCACTTAACAAGACTCTTTCATTGAAAATACTTTTAACAGATTTCACATAATAATTTGAGTCTAACTGATCAATAACATCCTTAATTGATTTAGCTGATACATAAGAAAACTCTTCATCTAATTTTACACCTAACAATAA
>JABICI010000121.1 GCA_018652335.1 Flavobacteriales bacterium
GAAACAATAATTAATAAGGTGAAAATTTCATCCCCTAAACCATTTTCTATCCACCCAAACCCTGTTCTTTCTGATCCAATCCACTCATATGAAAAAATTGAAAAAACGTTGACAACAAACACATCTTGTATTCTGTCATTCCACAACAAAAATAATCCGATTGGTATTGATAAATAAAAAATTACACCACTGATTTTTTTAAACTTATTACTAAATAAATAATTCATATTATAATTTTTAAATTTTATCAAATGTAAAGTATTTTTTACATAATGACAAAAAAACTTTACATTTAGTCAAAAATTAATCTATTATTTTAATTCCTCAATTGTAAGATTGGAAACCTCAACGATATCTTCACGATTGATTCGTTCTTCTCTAATTTTACCTTTCTTATAAATGGAATGAACATGGTTATTCTTAAAGGTACTTCCACGAGGAGTTTTTAACCCCTCCTCGTTGAAGATTTGAGATATTTTTCTGTACCCAATAGGGGTAAGAAAACACTCTTTATATTCACAAATTCTGTTGAATAAATACTGTTGGTATTCACTATAATTTGATTTCCAAAGTTTAGTAGTAGTGATTGATACTAAAAAACTCACGTTCAGTCTTTGGGGGTAAGAATAACCATATTGTTTTACTCCACTGTCACAGATTTTGCAAGATTTCTTGGCTGATCTACATTCTTTCCTAGTTTAACTGCTATGTGGTATGATAATAATTGTAATGGAATCGTAGTAAGTAATGGAGTTAATGATTCAATTGTTTCAGGTATCTCAATGTAGTAGTCAGCAATCTCTTTAACATCTTTATCTCCTTCTGTAATAATTGCTATAATTTTACCTTTTCTAGATTGAATTTCTCTAATATTACTTACCACTTTTTCATAATGACCTTTAGCGGTTGCTATTACAACAGTTGGCATATTTTCATCAATTAAAGCTATAGGCCCATGCTTCATCTCAGCTGCTGGATACCCTTCTGCGTGTATGTAAGATATCTCTTTAAGTTTTAAAGCCCCTTCTAAGGCTACAGGAAAATTAAACCCTCTACCAAGATATAGACAGTTAGTAGAGTCTTTGATTTGATCTGCAATTTCTTCAATTTTATTATTGAAACTTAACGATTTTTCAATCTTTTCAGGGATGAGATTTAACTCTGCTAGATATTTATTAAATACATTATTTGAAATAATTCCTTTTGCTTTACCAATTTTTAATGCCATTAGGTATAAAACTGTAATTTGTGTGGTAAAAGCTTTTGTTGAGGCAACACCAATCTCAGGACCTGCATGTGTGTAAGTTCCTGAATTAGATTCCCTGGTTATTGATGAACCTACTACATTGCAAATACCAAACACAAATGCACCTTTTTCTTTTGCTAATTTCATTGCAGCCAGTGTATCGGCTGTTTCACCAGATTGAGAAATAGCAATTACAATATCATTAGGATTAATTATTGGATCTCTATATCTAAACTCTGAAGCATATTCAACCTCAACAGGTATTCTAGATATTTTTTCAAATATATATTCTCCAACTAACCCTGCATGCCAAGAAGTACCACAACCAATAATAGTTATTTTATTTGCAGATGTAAATTTATTTAAATTGTTATCAATTCCAGAAAGTTTAATTATACCCTTGTTTAACTTTAGCCTTCCTCTGAGTGTATCAATTATCGCCTTTGGTTGTTCATGTATTTCTTTAAGCATGAAATGATCAAATCCACCTTTTTCAATTTCAGATAGTTCTAATTCTAAAGTTTCAATATTTGGAGATATAATAGAATCATTGGAAATCTCATAAAATTTTGTCTCTTTATGATTCCTTAACACACCAACTTGCCCCTCATCAAGATAAATGACTTTTCTTGTAAAGTCTAAAAATGGAGTAACATCACTTCCAATAAACATTTCACTTTCCCCAATTCCAATTGCTAATGGACTTCCAAGTCTAGCTACAACAATTTCATCTGGTTTCTTTTTGTCAAACACTGCAATTGCATAAGCACCAACTACTTGAGACAATGCAAGTTGCACAGCCTTGCCTAACTTTACATTTTCTGTTTCTTGAACATATTCAATTAAGTTTACTAAAACTTCTGTATCAGTTTCAGATTTAAAATTATAACCTTTGTCGATTAATTCATTTTTTATTGTAGCGTAATTTTCAATAATACCATTATGAACAATCACAAGGGAACCATTATTCGAAATAAGAGGATGTGCATTTACATTATTAGGTTCACCGTGAGTGGCCCATCTTGTGTGGCCTATTCCAATATTTGCTTCAAGTGAAATGTTTTTTTTAGCTTTTTTAACTAATTTTTCAACTTTTCCTTTGGTTTTACAAACATTCAATTCAGAATTATATAGAGCAATACCTGAGCTGTCATAACCTCTATATTCGAGCCTTCTCAAACCATTTATTACAATTTCATAAGCATTTTTATCTCCAATATAACCAACTATTCCACACATACTTTACAAATGTATTAATTAATAAATTTTAAATTATAATTATCTATAGAAATAACAATTTCTAATATTATTCATTGGGGTCAGTATAATATATTTTTATTCTAGGTCTTTTATCAATATCTTCAGATTGACTTCCGTGTAGTACTGTTCCTTTGGGAGTTAAAATTGCGCCAGAAGGAAAATCACGGTCTTCTTCGCC
>JABICI010000066.1 GCA_018652335.1 Flavobacteriales bacterium
ATTTTTTTTATAAATTTTTTAATAATTTGGTTATTTTCCTCTAAATTACTGATATCCCCAATCCATAAATCAATAGCTCCATTTTCTAATAAAGATACGCTTGTATCTTTTATCATTGAGGTAATGTTTAGTGTTATATTTGGAAAGTTTTTATTTAAGTCTGAGATCATTTTTACAAAACCTTTGGATGATTGAAGTGCAATGCCAACACCTATATTTAAATGACCACCTTCACCTTTATTCATATCTTGAAATTTAAGCTTAAGAGAGCTTGCTGTATCCCTCATGTTTATAAGTTCTTTATATAGATCATCTGCAAATTCAGTTGGAATCATTTTCTGACCTATTTTTTCAAATAATTTCATATTGTAATCTAACTCAATTTTTTTAATACTTTTAGTTATAGCTGGTTGTGTGACAAAGCATTTTTCAGCAGCTATTCTAAAGTTTAAATTTTCATAAGCCGCAATGAATTGTATATTCGTTCTTGAAAATAATGACTCCATGATTACCTTAAGTTATCGTTTTATGAAAATTTGTTAATTGTAGTTATGTGTTCTTAGTGTAGTTTTAAGGATGTGAAAACAGTTTTTTTACTTTTTGATTCATTAAATCTTAGAATGTTAAATTCTTATGGAGGAAAGTATTTAGAAACACCTAATTTCAATAGACTTGCTGAAAAATCTGTTCAATTTAATAATCATTATATTGGAAGTATGCCATGTATGCCTGCTAGGAGAGATATGCACTCAGGCCGTTTAAGTTTTCTTCATCGTGCATGGGGGCCACTTGAACCTTTTGATAATTCGTTTCCAGAACTATTGCGATTAAATAATACATATACTCATCTCGTTACCGATCATTATCATTACTTTGAAGATGGGGGCGCGACATATCATAATCGTTTTAATTCATATGATTTTATAAGAGGTCAAGAACGTGATCCTTGGAAAGCAATGGTTCAACCTCCTTTAGAAAAATTTAGAGAGAAATATCATAAATCACAATTAAATTTAGAAGACAGAGAACATGTTTATTATTTTTATCCTATTAATAGTGAGTTTATTAAAGAAGAAAAAGATTTTCCTTCAGTAAAATGTTTTAATTCTGGATTAGATTTTCTTCAAACTAATAAAGATGCTGATAATTGGTTTTTGCAATTAGAAACTTTTGATCCTCACGAACCATTTTTTGCCCCCGAGAGATTTAAAGAAAAAATTAAAACAAAATACCGTGGACCTAGATTAGATTGGCCTCAGTATGAAAGAGTAACAGAAACTGATGAAGAAGTTCAGGAATTGAAAGCCAATTACATTGCTCTGATAGCATTATGTGATCACTTACTAGGGAATGTATTAGATTATTTTGATCAACATAATTTATGGGATGACACAGCGCTTATTTTAACAACTGATCATGGTTTTATGCTTGGTGAACATGACTGGTGGGCAAAAAATCGTATGCCTTTGTATAATGAGATTGCCAATGTTCCCTTATTTTTCTATCATCCAGATTATAAACAATATCAAGGTGAGCAAAGAAACGTAGTTACTCAAAATATTGACTTAATGCCAACATTTCTATCAATGCATGGTCATTCAATACCAAAAGAAGTTACTGGTAAGTCATTGATAGAATTTTTAGATAAAGAGGCTTCTCAAAAATACTCTGCCCTCTATGGTTACTGGGGAGGGGGCATTAATTTAACAGATGGAGATTATACGTATTTTCATTATCCTGAAAATTTTAGTCAACAAAATCCAAATCGTTATCAATATACTTTGATGCCAACTCATATGCGCCAATTTTTTTCATTAGAAGAACTGCAAACTGCATCATTACACAAGCCTTTTAATTTTACAAAAGAAACACCTGTGCTCAAAATAAACAGAATCGAAAGACAAACTGATGGAGGCTATAAAGGGTATGAAGATACTAAGAGCGCTTTATATAAATTACAAAATGACCCTGGACAATTATCTCCAATAAACGACAAAAATTTATTTAAAAAATATCAAGATATGATGATCAAAATTATTAAACAATATGACCCTCCAAAAGAATTACTTCATAATTATTTTAACATTAAAAATTAGTATTCTAAAACTAATGCTTCATGCATTTGAAATTTCTTAACTCTTATATTGAGCAGATTATTTTTTTTAATAATAATTTCTTTTTTAAGATTTAAAAAATAAGCTTTTTTTATTTTCTTTATGAAGAAGGGTAATCCTTCCAGATTATTTAAATTGTAAATAAATTTCTTTGTTATTTAACAATATGTGTTAAGTTAAATTTAACTAAAAGGGAGGAAAAATGAAAAATATACTTAAAATTGTTTTATTAATAATTATGGCTTTTTCGTTCACAAAAGCAGCACAGTCAATTGATATTAAGCTGTGGGATCTTTCGGGAAGAGATGGTCAAGACGAGTTCTATGAACTATTACAAAAAGAAGTTAAAAAATATAATCCAGATATTAACATTATTGTTACTGAGTGGGAAAATGAGGCTTATAAAACTCAAATTCAACTTGCTCTAAATGGTAATGATGGGCCTGATGTATTCTTCAATTGGTTTGGTGAAGATAGTGCAAGATTAGCAAGAGCTGGTTTAGCAATGGATCTTACTCCTTACTCAGATATGGAAGGTGGATATGGAAACTTTATAAGTAAAGGTTGGCAAGATGCTGGAGCAGTAGATGGAAAAATTTATGGAGTTGCAAATAAAGCTGTTTCAAAATATTTTTATTACGATCCTGCATTTTTTGATCAGCATAGCTTATCAGTGCCTTCAACATTTGGAGAGTTAATTGATACTTGTAAAAGTATAAAAGCAATAGACTCATCTATTGTTCCATGGCCAATGGGTAATTCTGAAAGATGGAAATTAAACCATGTTATTACTATGCTCAATCAAAGAGTAGTTGGAGCAGAAAATACAAAAGCAGATTATGCCTTAACTGCACCTGATGATGACCTATTTACAAATCCTAAATATGTGGAAGCATGGGAAAAGGTTGTTGAACTAAATGAGAATTGTTTCAATGAAGCGCCAAATGCAACAAATCCAGAATTAACTAGATCAATGTTTGCAGCGCAAATTTCACCTATGATGTATTGTGGAACGTGGTGTGGTGGTATTTTTGCTTCAGAAGGTTTTACAGATTTTAAAATGTTCAGATTTCCAAAAGTTGAAGGTGGAGCTGACGATGGAACTGTAGGCTTCCTAGTTGCAGAAGGATTGCAAGTATCAGCAAAAACAAAAAATCCGGAAGCAGCAGCTTTAGTTGCATCTATAAACGTATCTGATGTTATGGCTTTAGCAGATGCCGAAATGAGAGGCAGTTTGATATCAAATGCAACTTTAATTGATCAAATGAAAGATGCTCCTCATTGGTTTACATTTTACGTCAATGATATTGCCGATAAAAGTGCACATGTAAATGTTTTAGATGTTCTCTTAGAGGCAAATGTGTCTAATGCGTATCTTGATATGGGAACTGAAATTCTTAATGGAACAAAATCCCCTCAAGAAGCAATGGATTTCATTAGAAAGGTTGCTTTAGAGGCTAAAGAAGCAATGTAATTTAAAAATTTAATTTCGGCTATTTAAAAAAATAGCCGAAGTTCTCTTATGAAGAAAATCCAAACAGAATCTATTAACTTTTCCTTATCTAGTGATAAGATCTCGGTAATTATCCTTTTAATTCCGGCACTTATATTTTGTACTGTATTTATTTTTATTCCAGCAATTTGGGCGATAATAGGATCGTTTTATAGCTATGGAATGACTTCTCTTAATGATTGGAAATGGGTCGGTTTTGGAAATTATGTGAAAGCAGCAAAAGATGAATTTTTTTGGATTGCGTTAAAAAATAATTTTATAATTGTCTTTGCTTCAATAGTTCTACAAGTAGGGGTCGGTACAATACTAGCAGCTATCTTAGACAGAGGTATAAAGTATGGAAAAGTAATTTTTCGAACTATTATATTTACACCAATGGTTATTTCATCTGTTGCAGTAAGTATAATTTGGTTAATAATTTATGATCCAAATGTTGGTATATTAAATAG